>JANYDN010000291.1 GCA_025363585.1 Verrucomicrobiota bacterium | reverse complement strand
CCCAACGATTTCGCGATCGCGGCGTTCGCGACAAAGTTCGCCCGGTTCGCCGGCCACGTCGCGTCGGGAACCACGCCCCCGGTGACGCGGATGGTGTCGAGCGTGGCGTAGTCCTCGCCCACGGTGGTCATCATTCCCGAGAGCACTCGGATGCCATGGTCGCGGAGCAGCGCGGGCAGCGCGGACCATGCGGCTGGGTTCTCGCGGAGAGGGTCGAGATGGAGTTGGAGCGCGCGGACGCCGGTCCCGGCGAGGCGCGAGACGAGTTCGGCCGCGTTCTCCGGCTGGAGCGACCACGAGCAAACGCCGAGGCGATCGATCGAGGGCGCGGGGGGGAGATTGCGGACGAAGCGCTGGAATCCGGTGGCCTGGTCGCGGAGTCGGGCGTCGAGTTTTGGCTCGGAGATTTTCCCGTCGGCATCGAGGACCTCGTGGATGCCGGGAATGAAGACGCGTTCCGGATACAGGTGCGCGTTGCGGTAACCGAAGATCGCCTGGAGCTGCTCGACGGGCCGGAGCGCGCCCCATTGTCCGGCGGCGAGACCGACGAAGCATACCGGGCGGCGCTCGAACGACGCGGGGAACGGGAGCAGATCGACGAAATACTTCAGCGCGCCGGGGAGGCCACCGTTGTACTCGGGCGTCACGACGACGAGGCCGTCGGCCCGCAGGACGATGTCTGCGAAAGCCTGTACCGCCGGTGGCCGCGACCCATAGGCGGCGGCACTGAACGAATCGGCGGGCAACGTGCCGAGGTCGATCAACTCGGTTTCGGCGCCGAGGGCGCGGTGGAGCGACTCGACATGGCGCGCGACGCGCCCGGTGTTCGAGTCGGGACGGTTTGTTCCGACGAGGATGGCGATCATGGGGCTAACTAGTGGTCAGTCTTCAGTTTTCAGTGGGCAGTGCCGAACGTCGCTACGGTCGCTTCGGGATCACTGCTGGGCGTTTTGGTCGCGGGAGCGGGCGATCTCCTCGTTGGTGAGGGCGTCGTAGATGATCCATTGCTCGTTGTGGAACGAGCCGTCGGGACGGAACGACAGCTTCGCGAAAAACTTCTTCTCGAGGTCGATGAGGAGCTGTTCGTCGCGGGTGCGCAGGCGTTCGAGCACCTTCGGGTTGCAGACCACCTTGACCTGGAAGTCGCTCTCGTCGCGCGGACGGGCCTTCAGGATCGAGGTGAGCTTGCGCTGGATCTCGACGCTCATGGTCTCGGCGCTCTTGATGAACCCGCGGCCGCGGCATCCGGTGCAATCCTCGTAGAGCGAGGACTGCACGGATTCGGTCTGTCGCTGGCGGGTCATTTCCATGAGGCCAAGCTGCGAGAGCGGAAGGACGTGGGTCTTGGCCTTGTCGCGGCGGAGGCCGTCCTTCACGCGCTGGAAAACGGCGAGCTGGTCCTTGCGCGGCCGCATGTCGATGAAGTCGAGCACGATGATGCCGCCCATGTTGCGGAGGCGGAGCTGGCGGCAGATCTCGTCGGCCGCCTCGATGTTGACCTTCACGATCGCGGAATCGTGGTCCTTTCCACCCTTGTGTTTGCCGGTGTTGACGTCGATGGCGACGAGCGCCTCGGTCTCGTCGATGACGAGGTAGCCGCCGCTCTTGAGCGGGACCTGGCGGCTGAACGCGGTCTCGAGCTGGCGCGAGATGTTGAAGCGGTCGAACAACGGCTCGGCCTCGTTGTAGAAATGGACCTTCTTGGCGGAACGCGGGCTGATGCGGTGGATGAGTTCGGTGACGTGCTCGTGCTTCCGCGCGTCATCGATGAGGATGCGGGTGACGTCCTCGGTGAGGAAGTCGCGCACGGTGCGCTCGATGAGGTCGGGTTCCTGGAAAACGCACGTCGCGGGCGGCTGCGTCTTGATGGCTTCCTCGATCTTCTGCCATTCGCCGAGGAGCATCGCGAGGTCGCGGATGAAGTAGCGGCGGAGGCGTCCCTCGCCGGCGGTGCGGATGATCACGCCCATGCCGTCGGGGATTTTCAGCTCGCGGACGATCTTCTTGAGACGCTGGCGTTCCTCGTGGCTCTCGATCTTGCGCGAGATGCCGGACTGGTCGGAATTCGGGAGAAGGACGAGGTAACGTCCGGGCAGCGCGAGGTTGGTGGTGACGCGCGGGCCCTTGGTCCCGATGGCGTCCTTGGTGACCTGCACGATGATCTCGGATCCCGGCGGATAGAGGCGGGGAACATCCTTCTGCGTGATTTTCTGCCTGGCGTCCTTGCGGTTCTTCGCGTCGGGACGGTCGATGACCTCGACGCCGGAATCGAAACTGTTGGGAACGATGTCCCAGTAATGGAGGAAGGCGTTCTTCTCGAAACCGATGTCGACGAACGCGGCCTTGAGGTTGTCCTCGAGGTTCTTGACCTTGCCCTTGAAGATCGAGCCGACGAGGCGCGGGTCGTTGGTGCGCTCGACGGTGAAATCCTCGAGGCGTCCGTCCTCGAGCACCGCGACGCGGGTCTCGAGCGGCTCGGCGTTGATGACGACCTCCTTGACGGTCTTGGGCTCGTTCTGGATGAGGTTGCGGACCTTCTTGACCACGTCCTTGACGGCGGCCTTGGCCTTCTCGATGAGGCCGCGGGGTTCCTGCTGCTGGGCCTGCGGCTGCGGCTGCGGCTGCGACTGCGACTGCGACTCGCGATCGCGTCCGTCGCGCTGCTCGCGTCCTTCCTGCCGGTTTTCGCCGCGTCCCTGGCCATCGCGGGAGCCGCGACCGTCGCGGCCACGTCCGCCCCGTCCGCCCCGTCCGCGTCCCCGTTCCTCGCCCGGGGCGCGCTGGCTTTCCGGGGCGCGGGCGGGACCCTGCGCGTCGGCGGGCGATCCATCGCGGGGATCACGGGCGTCGTCGTGGTGATGGTGGCCGCGGTCCGGCGCGCGGAAGGATTGGTCGCGCCCGGAGGCAGTGAGGTTCGGTGCGTCCGGATCGTGGGCGTCCTCGGGAAGCCCGGCGGCGAGGTTTTCGGCGCGGCGCACCTCGGCCTCGTGGCGGCGCGTGTCGTAGACGCGGTCGTCCGCGGGACGCCTGCCGATGGTGTCGGACCGCGCGCGGGAAGGGTCGGTGGCGGGGCGGCTGGTGCCGAGCCCGCCGGTGGGCTTGTAGTGGATGGCGCGGTGGCCGCGCTTGAAAGTTTGGTGGCTCATGGTCGGGTCGATGGGTCGTGCGGTCAGTAATGACGGCGGTTCTGGTGGATGTTCTGGAGGATGCCGATGGCGACCAGGGAACAGACCACCGAGGTTCCTCCCGCGCTGAGCAGGGGCAGTGGAATTCCCGTCACCGGCATCAGCCGGATGTTCATCCCGATGTTCACGAAGACGTGGGTGAAGAGGAGGGTGACGACTCCCGCGGCGAGGATGCGTCCCAGGCGGTCGCGCGCCTGGTCCGCGATCTTGATGCCGGAAAACAGCACCACCGCGTAGAGGGAGAGCACGAAGATGCTCCCGAAAAAACCGGTCTCCTCGGCGATGACCGAGAAGATGAAATCGTTGTGCGCGACGGCGCGCGGAAGGTAGCCGAGGGCGCCCTGGGTGCCCTGGCGCCAGCCCTTGCCGACGAGTCCGCCGGAGCCGACGGAGATGAGGGCCTGCTTGACGTTGTAGCTTTTCTTCTCCTGTTCGGCGCGGGCGGCGATGCGTTCGTTGTCGGACGCGCCGGCGGGCGCGAAATCGAGTCCGAAGTAAACGAGCAGGCGGTGGCGCTGGTATTCCTCGAGCCGGACGAAACGCCACGAGGGCGGCGCGAAAAGGACGTCGACGAGCACGAGCGAGACGAGGATCCCCGCGGCGGCGAGGAAACGCAGGAGGAGCCGGCGCGGGACGCCGGCGACGAGCATCATGACGAGCGCCATCGGCAGGAAGACGAGGGCGGACCCGAGGTCGGGTTGCTTGAGGATGAGGGCGAACGGGAGGAGCGCCATCCCGAGTGCCTTCACGAAGAGGGCGCGCGAGGCGAGTTCGCCCACGGGGCGGGAGAGGAAGTTCGCGAGCGCGAAGAGGAACGCGAGCTTGGCGAATTCGGACGGCTGGAATTGGATGGGACCCAGGTCGATCCAGCGTTTGGCCCCGAGGCGTTCGACGCCGAAAAGATAGACGCAGACGAGCAACGCGATCGAGGCCCAATAGGCGGGGAGCGACCAACGCGCGAGGCGCGAGTAGTCGACGAAACACATGGCGACGACAATGCCGATGCCGAAGGCGTAGGCGAGGGACTGGCGGACGGCGGTGAAGTCGAACCACGCGGCGTGCCGCGCGATCTCGTTGTTGCCCGTGGCGCTGAAGATGAAAGCGGCGCCGATGCCCATGAGGCCGACGACGGCGGCCCAAAGGGGGCGGTCGAGCATCCCCTCGCGGCGCGGCGCGGTCTGGTTCTGGATCGCGTTCATGGCATGCCCATCGCGGTGCCCGAGCGTTCGCGGTCGTGGAGATACTCGTAGATGCGCTGGGCCACGGGCGCGCACGTGCCGCCGCCGGACCCGCCGCTCTCGACCATCACGATGACCACGTAGCGCGGGGACTCGAACGGCGCGTAGCTCGCGAACCACGTGATCTTGTCGATGAGCACGTGGCCTTTCTTCACCTCGGCCGTGCCGGTCTTGCCGCACACGGCGAAATCCTTCACGCGGGCGCGCGCGCCGCTCCCCTCGTCGCTGCCGACGTCGTCGCGCATCGCGGAGCGCACGATGTCGAAGTACTCGGGCCTGAGGTTGAGATGGTCGCGGACCTGTCCGCCGCGAATGCGGTCGGTGGGCGCTTCCGAGAGGATGTCGGCGGGTTCGATGCGATCGACGACGCGCGGCCAATAGACGGTGCCGCCGTTGGCGACGGCGCCGACGGCAACGGCGAGTTGCACGGGAGTGACGGTGATTTCCTGCCCGATGCTGACGTCCGCCAGATAGCTCTTCGACCCGCCGCCGCGGACCTCGTCGGTCGCCGGGAAAAGTCCGGCGGCTTCCTCGCCGACGCGGAGACCGGCCTTCTCGCCGAGGTGGAACCGCTTGCCCATGGCGAGCAGGCGTTCAAGGCCAAGCTTCATGGCGTGGTCCATGAAGTAGGCGTTGCTCGACTTGATGAACGCGCGCCGGAAATCGTATTCGCCCGGGGGCGCGGTGTCCTTCTTGGTGTCGTTGCCGATGCGGTAGAATCCGAGGGTCCGCATCTTTTCGTGGACGTTCTCGGTGGTGAGCACGCCGGCGTCGAGACAGGCCAGCGCGGTGATGATCTTGAAGGTCGATCCCGGCGCGTAATACCCGAACGTCGCGCGGTTGAACCCGGGCTTCATCTTCGGGTCGAGGAACGGCTCGTAGTCCTTCGCCGAAACGCCGTCGATCCACATGTTCGGGTCGAACGTCGGCGCGGAGGCGAGCGCGAGGATGTCGCCGTTGCGCGGGTCGAGCACCACGACCGCGCCGCGTTCGTCGCCGGCCACCTGCGCGAGCGAGGATTCCACGGCCTTCTGCAGGCCGGAATCGAGGGTGGTGACGACGTTGTCGCCGGGGCGGGGTTCGTCGAGGACGATCTCGCCCTGGCGATGGCGGTAGCCCGAACTGTTGATGAGGATGCTCTTGGCGCCGGAGGTGCCACGGAGTTGCCGGTCGAACGCGCGTTCGATGCCGATGGCGCCGGTAAAATCACGGAGGCGGTAATCGAAGGCGCGGTCCTCCTCGTCGAACTCATCGGCGCGGATGACATAGCCGACGATGTGGGCGGCGAGTTTGCCGTTGGGATAGAAGCGGACCGGGACCTGGTCGAGTTCGACGCCGGGAATCGACCAGGCCTGTTCGGTAAGGATGGCGACCTGGATATCGGTGAGATGATCGATGACCGGGAAGGGCAGGGCGCGTTTCTGGCGCCAGTGCTGGAAGAGGTCGGCCTCGGATTTGACGATGTGCAGTCCGAGGCGGGCGTTGATCCGGGCGATGATGCCGGAGACGACCTGGTAGCGGGCCTGGCGTTTGAGGAGGTCGCGTTCCTCGGCGGTGATGGCGGGCTTGCGCTTCTGGCGGGAGAACTTCGCGGCGAGGCGTTGCCAGAGCGAGGGGTCCGGCTGGTTGGAGGCGCCGCGCGCGGCGAGGAGCTGTTTGCGAAGCAGCGTTTCCGTCTGGTTGAACTGCGGGACGAGTTCGTCGAGATAGACGTCGAGCCGATAGCGCGGCTGGTTGTCGGCGATGGGAACGCGGTTGCGGTCGAGGATGCGGCCGCGGATCGCGGGGACGCGGACGGTGCGGAAGCTCTGGGTTTCCTGGCGCTGGCGGTATTTGGCGCCGGAGAGGACCTGCACCTGCCAGAGCCCGGCTGCGAGCACGAGCAGACCGAGGCCAACGCCCACCGCGACGACGCGGAGCGGGCGTTCCCCCCTGTTGATCTGGTCGAGGACGAGCATGGATCAGGTGCGTCCGCGCTTGATCTCGCGGTCGGCCCGGAATGGACCGGGTCCGACGGCTTGGTACTCAAACGCGGAGCGAAGACGGTCGAAGAGGAGGAACGCGGCGGGGCAGGCGAGGCCGTTGAAAAGGCCGGACACGATCAGTTGGAACGTGGTCGTCGGCCCAAAATACGGTTGGCGGGCGCCGAGTTGGAGCAATCCGCCGGTGGCAAGCGGCGCCACGACGCCGGCGCCGAATCCGAGCCAGAACTGCGCGTAGCGTTGCTCGCGCAGCAACAGGTGCTGGCGGGCATGGAGGACGAACCCGACCGCGAACAGCGGGCCGATGCTCACGCCGAGCCGCGATCCGGACAGCGCGTCGAGCCACAGCCCGCCGACGACGGCGAGCGAGGTGACGGTGCCGATGCCGTGGGTGAACGCGGCGTAGACGACGAGCGCGGGCAGGATGCCCGGAGGCGTGCCGATGAAATCGCGGACGAGCGGGAACTGCGTCTGCGCGAAAATCGCGAGCCAGGCGACGAGGAAGAGCATCGCGGGTGAAAGCCAGCTCATGGTTGCAGCACCCACACCTCGTCGAGGCGGTTGAGATTGGCGAACAGCCGGATGCGCGCGCCGGTGTAGAGCCCGCCGGCGGACGGCCGCGTGTCGAGGATGGTTCCGACCGGAAGGCCGTGCGGGAACACGCCGCCGAAACCGCTGGTGACCACCTTGTGCCCGGGCATCACCTGCGGGCAGTTCTGGAGCATGGTCAACTCGGCGGTCCCGGCGTCGGTCGTGGTTTGCGACCCCTTGATGACCCCGAGGTCGCGCGTCTCGGCGACGGTGACCGACACGCCGCAATCGGCGTCGCCGACGAACGCGATCTGGCTCTGGCTGTAGCCGACCGCGCTGATGCGTCCGACGAGCCCGCCGTCGGCGACGATGGTCTGGTTGATCTGGGCGCCGTCGCGGGTGCCGTAGTCGATCAGCGCGGTGCGCCACCAGGTGGAGGAGTCGCGCGCGACGAGGCGGCAGAGCCGTGGTTTCCACGGGCCGCGGGGCAGCGCTCCCAACTGGGTGCGGAGGCGGTTGTTCTCGGCGATCGCGTCGGCGCCCTGGGCGGCGGCGAGTTTCAGGGCGGCGTTCTCGCGTTCGAGCCGCTGCATCTCGGAGACGAGCGTGGAGTGCGGGAGGATGTCGTAGGACGCGCGGTCGACGAAGCTCTGGGAGCCGGCCACGGCGCCGAAGAGGGGCAGGAAGAAACCGCCGGCGGCCAGCTTGAGGCGGGCCGCGGCGGGTCCGGGCAGGTTCATGAGCACGAGCACCAGCAAGAGCACGGTGCCCAGCGCGGCCAGATAATGCGTGCGTTTCAACACGTTCGTCCCGTCGTCGACACGGACGAACGCACTCCGAAGAAACCAGGAATCGCGGGTTGGCTCAGTTGGTGGACGAAGCCACTCGCTTCAGGAACGCGAGTTCCTGGAGCACCCGTCCCGTCCCGGTCGCCACCGCGCTGAGCGGATCGTCGGCGATGTGCACCGGCAGGCCGGTCTCGTTGGAGACCATCCGGTCGATGTTGCGCAGGAGGGCGCCGCCACCCGCCATGACGATCCCGCGGTCGACGAGGTCGGCCGAGAGTTCGGGAGGGCAGCGTTCGAGGGTGATGCGAATGGATTCGAGGATGCTGGAAAGGGGTTCCTTGAGGGCTTCCCGGATCTCCTCGGAGCGGACGGCTACGGTGCGGGGCAGACCTGCGGAGAGGTCGCGTCCCTTCACTTCCATCGTGAGCTCCTGGTCCAACGTGTTGGCCGAACCGATGCGAATCTTGATATCTTCGGCGGTGCGTTCGCCGATCATGAGATTGTGGGCCTTCTTCATGTGCGCGACGATGGTCTCGTCGAACTCGTCGCCACCCACCCGCACGGACCGGCTGAACACGATGCCGGCCAACGAAATGATGGCGATCTCGCACGTGCCGCCGCCGATGTCCACGATCATGCTGCCGGCCGGTTCGTGAACCGGCAGGCCGACGCCGATGGCCGAGGCCATCGGTTGCTCGATCAGATAGACCTCGCGGGCGCCCGCGTGCATCGCGGAATCCTTCACCGCGCGCTTCTCCACCTCGGTGATCCCACTGGGAACCGCCACGACGACGCGCGGGGCGATCAACTTGCGATGGTGAACCTTCTGGATGAAATGACGCAGCATCGCCTCCGTGATTTCGAAGTCGGCGATGACGCCGTCTTTCATCGGTCGGATGGCGACGATGTTGCCGGGCGTTCTTCCAAGCATGCGCTTGGCTTCCTCGCCGACGGCCAAAACGTTCGTGGTCCCCGCCTGGATGGCGACGACCGAAGGTTCACGCAATACAATGCCCTGATCCCGCACGTAAACGAGCGAGTTGGCGGTTCCAAGGTCGATCCCGATATCGTTGGAGAAGAGACCCTTTAATTGTGCGAACATGAAGCGTGCCCAACAAGCACGCGGCCACACTGCGGATACACCATCGACCGGTCAAGACTGCGGTACGCAGAACGTCGGGATCGCGTCGCACGGCCCGCCAGTCCGGTTCAAAAGGCCTGTCCGCCGGCTCCAGACGTGGCCGGGGTCGACGCGGTTGCCGCGCCCGACCTCAACCCTTCGCCGTCTCTTTCGCCCAAGCGTCTTTCAAGGGAATGGTCCGGTTGAAAACCAACCGGTCCGGCCGTGAATCCTCGTCCACGCAGAAGTATCCAAGGCGCTCGAACTGGTATCGCAGCGCGGGATCCGCCGCCGCCAACGACGGTTCGAGGCGGGCGGTGACCACTTCCAACGACCTGGGATTGAGCACGCTCTTGAAATCGCGTCCCTCGGCGTCGGGCTCCTGCTCCGTGAACAACCGGTCGTACAAGCGCACCTCGGCCGCCACGGATCGCTCCGCGCTTACCCAATGGATCGTCCCCTTGACCTTCTTTCCCGAGTTGGGCTCGCCCGTCCGCGTGGTCAGGTCCGCGAAGCAGCGCAACTCGACGACGTTGCCCGTTGCATCTTTCACCACCTCGTCGCACCGGATGATGCACGCGTATTTGAGGCGCACCTCGCCGCCCGGACGAAGCCGGAAGTACTTCGGCGGGGGAACTTCCATGAAGTCGTCCGCCTCGATGAACACCTCGCGCGTCAGCGTCATCGTCCGCGTGCCCGATGCCGGGTCCTCGGGATTGTTGGTGGCGTTGCATTCGACGGTCTCGTCGGGCGCCAAGTTCACGAGCACTAGCTTGATCGGACGCAGCACGGCGAGGCGCCGGAGCGCGATGCGGTTCAGGTCGTCGCGGATCGCCTTCTCGAGGACCGCGACGTCGGTGAGCGCGTTGTGCTTGGTGACGCCGATGTGGTAGGCGAAGTCGCGGAGCGCCCCGGGCGAGACGCCGCGCCGGCGCAACCCGGAGATCGTGGGCAGGCGCGGGTCGCTCCATCCGTTCACGATCCGTTCGTTCACCAATTGGAGCAGCTTGCGCTTGCTCATCACGGTGTAGCCGAGGTTGAGGCGCGCGAACTCGAACTGGTGAGGCAAGGGCCGCGGCAATCCGAGGTTCCCGAGGATCCAGTCGTACAACGGCCGGTGCACCTCGAATTCCAGCGTGCAGATCGAGTGCGTCACGCCCTCGAGATAGTCGCTCAGGCAGTGCGCGAAATCATAGAGCGGGTAGATGCACCACGCCTTGCCGGTCTGGTGGTGTTCGACGTGCCGGATCCGGTACAGCACGGGGTCGCGAAGCCAGATGTTCGGCGACGTCATGTCGATCCTCGCGCGCAACGTGCGTGCCCCGTCCGGGAACTCGCCGGCACGCATCCGCGCGAACAGGTCCAGGCTTTCCGCGACGCCCCGGGTCCGGAACGGGCTGTCCTTGCCCGGACGGTCCGGGGAGCCGCGGTAGGCCTCGGTGTCCGCCGGCGAGAGATCGCACACGTAGGCGAAACCACGGCGGATCAGTTCGATCGCGTGCCGGTGGAGCGGTTCGAAATAGTCGGAGGCGAAGAAAGGCTCCAACGCGCGGCCCCCGGCCTCGGCGCCGCGGACTCCATGTTGGTGGAAATCAGGGCGTCCCTCGACGTCGACCTCCGTCGCTTTCGCGCCGCGGGGTTTCATCGAGAGCACGTGGTCCGCCCAACCACCGACCAACCACTGCACGTCCTCGAGGATCGACTCGACGTACTCGACGTCTTCCTTCGCGGGGTTGGTGTCGTCCATCCGCAGGTTGCACTGGCCGCCGTGTTCGCGGGCGATGCCGAAGTTCAGGCAGATCGATTTCGCGTGGCCGATGTGGAGATAGCCGTTCGGTTCCGGAGGGAAGCGGGTGACGATCCGGAGGTGGCGGCCGGAAGCGAGGTCCGCGGCGACGATGTCGCGGATGAAATCGCTCGGCACCGGAGCGGTTGGACTGGAAGGAGGAGTGACCGACATACCAAAGGCCGGCCTTTCTAGAGGCGGTTGGATGCCGGGGCAACCGTGGAATCGACCGCGCGGGGAAGCAGCGGGTGGGTTAAGGCAGCCCGGGTGGGTGGCGGCAGCCTGGGTGGGTGGCGGCAGCGCGCCGCCACGTTGGGGTGGGTTGCGGCTTGCTTTGGGGTGCAGCGTTTGGCCCGTCAACCAACTCGCTTCGACTGACACAGGTGACGGCGGGCCGCCGTCACCCACGGTTCCGACTGCGTGGATCCGTCAGACGAACCCGAGCTTGTTGCTCGTGAAGTTCGCCAGATTGGGGAACACGCCGGCGAGCGACGCGTCGGGGACGCCGAACCACGACGCGATGGTCGCCGCGTATTGGTCCATCGACGTGGACGGGAGCCACACGCCGCGGCCGGTGACATCGTCCGGTCCCGAGAGAGCCAACAGCGGGAACTTGCCGTAGACGTCCGCCGCCTTGACCGCCCCGCCCATGACGAAATGGTGGCTGCCCCACGCATGGTCGGAACCCGCGCCGGTCGACGGTTGGCAGGTCCTTCCGAAATCCGATTCGCTGAAGGTCACGACCTGTCCGTCGATCCCGAGTTCGAGCGTCGCGTCGTTGAACGCGGACATGGCGGACGACAACTCTCCGAACAGGTTCACGTGTTGAGCCAATTGGTCGGTGTGCGTGTCGTAGCCGCCTTGGGAAACGAAGAAGATCTGCCGCGTCATGCCGAGCGCGGCGCGGACCTTCATGATCTGCGCCACCTGCTTCAGTTGGCCCGCGAGGCCGTTGTTCGGGAAAACCGTCGTGAGCGCGCCCGCGCTGGCCAACGCCGCGTTGAGTTCTTTTCCGGCGCGGATGCCGTCGGCCGCGAAACCGTTCGCCGCCTGGATGAGCGACATGCCGGTGTCGAACGTCAGGATTTGCTGGAAGGCCTTGTCGCGCGCGACCGACGCCGGCGATCCGTCGGAACCGTCGAGCCCGAGCCCACCGTTGGAGACGGAAGCGGGATGGGTGTTTTGGCCGGCGAGAAACACCGGGTTTCCCGAGGTGGAAACGCCGGTCGGGAACGTCGTGGGGTTCAGCGCCTGCAGGATGTCGGCGGCTCGTCCACCCCATCCCGTGCGCGATCCCGGCGACGTCTGCCACTGCTGTTGCTGGTCGGAATGCGAGAAGAGATTGGTGGGGACCGGGATTTTTCCCTGCGCATACTGGGCTTTGGAAAGCGGCTTCAGCAGGGTGCCGATGTTCGCCACGACCGCGAGGCGGTTCTTCTGGTACAGCGCGGCCAACGGCGCGAGCGACGGATGCAGGCCATAGACATCGCCCGACGCCGTCGCGATTTGGGACAGCGTGTTTTGGGCGAGGGTGAGTCCAGCGCCGCGCGCGGCCGCGTATCCCGCGTAGTTCTGGAGCCCGGTTTGGATGGGCACGACCGCGTTGTTGCCGTCGTTGCCGCCGAACAGGAAGACGCAGACCATCGCCTTGTAGTCGGGCGTTGGATTCGTCACCTGAGCGTTGAGCAGGCCGAGGCGTCCGAGTCGTCCGCCGACGCCGAGCAGGCCGAGGGAGCCGGCCCCGATGCGGAGCATCCGTCGCCGGGTTATATAATCTTTCATCGTGGAGGGAGGGGTGGGGAGTGGAGGCTCAGTGCTGGACCTGGTAGAGGGAGGAAGTCGCCACCAGGTAAATCGCGTTTCGGATCCGCGTCCGGGTGTCCTTCGTGGCGGAAACGGCGGCCACGATGTTCGCCTTCAATTCGTCGGGGAGCCGGCCATATAGGAACGCGTTGTCGACCGCGTCGACCAGCGCGGACGGATTGCCCGCGAGCGCTTGGTAGGGGCCCATGTTCCAACTGGCATCGCCGTCGAGACCGCGCGAAACCAGGCTTTCCACGGCATTGGCCCGCACCAACGCGCTGGACGAATTCATCAGTTGGAATTCCGGCGCGGGTATCCCGCCCGGCGTGCGGTAGAGCGGCGAGTAATAGTTAAACACGCTCGCCGGATAGAAGACCTTCTGGCCCATCTCCGCTCCCAGACTCTCGATGGGATTCTGCTCGCGGACGGTCGCGTCGAGGGTCCGGAGCATCGCCAGCAGGTAGAGAACGGGTTCGCGCAAATGGCCCGACCCGGGGGGCGCGGGCGCGGCCGGATCGTCGCCGGCGCGCGCCTCGGGATCGAGCAGGATGGCCCGGACCACCTTCGCCAGATCGCCCTGCGACTGCACGAAGACCTGGCTGACGCGCGTCAGGTATTCCGGGCTCGGGTTGCTGGTCACGAGATGCTGGATGAGCCGGAGCGAAATGAAGGGGGGGACGTTCGGATGGCTGGCCAAACCCTGCAAAACCGAGTCGAGGTCCTGCTGCGCCGTCTGTCCGGCCGGCAACTCCATCCCGAGGAAAATGGTTTTCGCCTCGTGATCGTGGTTCGCCTCGATGGGGATCATCGCGCCGCGGTAGTTCTCGCGATTGTGTCCCTTGGCAATGGCCTTGCCGGGATATGTCCAACCCGTGAATGCCCGCGCGAGGTCGGTGATGATCGCCTGGTTATAGGTTGCGATCGGCAGGCCGGTGGCGTCGCGCCGCGTGGAACCGTCCGGATTCAATAGGACAGTTCCGATGGAAAACAATTGGAGCGCCTCGCGGGCGTAGTTCTCGTTCGGAGCCTGACCCGTCGCCGCGTCCGCCTTGTCGTTGTTCACCATGTCGAGGTACACGCCCATGGTCGGACTGAGCGTCACGTGCCGCAGCAACTGGGAGTAGGTTCCAAACGCGTCCGTCGACACCAGGTTTTGGTACGGGACCATTTGCCGGGGTTCGCCCGTCTTCAGGCCGCTGACCACGAAGATCTGCCCGAGGGCGAAGGCCACGCGCTGGCGCAGTTGGTCGGGATTGGCCATGGCGCGCGCGAAGAACGCGGATTGTTGGTCGACGAGACTGTCGGAATTGCTGTCCGACGCCGGGAAGAGGGAGATGGGTGCCACCAATTGTTCGTCGATCCAGGCGTCGAATCCGATCGCCTGCACGCGGGCGATCGAGTCGGCGTCCGGTCCCCAGCTCGCCTGCTCGAGGAAACGCGCGGCGGCCAGGTAACCGACCTTGGGATCCGCGGGTCCGACCTCGACGGCGAAGGCGTCGGATTGCGCGCCGCCCGGGTCGGGATTCCTCACGCGAAGGCCGACGATGCGCCCGGGGATCGGTCCGAGCGTGACCGTCGCGGAGAGTTGCGTCGGCGAGATGAACTGGGTCGGGAACGCGACGTCGCCGAGGCGCAGGACGGAGTCGGCGACGAAGCCGCGGCCGCTGACGAGAACGGTCTGTTGGCCATAGACCAGCGATACCGGGGCCACTCCTGAGATTTCGGGAACGGGGTTCAGCAAGGTGACCGTGGCGTGGGCGGTCGCGTCCGGATTGGCGACGCTGGTGGCGACGATGTCGACGGCGCCACCGGGCGGCATCGCGAGCGGAGCGGTATAGGTGCCGTCGTCGGCCACGGAACCGCGGTCGGCGCCGGCGGGCACGGACTGCACGGTCCACTTGACCGATTTGTCGACGGCGTTGGAGACCTTGGCGGTGAGCTTCCGCGTGGCGCCCAGCCGAGCCGTGGTGTTGGTCGGCGCTACGGTGATCGCGACGGGTTCCATCACCTGCAGGGTCCGGGCGCCGGACTTGGCGGCGCCGGGATCGGTGTTGGAGACCACCACGGCCAGCGGGCCGGCCTTGGCGACGGCCGTTTGGAACGTGATGAGCGTGGGCGACGCGATGGTCGCGGGAATCGCCGTGCCGCCGAGCAGGACGCGGGAACCGGGAACAAAGCCGGCGCCGTGGATCGAGACGACGAACGTGCCGACGTTGACGGCGGCGGGGGCGAGGGAAGCGATGGAGGGTTCGGGGTTGAGCCAGGCGACGGTGGATTGCGCGGAGACGGCGGGAGTTCCGGCGGCGCAGGCAACGACGATCACGGTGCCGGGATCGGAGGGTGGCGCGGCGTAGAGGCCGGCGGGGGACACGGTCCCCACGACGGCGGTGCCACCGGGAATTCCGTTCACGGACCAGGCCAACGGCGCCCCGACCCCGTAGAGTTGGAGTCCGAATTGGAGCGAGGCCCCCGCGCGGACGGAAGCCTTGGCGGGTGTGACGGCGACGGGAGTGGGC
Source organism: Verrucomicrobiota bacterium (assembly GCA_025363585.1). Classification (GTDB taxonomy): domain Bacteria; phylum Verrucomicrobiota; class Verrucomicrobiia; order Limisphaerales; family UBA9464; genus UBA6176. Next base: position 744 of record JANYDN010000291.1, on the reverse strand, counting down.
GCGGCGAAGGCCGGGAGGACGGCGATCGACGCCAGACAAAGCCACAATGCTAGGCGCTTCATGGGACAGGTCGGACTGGTTTTTCGGGGCGGGAGGGGCCCTGATGGTGTGTAGTGAAATCCACTACATGTTTGGCAAATCCATGGCAACCCCAAAATCCAGTTCCGGCAATTTTGTGCCTCGATGGCCGATCATTTCCCGTCGTCACGGGACGGACGGCCTGCCGAACTTGACGGTAGGTGGGGCCGATTGGAGAGCGGCGGATACACGGAAGAAGACCATTCCCGGGCATTTCGTCCGCAGATTTACGGCTCGTTTACTCGGATGCATCGCTTCGGTTCCGTGGGCCCTTCACATCCGACCGAACCAAACGAGACAGCAATCGAGACGGTGTCTTCATTTCCTCCGTTGCCTTCTAATATATGTTTTTGGTTTCACGAGTCGAACCGGGGCAGGGTCAAGGTGTGCCCGCTTCAGGAGTGGTTGGGATTCGTGCGTTGCACGGAGCTCCCGCCGGTGCTGACCTGCGCGGGCAGGCAGACCCATGAACGTCCCGGGAAAACCATCGCGACGGCGGATCATCGCCGCGTCCGCCATCGCCCTGGCGATCGTGGCGATTGGTTGGCTCTGGCTCAGCCGTATCCATGCAGTAGCGGCCGAGGAATTATCTCACGCCAAGCCGGGCCAAGGCGATCCAAGGGGGCAAAGACCGCCGGCGTGTCGTTTCACCGAACGGTGGGATCC
>JANYDN010000284.1 GCA_025363585.1 Verrucomicrobiota bacterium | reverse complement strand
ACGAGGCCGGCGCGAGCCGCGCCGCCGAGTTTCTCGAGCGACGCCCGGTAGTCCGCGACGCCGACGCGCGGCCATTTCTCGGGCGAGCCTTGCCAGGAGTCGTCGACGGGAAGTCGCCGTCCCAACGAGACGGACAGCGGTTTTCCGTCCGCGGTGAGGATCACGCCCTGGTTCTCGAGCACGCGCCACGCGCGGCCGTCGTCGGACTGTTGGATGCGCCCGCCGAAGTTGGCCAACTCGCGGATCATCCCGCCCTCGAGCCGGTAGTAGGTCGCGATGCGCGCCGGTGTCCCGGTGCCGAACACGAGCGGCTTGGTGCCCTTCAACGGCCGTGCCAAACGGAGGAAGACGGCCCAATGATCCACCGAATACGAGTCGACGGTCGCGGTGGTTTCGTCGCCGGCCACGCGCACGTTGATGGCGCGGAGAAAGCGCGGGTGGATCGTGGCGTCCATCGCGACGACGAGGTCCGGCGCGACGAGGAAGCCGGTGGTTTCGAGCGGGCGTTCCTCCTCCACCACCTCGGCGAGACTATGGACTGGGTGGGCGCGGGATCCGGGATCCTGGTCGGTGACCCCACTCGGCGGTTCGCCCTTGTCGAACTGGAGATCCATCTCGACCCGGACGAGTCCCGGGGCGATCCCGGCGAGCACGGCTTTCGCCGGAGTGTCCTTCGCAAGGACAGGGGTTTGGATTGCGGTGCCAACGAGAACGAGTGCGGCGACGAAGGCGAACAGGCGCTTCATGGGGGGAGACAGTAGTCAGTGTTCAGTGATCAGTCGTCAGTAATCAGAAGGCAGAAGGCAGAAGCCAGAAGTCAGTGTTCAGTGTTCAGTGTTCAGTGTTCAGTGTTCAGAGCCCAGAGTTCAATGTTCGCTGCCAAACGTCCCGGTGCGTGCGAATCGGGACTCTGACATCTGAATACTGAAAACTGACCACTGAAAACTGCCCCTACTTGGTCCTCTGTATGACCTCGTCGGCGCGGAGTTGGCGGTCGCCGGCGTCCGCGAATTTCACGGCGGGCAACGACGCCTTCCAATCGGCCTCGGAGACTTTCTTTGCCTGGCTCAGGAACACGAACGTGCCCTTCTTGTTGCCGATGACGAAGTCCGGGTGCCCGTCGCCGTTGACGTCCATCACGCCGATCTGGCGGCCGATGCCGGAGTCGTTGTCGATGAGATGCGGGATCCAGTCGACGGTGCCGCCGGGACCGCGCGCGAGCTCGAACCAATACACGACCGCGGGTGCGGCGGGATCCGGATCGCCGCCCGGGCCGTGTGCCCAGAAGCATTTGCCGGTGACGATGTCCTTGAGCCCGTCGCCGTCGACGTCGACGAGTTCGACCGCGTGGAGTTGGGAGAAGGCGACGCCGTAACGATTCTCCGACGTCTCCTTGTTCATGAACACGTGGCCGCGGAATTTCGGGTGGCCGTCGGCGTCCTTGTCGCGGAGTTGCTCGTACCAACCGAGGCCGTAGCCGTGCGCGGCGACGGACGTGACGACGTCGGCGAGGCCGTCGCCATTGACGTCGTAGGCGAACATCTGCGCGCCACCGCCGGGGCTGAACTCCGCGGGATGGCGCGTCCACGCGGCGGACGTGGCGTTCGCGGCGGGCTGTTCCCACCAACCGCCGTGGTCGAGGAGATCCATGCGGCCATCGCCGTTAAGGTCGCCGAAGCCGAGGCCGTGCGTGAAGTTGCCCCACGCCCCTTTGCGCGAGACGGCGGTGAACGGCCACTTCGAGCCGACGTTTTTCCAGTCGGGCGACGCGAAGCCGAAATTGCCGGCGGAATTGCAGACGATCTCGGGACGACCGTCGCCGTCCACGTCGCCGAACGTCGGCGACTCGTTGTCGACCGCGTCGAACACGGTGTGGCGCTTCCAGTGCCCGGGTTTGCCGGCGGGATTTATATATAGATAGGCGGGCGTGCCGGGCAGGCCGTAGGTGAGGACGTCGTTCCATCCATCGCCGTCGAAGTCGTGGACGAACGAGAAGAAATTGTCGCCCGAGTACGAATTGTGGCGGCCGAACGCGCCCTCGAATCCGGCCATGCGCTCCTCGGTTCCATCGGCGCGTTTCATCGAGAACGTCGTGGTCGAGGGATAGATCTCGTGGCGGACGACGAAGTCCGGACCTTCCCACCAATACGGGCCGGAGACGGCGTCGGGTTTCCCGTCGTGGTTGAGGTCGCCGAAGATCGCGCCCTCGCTCCAATAGAATCGGTCGAGCGTGAGTTTGCGGAACGAGATCAGGTTGTGGTCCGCGGCGAGCGCGGGGAGGGCGGCGGCCGCGAGGGCGAAGGCGGCGGCGAGGCGGAGGAGGTTGGCTTGCGGGGCTTGCGAGGTCCACCGACTCACGTCGGCGGCCACGGGGCTGGCGAGGGTACACCGACTCACGTCGGCTGCCACGGGGATGGGGGAATGCATGTCTATTCCTTCTCGTGATTGCGGCTGAAGTCGAGGACGAGTTGGCGGAGCTCCCCGTTGCGGAGCAGCGAGACGAGCACTCGGTGCTTCTCGGCGACCTTGGCGATGGCGTTGGCGTGCGCCTCCTTGACCTCCGCGAGCGTGGTCACGTCGCGACCGTCGAGCTTGAGCAGGATGTCCTGCGTGGCGAGGCCGGCGGCGGCGGCGTTGCCGGGGAAACGCACGCCGTAGATGAAGACGCCTTCCTTGCGGTGGAAGTAGAGGTCGGGATTGTCGAATTGGTTGATCGCCTTGACGGTGAAATCCCAGCGCGGGCAATCGAGTTGCTCGCCCTCGAC
>JANYDN010000279.1 GCA_025363585.1 Verrucomicrobiota bacterium | reverse complement strand
CCGGCGGATCGAGCGCCTGCTCTACGGGATGGGACCGGCATTGCTGCGGGAGCATCGCGCCCGCAATCCCGCGCAAACAGGCCCGGCGGTGCGGGCCAAGCGCAAATCAACGCGCGCCAAATCCTAGTGGCATTGGGCGGGACGCCCGCGACAACCGCAGCCGGGGACGGCCGCGCTACGTTTTGCAAGTCCACCGCGTCACCGCGGCGGCCACGTTGCGGTCGATCCACCGCGGCGGCCACGCCGACCTCGACCACTGACCACCGATTGCTGAATACTTCCCCCCTACTCCCCATGTCCCCTCGCTTCCTCGCCCTCGTCGCCGCGTGTTCCACGTTGGTCGCCGCGCCCGCCACCGAGCCCGGCATTCCCGCCGGATGGCGACTCGCGGCGGAGGAACATTTCGACACCGCGGACTCGCTGAAGCGCTGGGAGACGGCCGATCCGTCGGCGTGGCGTTTCACCGCCGACGCGACGAGCCGCTCGCTGGAACTCGTCTCCCAAAGCAAATACGAGCCACCGGTCCGTTCGCCGTTCAACCTCGCCGTGTTGTCCGGACAGCGTTACGGCGACGTGATCATCGAGGCGGACCTCCAGCAAACCGGGAAAGAATACCCGCATCGCGACATGGTCGTGGCCTTCGGCATGCGCGACGCCACGCACTTTTACTACGTCCATCTCGCGAGCGCGGCGGACGAACACGCCCACAACATCTTCCTCGTGAACGGGACGCCCCGCGCGAACATCGCGAAAAAGACCACGAGCGGGATCCGTTGGGGACAGGACGCGTGGCACCGCGTGCGCGTGGAGCGACTCGTGTCCGCGGGGACGATCCGCGTGTTCTACGACGACATGACGGTTCCGATCATGGAGGCGGAGGACCGGACGTTGGGCGAGGGCTCGGTGGGATTTGGTTCCTTCGACGACACCGGCAAGATCGACAACGTGCGGATCTGGTCGCCGGCCGATCCGTCGCCCGCGCCGCGGATCTACGCGGGCTCGGCGGGGAAGTGAGACGGTTCGCGAAGCGAGGTGCCCGCTGCGCGTAGCGTCCCGCGGTCGCGGGATGCGGTGAGAAGGAGCGCCTCCTTCGTCCGACAGAGCAGGACTACGGCGGCCGCGGGAGCGACGCCACACCGCTTTGCCGCAAGGAATGCAGCCGACGGCGAAGACTTCCGATCACCGCCCGCGCGAGACCGCCATCGCGCGGAAGTCATGGTCGAGCGCGAGGGAAGAGCGCCTGCCGAGAGCGGCGGCGAAACCAATCTGAAGGAGTTCGATGGTGATAAAAACGAAGGCAGCCTCGTTTTCCCGCATCCGGCTCGAGAGGCAAATGAACAGCACCAACGCCCCGATCCACGGTGGCACTAGCACCGGCAACAAAGTTCGCCCGATCGACCGGCTTAGTTTCCCGCCCTCGAGTGCCAGCCGCATCCCCACGTTCCGGATGCAGTACTCGTCCACAAACAGCGAGGCGATCCCGCCGAAAAACAACGAGCCAAAGATGGTTTGGATTCCCCCGCCGGTCGCGCCCACGTGCGGGTGCAACCCGACCACCCAAGTCGCGAGATTGGCGAGGACGAGCAGCCCCTTGGATCGCAAAAGCGTCCTGCCGACCGCCTCGCGGTGCCCTTCGCGGATTTCCTCCGGCGCAAGGGGCGTCGCGAGCAACAACTCGAGTCCACCGCCGGAAACATCCTCGTGCCACGGACCCAACGCCGCGAGTGCCGCGCGCACCTTGAAAACAACGTGCAGGCCGTACCCGACCAACATCGCGGTGATGAAACCCACGTGGGGTGGGCGCGTGAGACCGAAGACGGAGGCGGCCAGAAAAGCGGCCAAAGCGCTGCCCCCCGCCACCGACGCGATGTCCAGCGCGCGCATCGCGGGAAGCCGCGCCGAGTATTGCCATCCGTAGCGCCGTCCCGCGTTTGCGTCGGCGAACACGGTTCCCCCTTCGCCGCGGGGCTGCGCCGCCCCGGTCTTTTTCCGCGCGCGCTCGTTCGCGGCGATGCCAGATCGACCCGTCCGCCGGAGCGTCCAGGCGGCCACCGCCACGCAGGCGATTCCCATTCCACCGACCATCGCCGCGGACAATCCCGCCGCACGAGCGGATGGCGTGGACGCGGAGCCAGCACCCAAAGCCTCGCGGAACCCGCCGATGGGACTGAGCAATTCGAACGTTGCGATGCCGGGAACTGCCGAGAGGGACGCGATCGGAAGCCACGCCACCAGGACCGGCACGACGCAGACCAGCAGGAGCGCGAACACCGCGAGCGAGTACGCGGACACGACGCTCGTGGATCTCGAAGAAGCCCACAGCCCGATGCCGGACGACAACAGGAGCGTCGACACGAGCATCAACGCCGTGCACCAGAAGTCCGCCAACGCCACGCCGCCCGCCATCAACGGCAGCGCGAGGATCGGGAGCATCGCGACGAGCGCGCAGCCTCCCTGCACCGTGGATGCGAACAGCTTTCCCAACGCGACGTCGAGGCCGGTCAATTCGGTGAGGAACAGGAGTCCGAGCGTGCCTTCCCTGCGTTCCGACGCGAGCGACTCGGAGTTCAACACGACGCCGGCGAGGAGCACGCCGGCCAGCGCGGTCGAAGCCATGATCTCGAATGCCGTCCTCGAAAAACCGCGCCCCGCCATCGGCCCGTTTCCCGAAAAGATCGCGAGGGCCGCGCCGACGGAGAGAAGCAGGAGCGCCGCGAGGCAACGGTTCCAGTAGGTCCAGGGCCTTCGTCCGGCGACGAGCAGTTCGCGTCGGACGATGGGCAGGGCGGTCACGGCGCGAATCTGTCGGGACGGCGAAACGCGGGAAAGGCGGAACTGATGTAGCGCGGGCGTCCCCGGCTGCCGTAGTCGCGGGCGTCTCGCCTGCGCAAATCAGGGCGTCTCGCCCGTGCCGGAGCGTGCCGGGTTTTCGA
>JANYDN010000274.1 GCA_025363585.1 Verrucomicrobiota bacterium | reverse complement strand
ATCAGCGCCTCGGTGCTCTCGCAGAACGCGACCACCAGCGGCGCTTCCTCCGGGCAGGTCGGCTTCGCCGCGGCGAACGTCGCGGGCGCCACCACGCAGGCGGCGCAGGGCGAGACCGCGACCAAGCGCGCCACCGCGCCGACGACGGCCGACGACGAGGCCAAGGACAAGAATGCCCGCCGTCCGCAGATCGTCCGCACCGTCGGGCGCGTCACCGTCATTCTTCCGGCCTCGAAGCCGCAGTAAGCATCGTTTTCCGATTTGCCGAACGACACCGCAACCAACACACCGCACGATCCATGACCGCACTCCTAGCTTCCGGCGCCCTCCAGTTCGCCTTCGAGAAGTCCACCATCGAGGGCAAGATCACCATCGGCGTCCTCATGCTGGTTTCCCTCACGAGCTGGAGCGTCATCATCTCCAAGGCCCGGCAGTTGAGGAAGGCCACGAAGAAGACCCGCGAATTCTTCGCCGCCTTCCGCGCCGCGTCGGACCCCCTCGAGCTCGCGCGTTCCGGCAAGACCTTCGACGGCGCGCCCGTCTATGAGTTGTACGCCGCCGGCGCGGAGGAACTCGATTATCTCCTGACCAAAAACCCGATCACGGTGGGCGGCAACAAGGTGATCAGCCAGTCGTCGTTCGACTCCGTCAAGGTCGTGCTGGAACGTACTTCCGGCGCCGAGGCCCTCTCGCTTGAAAAAGGAATGATCGTGCTGAGCACCGCGGTGGCCGGCGGTCCCTTCATCGGGCTTCTGGGAACGGTTTGGGGCGTCATGGAAACCTTCTCCGGCATCGCGCGCGCCGCGAGCGCCAGCCTCACCGCCATGGCGCCCGGCGTCGCCGGCGCGCTCATCGCCACCGTCATCGGGCTGCTCGTCGCGATCCCCGCCATGTTCGCCTACAACTTCATGGTCACCACCATCCGCGCCCTCACCCAGGGCATGGACAATTTCACGAGCGAGATCGTCACCAACTTCGAGCATCGCTACGTCGACAACCGCCCGCTCGCCGAGGAAATCGCCGAGGCCATCGAGTCCCGCCTCACCCGGATTTCCGAAACCGTCGGATCGCGCTGATCCCGCGCACGCGCCCACGTGAAAAAGTGTTCCAAAACGGTTCACTCGTCGCTCACCGAGCTGAACATCACGCCGTTGCTCGACCTCGCGTTCGTTCTCCTCGTCATCTTCATCATCACCACCACGCCGATCGTGAACGACCTCGAGCTCACGCTCCCCAAGGCGGCGAACCGTCCCAAGGACCCGCCCCGCAAGGTGAACTACGTCACCGTCGACCACTCCGGCCGCATCTACCTCAACAAGCTCGAGGTCGATCTCCCCGCGCTCCAGGCCGAGATGACGGAGCTCCGGAAGGCAGACGCCGACCTCACGGTGACGGTCCGCGGCGATTCGAAATCGAAGTACAAACAGATCGTCGCGGTGATGGACGCCCTCCAGCAGTGCAACGTGTCGAAGGTCAACCTCGCCACCGATCCCGCCGACAAGAAGTAGCCGCAACCCGAGCATCCCATGGCCCTTCCCACGCGCACCAAGCAATCGCAGTCGCGGACCAACGTCCTGATCTCGATCGTTTTCCACGCCGTCCTGGTCGGCGGCCTTTTCTGGCTCGCGGCCAGCCAGGGCGTTCTGGGAACGAAACTGAAGGAGATCACCGCGTTCCGGGTGAAGGAGGAGAAGCCCCCCGAACCCGTCAAGCCCAAGACCGAGCCCAAACCCGACGAACCCAAGCCCGAGGTTGCCGTCACCCCGAAAACCGCGCCGCCGCCGGCCGCGACCCAACCCAACACCGCGCCGCCGCCCGTCTCCGTTTCCGACGCGCCGCCGCCGTCCGTCGGCGCCGATTTCAGTTTCAGCGACGGCGCCAAGGTCGTGCAGTCGTCGAGCGATCCCGTCGAGGTCTTCAAGGGCTATCTCGAGTATTCGTTCCGTTCGCGTTGGAGCAAACCCGAGGGCATCGACGACACCGCGTTCGTCGCGGAGGTCGAGGTCGCCATCGCGCCCGACGGACGGGTCGAGAAGGTCGATTGGAAGAGCGGTTCCAACGACAAGGGTTGGGACGCTTCCGTCCGCGCCGCGCTGGCCGCGACCAAATCCATCGGCCGCCCGCCGCCGAAGGGATTTCCCGCGAGGGTCATCGTGCGGTTCGACGCGATCGCCGAAACGGAGACGCTGCAATGAGGCACCCGGGTCGAAGGCGTTTCACGATCCGCAAGAACGTGAAGGAAGGGCACGGCGCGATGCACGAGCTGAACATCACGCCACTGCTCGACCTCGTGTTCGTGTTGCTCGTCATTTTCATCATCACCACGCCGCAGATGGCGAACGACCTCGAGATGAACCTCCCGAGCGGCCAGCAGAAGAAACCCAACGGACCGCCGCCAAAGATCCACCGCGTGGTGATCGATCCCCAGGGCGGCATCCGCCTGAACCAGCAGGCCGTCGCCATGGCCGATCTCAAGGGACTTTTCGTCGGGCTCCGCAAGACCGAGGGCGATCCCAGCGTGGTTGTGAGCGGCGGATCCGAGGTCGACTACGAGCGCGTGATCGGCGTCCTCGACCTCTTGCAACAGGCCGACATCACCAAGGTCGGGCTCGCGACGGAGACCGCCCGGTGATCGCAAGATTCGCCTTTCGTCACTTGATCGTCACTTGGGGGCCGTATTCCCGTAATGCGCGGTTTGCAGCCTGACGCCGCCATTGAACACGATTCCCATGAATCATAAACACGATCGATCAAAAGGTATTCGCGGGCGCATGGCGCTCGCACTCGCCGTCGCGGCCGCCGTTTCGCCAGCCGCGGTCCACGCACAATCCGCCGACGCCATCGTCGATAAGCTCGTCCAGAAGGGCATCCTGACCGTGGACGAGGCCCAGGAGTTGAAGGCCGAGGCGGACAAGGATTTCAAGAGCGCCTACAGCCTGAAGTCCGGCATGCCCGACTGGGTCTCGAGCTTCAAGATCAACGGCGATTTCCGCGGCCGTTACGACGCGATGTTCCAGAACGGGAACAACTACGGCCCGAAGGCCGCGCCCGACGCCAACACGTTCGCGAACGCGGACCGCAACCAGATCCGGTACCGCCTCCGGCTCGGCGTCACGGCCACGTTGGCCGACCATTTCGAGGTCGGGTTCCGCCTGGGTTCCGGACAGGTCGGAAGCACCCTCGGGCCCCTCGGCACGGGCGGTGGCATCTACTCGCAGAACCAGACGCTCGGGAACGACGGGACGGCGAAGTACATCTTCATCGACGCCGCGTACGCCAAGTGGACGCCGAACGAGCACGTGATGCTCCAGTTCGGCAAGTTCGACAACCTGCTCTGGTTCACCGACGCGGTGATCGATCCCGACTACCAACCCGAGGGCGGGCAGGAACGCGTCAGCTACCGCATCGGCGAGAAACACGAGATCGGCGCCACCGCCGCGCAGTGGGTCATCGGCGAGAACTTCGCCTCGAACCACACCTCCGCCTCCGGCTCGGTCAACAACGACGTCTACGTCTTCCTCAACCAGATCGACCTGAAGTCGCAGTGGTCGAAGAAAATCAGCACCCGTGTCGCGCTCGGCAACTACGCCTTCAAGAACCAGTACGCGATCAATCCCGACCTCGAGAAGGTCATCGGCAAATCCGTGAACGGCACGCCCGCGGTGAACGTCCCGGGCTCACTGATCGGCGCGCAGCACTTCAACCCGATCATCGGGCGCGGCGAGTTCACCTATCTCCTCGATTCGTTCCCGCTGTTCGAGGGCGAGTTCCCCGTCACGCTCGGCGCCGAGTATTTCGTGAACCCCGGCGCGAACGACATCGCGTTCACCGGCAAGAACTACGGCGGCCGCGGCAACGAGGGCTACAACCTCGGCCTCGTGATCGGCAGCTCGAAGAAAAAGCACAACTGGCAGCTGAGCTACAACTACAAGACCATCGAGACCGCCGCCGGATGGCGCGGGTTCGTCGACGACGACTTCGGCTTCAACGGCCTCGGCGGCACCGACGTCCGCGGCCATCTCGTCCGCGGTTCCTACCGCATCGTGGAGTCGATGACCGTCGGCTTCGCGTTCTTCCACACCGAGCAGATCTCGAATCCCGTCGGCACCCAGGCCAAGCAGGACCGCATCTTCGTCGACCTGCTCTGGAGCTTCTGATCCGTCACCTACCCACCATTGTTCCAATGAAATCCATTTTTTCGCGCATCGCCCTCGCGCTGCTCGCCGCGCTCGCCGTCCAAACCACCGCGACCGCCGGTCCCATCACGGTCAAGGGATCCGACACCATGGTCACGCTCGCCCAGAAATGGGCCGAGACCTACATGTCGGCCCATCCCGAGGCCAAGATCCAGGTCAACGGCGGCGGCTCCGGCGTCGGTCTCGCCGCCCTGCAGAACAAGGCCACCGACCTCGCCAATGCCTCGCGCAAGATCCGCGCGAAGGAGGTCGAGGCCTGCATCAATTCCTTCGGCGCGCGTCCCCGCGAGTACGCGGTCGCGCTCGACGGCCTCAGCGTGTACGTGAACGAATCCAACCCCGTCTCGCAGCTCACGCTCGACCAACTCGGCGGCATTTTCACCGGCAAGATCCGCAATTGGAAGGAACTCGGCGGCGGCGACGCCCCGATCGTCCTCTACAGCCGCGAGAACAGTTCCGGCACGTACGAGTTCTTCAAGGAACACGTCCTCGGGGGACGCGACTTCGCGGCCTCCGCTCAGACTCTCCAGGGCACCGCCCAGATCCTCGGGGCCGTCACCAAGGACCCGAACGCGATCGGTTACGGCGGCGCCGCGTACGGCAAGGGCGCCAAGGCCCTCAAGGTCGGCAAGGATTCCGCCAGCGGCTACATCGAGGCCAACGAGGAGACCGTGCTGAGCGGCAAATACCCGATCTCGCGCAACCTCTACATCTACCTCAACCCGGCCATCGACAAGGGCGAGATCCGTTCGTACCTCGATTGGATCCGCAGCGACGACGGGCAGAAGGTCGTGAAGGAAGTCGGTTACTTCCCGCTGCCGCCGCACCTTCGCAAGAAGTAGGCGGGCATTTCCCAATCCGATCCGATCCGCGCGAACCGATGCCCGACGCCACCCCCACCCGGCGCACCGTTGGCTGGATGGGGATCCGGCGCGGGCATCGCGCGCGTCCGGGCGAGTGGCTCGCCGAGCACGCGATCTTCGCCGTCGCGCTCTCGGCGATCCTGCTGGTCCTCCTGATCTTCGTGTTCGTCGGGCGCGAGGCGTTGCCCCTCGTGCTCGGCAACGTCAGCACCGCGGCCGTCCGCCAGGTCATTCCCCCGGAGGATTTCGACCGCACCCCTCCCGAGACGCTCCGTGCGTACCTCGGTTTGTCTCCCGCGGATTTCAAGGCCAAGGACGCCGACACCTTGAAGCTGCTGATGGAAGTCCGCGCCGAGGCGGCCAAGGAGGCGTCGACCGACAAGGACGCCGATCTCAACACCGTGTCGTGGCGCTACTTGGTCGGTCCCCACCAATGGACGGGCTACGACCAGCCGCGCTACATCTGGCAACCCGTCTCGGGGATTCCCAAATACAACATCGTCCCGCTCCTCGTCGGCAGCCTCAAGGCCACGCTGGTGGCGATGCTGTTCGCGGTTCCGCTCTCGCTCGCCGCGGCGATCTACGTGTCGCAGTTGGCGAATGCACGGGTCCGTGAATGGACGAAGCCGGTGATCGAGATGCTCGCGGGGATCCCGAGCGTCGTCCTGGGTTCGTTCGCGCTGCTCGTGTTCGCGCCCGCGTTCAAGGCCTTCTTCGGGCTCGAGAGCCTTCTCAACGCGATGGTCGCCGGCATCTGCCTCGGGTTGGCGTGCGTGCCCGTGGTCTTCTCGATCGCCGAGGACGCGCTCACCAGCGTGCCGCGGTCCTACACGCAGGCCGCGCTCGCGCTCGGCGCCACGCGGTGGCAGGCCGCCTGGCAGGTCGTGCTGCCCGCCGGACTCCCCGGTGTCTGCGCCGCGGTCGTCCTCGGGTTCGGACGCGCCCTCGGCGAGACCATGGTCGTCCTCATCGCCAGCGGCATGGCGTCGAACGTCTCCTGGAGTTTCCTCGAATCCGTCCGGACGCTCACCGGCACGATCGCCGCAGAACTCGGCGAGACGCCGTTCGGCGGCACGCACTACCGCATGCTGTTCCTGCTCGGTGCCATGCTGTTCGCCGTCACCTTCGTCCTCAATTTCGCCGCGGACATCATCCTGCAACGCGTCAAACGCCGCATGGAGGGACGCCGGTGAATTCGCGTTTCTCCAGGCGCCGCACCGATTGGGTCTCCGTGTTCTTCACCGGCGCGACCGGCTTCGCCACCTTCCTGATCGTCGCGATCCTCGCCGTGATCCTCGGCACGATCCTCGTCCACGGCGCGCCGCACCTGTCGTGGCGGCTCGTCTCCGGGAATTCCGGCAAGGACATGTTCGACGTCACCAAGGCCGGGCTCCTGCCGTTGATCATCGGCACCGTCGAGCGTGTCCTGCTGATGACGATCGTCGTGATCCCCGTGGGCGTCATCACCGCGATCTATCTCACGGAATACGCGCCCAGCACGTCGCTCCTCACGCGCTTCATCCGCACGGCCGTCAACAATCTCGCCGGCGTCCCCAGCATCGTCTTCGGTTTGTTCGGCCTTGGATTCTTCATCGGGTTCGTCGGCAATGGCCTCGACTCGATGCTCTATCCCGCGGGGCACGAGCCCGTCTGGGCGCATCCGGCGTTGCTGTGGTCGTCGCTCACGCTCGCCGTGATGACGCTCCCGGTCGTCATCGTCGCCACGGAGGAATCGCTCCGCGCGATCCCGCCCGGACTCCGCGAGGCGAGCCTCGCGCTGGGCGCGACGAAGCTCCAGACCGTGGTCAGGATCGTCCTGCCGAACGCGCTGCCCGGGATCATGACGGGCGGCATCCTCGCCATCGGCCGGGCCGCCGGCGAGGTGGCCCCTATCCTCTTTACCGGCGCCACCTACTACATGCGCGGCACGCCGAGGTCGCTTGCCGACCCGTTCATGGACCTCGCGTACCACACGTTCGTCCTGTCGACCCAATCGCCGAACATCGACATGACCCGCCCCCTGCTCTTCGCCACGGTCGTCGTTCTTCTCGCGCTCACGTTCTCGCTCAACATCG
>JANYDN010000261.1 GCA_025363585.1 Verrucomicrobiota bacterium | reverse complement strand
ATGAACATCAGCCGCGAGAACGGCACCCGCGTGAAGGCCGTCGGCGTGTTCATCCGCGGCCGCGACATGGGATCCGTCGTCGCGGACATGCAGGCCAAGGTCTCGGAACTCACCTTCCCGAAGGGCTACACCCTCTCGTGGAGCGGCGAGTTCGAGAACCAACAGCGCGCCATGAAACGCCTCGCGCTCATCGTCCCCATCAGCGTGTTCCTGATCTTCCTGCTTCTGTTCAACACGTTCCACTCCGCCAAGTGCGCGGTGCTCATCCTCCTCAACGTGCCCTTCGCCGTCGTCGGCGGCGTCGTCGCGCTCTGGGCCACCGGCATCCCGCTCAGCGTCAGCGCCGCCATCGGTTTCATCGCGCTCTTCGGCCAGGCCGTCCTCAACGGCGTCGTCATGGTCAGTTGCTTCAACCAACTCGTCGACTCCGGCCAATCGCCCTTCGCCGCCGTCTCGCACGGCGCCATGCTCCGCCTCCGCACCGTGCTGATGACCGCGATGCTCGCCATGCTCGGCTTGCTTCCCATGGCACTCAGCCATGGGATCGGTTCCGAAACCCAGCGACCGCTCGCGATCGTCATCATCGGCGGACTCCTCAGCGCCACGCCGCTCACGCTGCTCGTCCTCCCGGCTTTCTATCTCGTGTTCGCGCCGAAGAAAGACGAGGAACGCATCCCCGATCCCGTCGCCGCCTGACCGGCAGAACGCGGAAACATCCGTGGGTGACGGCGGCCCTGCCGTCACTCCCTCGGGCCGTGGTTGAAATCGCCCGATCGTCCAGGGATTGCCCGGACACCCGCGCTGAGCCGGCGGATTCGGCCCCCTTTGATGGCCTTGGTCCGCCTTGGCGTGAAGTAATTCCCCTACCGCGACAACATTGATCCGGCCGGGACCTTCGTTCCCTTCGTTTCCTTTTGTAGAAATGAGGGCAACGATCCGGCCGTGAACGCACCGACGCTTCCCACGCCGCCCGGGCGACGCCTCCTCTTCCTCAAGATCAGCTGGGGCATCGTTCTCGCGCTCGCCCTCGTCATACGGTTCATCCCCGACTTGGAACGCAACTTCAGCGCGTGGCTCACCGCGTTGCTTTTCGTCCTGGGTGGGATCCTGACCTTGATCTGGTTCCTGCTTTTGGGCCGCTTCCGCTGGACGACGCGCCTCTGCGGGATCGCGGTGTTGGTACTCCTCCGGTTCGCGGCGCCGCGCGTGCTTCAGGTGGACGGCACCGTGAATGGCACCGGCCTCCCGAACATCGTGCTGCGGCATGCACCCCGCGCGCCCTCGACGGATGGCATGGTCCGCGCGGCTCCTGCGGCCACCACCAACGACCCGCTCGCGGCCGATACCCTCCAGTTCCTCGGAAACCACCGCGACGGCGTGATCGCATCCGGAACGCTTTCCACCAACTGGACCTTGTCGCCGCCCCGCGAACGGTGGCGCGTGCCGGTGGGCGCCGCATGGTCGTCGTTCTCCGTCTCGGGCAACGTGGCGATCACGCAGGAACAGGCGGACGATTTCGAACTCGTCGTCGCGCGCGATCTCGCGACCGCCCGGACGCTCTGGATCCACACCAACGCCACGCGCTTCTTCGAATGGCAGGGCGGCATCGGGCCGCGCGCCACGCCGACGATCGAAAGCAATCGCGTCTACGTTTTCGGCGGCACCGGGTTCCTCGATTGTCTCTCGCTCGAAGACGGCCACGCGTTGTGGTCGCGCAATGTCCTCCGCGATACCCACTCGCCGAACCTCACCTGGGGAACGAGTTCGTCGCCACTCGTGTTGCCCGATTCGGTCGTCGTCACCGGTGGCATGGGCAAGGGACCGACGCTGAACGCGTACCGCAAATCCGACGGCGAGCCGCTCTGGCACTCGGGCACCAACCCCGCCAGCTACGCGTCGCCCATCCTCGCGAATCTGCTCGGCCGCGAGGTGATCCTCTCCGTCAACGGCGGGACCTTCACGATCAACAAGCCGTCCGAAGGCACCGAACTGTTCTCGTTCCCGTGGGGCGACGGCAAACGACCCGTGGCGTCCCAACCCGTCGTCGTCGCCACCAACCGCGTTTTCCTCTCGGCCGGCTACGCCATCGGCTGCGTGCTGCTCGAGCTCAAGCCGGAGGCCGAGGGGCGGTTCTCGGCGACGGAGGTCTGGCGGAATCGCACGATGAAAACCCAGTTCAATTCCGCGGCATTGCTCGACGGATTCCTCTACGGAATCGACGACGGGCTGTTGGCGTGCGTGGACATCGCCACCGGCAAGCGCGTGTGGAAGGACGGCCGCTACGGCTCCGGCCAATCGTTGCTCGTGGGCGATCGGATCGTCGTGCAGAACGAGGACGGCACCATCGCGTTGGCCGCCGCAAAGCCCGATGGCTTCGTCGAATTCGCCCGCGTCCCCGCGCTCCCGTCGAAGACGTGGAATTACCCGACCGTTGCCGGCCGATTGCTCATCGTCCGCAACGACAAGGAAGCCGCCTGCTACGAATTGCCTTAGCCGGAAGCATGCAGTCGCGGCCGAGGAATTATTTCACGCCAAGCCGGGCCAAGGCCATCCAAGTGGGACAAAGACCGCCGGGGTGTCATTTCACCGAACGGTGGGATTCGATGTCTGGGTCCCCATCCGCGTTCCCGCCTTCTTGGCCGGCCTTGGCCCCCCTTGGCGTGAGGAATTCCCGTCTTCCGAACGAATCGTTCCGGCTGAGGGTGGAGTTCCCAGTTTTCAGTTTCAAGAGTCCGTGACGCTTCCGGTCGCGGCGACGATAACGCCGTGGCGGGCCGAAGC
>JANYDN010000135.1 GCA_025363585.1 Verrucomicrobiota bacterium | reverse complement strand
TACCAGCCCTTGGCGTGGGTCCGTCCGCCGCCCGACGCGACCACCGAGCCTTGTTTCCGCGCGTCGGCGAGGAATTCCTCCACCGAGGCGCGCTGGGCCGCGCTGACCATGGGACCGAGCTCGGTCTTGTCGTCCGCGGGATCGCCGACACGGATCCGGTGGGTGGCGGCGATGAAGCGCTCGACGAAGGGTTCGAAGACGGAGCGTTCGACGAACATGCGGCTGCGTGCGCAGCAATCCTGGCCGGTGTTGGCAAAGACGCTCATCGGCGAGGCGTCCGCGGCGCGCTGCCAGTCCGCGTCCGCGAACACGATGTTCGGGGATTTGCCGCCCAGTTCGAGCGACACGCGGCTGAGGTTGCGCGCGGCGAGTTCCATGATGCGGCGCCCGATCTCGGTGGAACCCGTGAACGAGACCTTGCGGACGAGCGGGTGGGTGACGAGGGCGTCGCCGATGGTGCCACCGCCGCCGGGCAACACCTGGAGCACGCCGGGCGGCAATCCCGCGGCGTGGGCGATCTCGCCGAGCTTGAGCGCGGTGAGCGGGGACAGCGAGGCGGGTTTGAGGATGACGCAGTTGCCCGCGGCCAATGCCGGCGCGGCTTTCCAGCACGCGATCGGGAACGGGAAATTCCACGGCACGATCGCCGCGACGACGCCCATGGATTGGCGCAACGTGAAGTCGAACCCGCCGCGCGACACGGGAATGGTCTGCCCGCAGAATTTGGTGACGGCGCCCGCGTAGTATTCGAACACGCGTGCCCCGAGTCCGGCCTCGTCGCGTGCCTCGGAGATGGGCTTGCCGACGTTGAGCATATCGAGGCGGGCGATCTCGCCGGCGTGCTCGCGCAGTTTCCGGGCGACGTTGAAAAGGATCTCGGTGCGCTTGCCCGGCGCGAGGTCGCGCCAGCCGCCTTCCCACGCGCGCTGCGCGGATTCGACGGCGGCATGGACATCCCCGACCGATGCCGACGCGACCTCGGCGAAGACCTCTTCCGTCGCGGGATTCACGAGCGACGTGGTGCGTCCGCCGGTGGCGGGTTGATGGGCTCCATCGACGAACATCAGTGCGGTCGGTTCCATGCGTCAAGAATACGGCGTCGGCGGGTACGGGAAGAAAGCGCATTCACCGGGGATTTTTCGGCGATGCCCTCTCCACGTGCCCACCGTCGTGAGACGGTTGACCAAAGCGAGGCCGGCCCAGGCCAATTGCAGGCGAGACGCCCGCGACTACCGCAGGCGAGGACGCCCGCGCTACTTCTTGTGGATCCGCCGCGGCAACGCTGTGGATTGGGGACAAAGCCAGTCCACGGTCTCACGACCGTTGCCACGCCGCATCGCCACCCGCCATCCTCCTTGGCTCGTGCCCGCCGCGCTGGCACCTTGCCCCCGTGCGACAGTTCTTCACGGGACACGTGATCAAGACCGAGTTGCTTGTCGAGTGGCTCGCGAAGCACGGGATCGAGGCGCGGCAGGAATGGGTGGATCCGTCCGCGCCGGACGACGGCGACCTTTCGCGCGAGGCGAACGTGCTGGTGCCGGAGGCTGACTACGACCGCGCGTACCAACTATTTTTCGCGGAACGGGAGGACGAGATATGAGCGACGACGAGACGTTGGAACGATTGGCAAGGGCCGAGGCCTCGGTGGCGCATCTGGAGAAACAGTACGACGAGCTGAACTCCGTCCTCATCGCGCAGGGCAAGCTGCTTGCACGGGTCCAAAAGCGGCTGGAGCAACTGGGCGAATCGATGGAATCGCAGGAGCTCGAACGGATTCGTTCCACGAATTCCAAGCCGCCGCATTACTCGGCGTAGAGGGGCAAGTGGTCAGTTGTCAGTTGTCAGTTGTCAGTTTTCAGACGTCGGGTCCGGGGTCCCACGACCAGGAAACTGACCACTGAATACTGACGACTGATTACTTCCCACTTCCCTCCAGCAGTGCCTCGGCGTGTTTTCGTGCGGCGGGACCGCCGCCGAGCATCCGGGCCAGTTCCAACACCCGCGCCTCGCCTTCCACCGGCTCGATCCGCGATTCGGTCCGACCCGCCTTCGTTTCCTTGGTCACGACGTAGTGCGTTCCGCCATGGGCAGCGACGGCGGCCAGATGGGTGATGCACAACACCTGGTGGTTGCGCGCGATCCGGGCCATGCGGGCTCCCACGGCGTTTGCCGTCTCGCCGCCGACGTTCGCGTCCACCTCGTCGAACACCAGCACCGGGATCTCGTCCTGGTCCGCCAGCACCGTCTTGAAGGCCAGCATCACGCGGGCGAGCTCTCCGCTCGAGGCGATCGCACGCAACGGGCGCGCGGGCTCGCCCGGGTTCGGCGCGAACTGGAATTCGCATTCGTCGCGTCCGGTTGGCCCGACCGTCGCGGGCGTGTCGTGGCCGGGAATCGGTCGCAACGCCACCTCGAGTCCCGATTGGCGAAAGCCAAGATCCGTCAACTCCCGCGCAACGGATTTCGCCAACCGAGGCGCATGCTTGCGGCGGCCCGCGGACAGCGCGTCGGCCGCCACCAGGATCTCGTGTTCCACCCCGGCGATCGCCGTCCGGATGCGTTCGAGCTCCCCGTCGCGGCCTTCCAGCACCGAGAGGCGTTTGGCCGCGTCCCCGCCGAACCCGATGACGTCCGCGAGAGTAGCCCCGTATTTCCGCTGCAACCCCTGGATGAGGTCGAGGCGGGCCTCGACGACGGCGAGTCGTTCGGGATCGAGTTCTACGCCCTCCGTGTACCGGGACAACGCCTGCTGGAGTTCCCGCAACGTGCCCGTGGCCTCGTCCAGAGCGGACTCCAGCGCGGCGGCCGAAGGGTCGAGACGATGGAGTTCCTGCAGGGCGCGGCCGATGCGGGCCAACCGGTGCACGGCGTTGTCGTCGCCTTCGGCAAGTCCCTGGAGAGCGCCCTGCGACAATTCCAGAAGCCGCGCGGAATTGCTGGAACGCCGGTGCTCCGCGACCAAGGCGTCTTCCTCGCCGGATTGAAGCCGGGCGTCGGCGATCTCGCGGACTTGGAAACGAAGCAGGTCGAGTTCGCGCGCGTAGGTGCCCTCGTCGATGACGAGCGCGAAGCGTTCCGCGACCAAGGCATCGCGCCGCCGCACCAATTCACCGAACGCCGCGCGTCGCGAGTCGAGTCCGGCGAAGGCGTCGAGAAGCGCGAGTTGCCGCGCGGGTTGGAGTAGGGATTGGTGTTCGTGTGGACCGTGGAAATCGACGAGCCAGTCGCCGAGTGCCGCGAGCGTGGCCAGAGTGGTCGGGGATCCGTTGACGAACTGGCGGTTGGTTCCGCCGGCGTTGAACGCGCGTTTGAGGACGAGCTGGCCGTCCTCGCACGGCTCGAGGCCGTTGTCCTCGAGGAACGCGGCGAGCGGCGCGCGGATCCCGGAGACGTCGAGCACGGCCTCCACGGAACATTGGTCGGCGCCCGCGCGCAGGGAGCCACGGTCCGCACGCTGCCCGAGCACGAGATCGAGCGCGCCGAGGATGACCGACTTGCCGGCACCGGTTTCACCCGTGATGGCATTGAAGCCCTTTTGGAGCTCCAGGGTGAGGTCGGCCACCAAGGCGAGGTTTCTTATGCGCAGCGTGTTCAGCATGACGCGAGGCGGCGGGACTCTGGCGGGTCTTGCAATGGGAGCCAACTCGGAACGCGACTCGGAACGCGGCTCCCCGTCTGCACGCGCACCGGAACTAGGTTCGTGGGTCGATCCGTTTGATGCTCCCCAACTCCAAACCGTAAAGTCGGAGTGCTTGCCGTCGACGCGGTTGGATGGCGAATACGGGTTCTGCAGCAAACGTCCCTCGATTGAATTTCTGTAACGATGCAGGAACCTCAACGTGACGTAATTGCCTTGATTTCTCAGGGAATCGTTTTGACTTGTTGGTCCAATTCGGTAGGCTGCTCGGGTCCAAGAGGCTTTCGCCTTGGTTTCTCCTGCACCCGGTGGTGGTCATTCCGACGCCACCGGGTTTTTTTGTGCCGATCCACCCAACAAAGCCAGAATGCGTCGGGCCGTGACGGACGCTTTTTCTGCCGGTGGGGTTTCCATCCACTTCAAGTCGAGTTGCCCCCGAAACCAAGTTCCCTGTCGTTTTGAAAATTGCCGGGTGCGAACCTTTACCTGTTCGACGGTGTCGCGGTAACCGCGTTCGCCCCTCAGATGCTCGACGATCTGCCGGTAGCCGATCGCCTGCATTGCAGTCCGGTTGCCCTCGAGTCCTTTCCCCAGCAATCGCCGCGTCTCGTCCACAAGCCCCGCCGCGAACATCGCGTCGACCCGCCGCTCGATGCGGGCGACAATTTCCGGTCGGGGCCGCTCGATTCCGAAACTTCGTCCGGCAAGCGCCGGCGCGCGTTCGGGCCATTCGGCACGGACCTGCGAAAACGGGCGTCCCGTGATCCGGATGACCTCGACGGCGCGCACCACCCGGCGCCGATTCTCGACGTCGATCTCGTCGAAGGTCACCCAGTCGCGGCGCGCGAGTTCGTCCAGCAACACGGGAAGCGGCAAGGCTTCGAGTTCGGCGCGCAGGATTGGATCAGGCGGCGGGGCGGTGCCGAGACCGTTCAACCAGGCGTTGAAATACAGCCCGGTTCCGCCGCACAGGATCGGAAGGCGTCCGCGCGAACGAATCGATTCCACCACGGTCGTGGCCATCGCGACGAACCGCGCCGCATCGAAGGATTCCGGCAGGTCGACGACGTCCACGAGATGGTGGACGATCCGCGCGCGTTCCTCCGGGGTTGGTTTCGCGGTCCCGATGTCGAGGCCGCGGTAGACTTGCATGGAGTCGACCGAAACGATTTCCCCGCCGGCGATCCCGGCGAGTTCCAGGGCAACGGCGGATTTGCCGGAAGCGGTCGGTCCGGCGAGAAGGACGGGAGTGGTATCCATGCCGATCCGCGCAATGCCGGCGTCACTCGGCGGACTTCTCGGAAGTGGCGGGCGATGTCTGCCAAGTGAACAGGAGTAGAAGACCGACGCCCGTGCATATCTCGGTGTCGGCGACGTTGAACGCGGGGAAGTACGCCTCGCCGCCACCGCGTTGATGGAGATGGAAGTAGAGGAAATCGACGACGTGCTGGCGTTGCGGGAGGAGTCGGTCGAGGAAATTGCCGGCGATGCCGCCGAAAAGGAGTCCGAGCGCGATTTGTCCCGGCGGCCGGTGCGACTCGAAATGGCGCCGACCGAACCAGAGCGCCACGAGCGCGGCGGCAGCGATGCCGGCGAGCGCCTTGTTGCTGTCGTAGAACATGCTCATCGCCGACCCCGTGTTGCCCCAGTAAACCAGACTGAAGAATCCATCGAAAACGTTGCGGCGTTCGTTGAGCGCGAAGGTGCTCACGACGATGAGTTTCGTAAGCTGGTCGAGGGCGAACGCCGCGGCGGCGATTCCAACGATCCGCTTTTCGGGCGAAGCCCGTTGCCAAAACTCGATCATTCGCGGCCGACGCTAGCGCAATGACTGGGGCAGGGGAAAGTGATCAGTCAGTGATCAGTCAGTGATCAGTATTCAGTGGTCAGTATTCAGTGGTCAGTTTTCAGGCCAGCGAGGCGGTCGTCCGTCGCCCCGCCGGCGCTATATTCCGTTGAACCGTTCGGCCTCCACGGCGAGCGCCACCAGGTGTGCCATGACCCGCGCGTGCAGTGCCGGGATCGTCTGCAGCACCGCGTGGCCGGACAGGTACGCCGCATGGATGTCGTTGGCGGCAATTTCGGACGGGCGCAACAAGTCGGAGATGCGGATACGGCCCGACGCGTGCGGGAACGGGTACCAATAGCCGGCGACCTGCGGCTGGATTTCGAGGACGGCGCGGTTGATCTCCCCGCGCAGTCGATCCGCGGCGTCGTTGAAAGCACCGACGTCCTTCGCGGCCTCGCTGTTTTGGAACAGCGTCGTCAACCCGCCCCAAGTGCGGCGCACCCGTTGGACCGCCGGCCCGCAAGACGCCAACCGCGCGCCCAACCGGGACAAGTCCTCGATCTCCGTCCGGCGTTCCCGGAGGGCCGTTGGATCCGTTTCCGGTGCCGGATCGCGCCACCAGAGGCGGAGCGAGGCGTCCAGTCGATCAGCAATCGTGTCGGCGACCGCCGTCCACGCCGGCACCTGTTGGTGGCCCACCGATTCCCAGTGCGACCACAGTTCCGCGAGGGTTCGCGGGTCCGTCGCCGGAATATTCCCCGATTCCTTGAGACGGATCTTGGCCTCGCCAAGTCGTTGGATGGCGAAGACGCGGTCCTGCTCGGCTTCCGCGCGGTCGGCCTCGCGCATCGCGGGTTCGAGCACCGCGAGCGTGTCCGCGACGAAACTCCGGGCCGCCGCGATCCGCGCGTGGAGAACGGAGGCCTCGCATGGCTCGGCGAGTCGCGATGGATCCAACGCGATCGTCCGCGTCTGCCCGTCCCAACCCGGCGCGAATTCCGCGAGGCAACGATGCTCTTCCGACCGCTGGTCGCCTTCCGCGCCGAGCGCTCCTTCCGGGACAAGATTCTGATCGTGGATCTCCAATCCTTGCTGCGCCTCGTAGTACAACCGCGTCACGCGTCGGCTGAGATCCGGGAAGGCGTCGAACAAGTCCGTCGCGGGTCCCTCGTGCGGGCACACGCCGGGTTCGCCCAAAGCCGCGACGGCGCGGATCCGGTCCGGGTTCGACGGATGCGTGTCGAACGCGCCCGTCTTGCCGACGTCGGATGCCGCGTCGATCGCCGCGATCCGTTCGTCGCCGAGTTGTTCGCTCCGGTGCCGGACGTATTCGGCAAGGTCATCGGGCAGGCGTCGTTCCTTCCAATGTTCGCGAAGGCGTTCGATCGACGCGCCAAATCCGGCGTTGAGATGGGTGAGCCGCCGCATGGTGGAGGCGAACGCATCGCTCCCCGCGACCTTCGCCTCGTGGGCGTCGGCATCGAATTCCATCTGTCGCATCAACGTGCAGCTGATCGCGTGGCCGGCGATCATCAACAGCCAGAGCACGCGCCGGGACAGCCACACCGCGGCCCGCGCGGCGTGGAGGAACAGCGCGATCCGGAAGTCCGCCGATCGTGCCGCCTCGTCGAGTTGCACGTCGAGCGCGTCGCGGTCGTAGACGACCCGCGCGAACCAGGCGTTGAGGCGCCGGATCAGGTACGAGAGCCGCATCCCGCCGCCCTGGGCGAAATGACCGAACTCGTGTCCGAGCACGCCGGCGAATTGCCGCACCGACATTCCCGCCACCAACGGGAGTCCGATCGTGAGCACGAGGTCGTTGGAAAAAATGCTCGAGAAACCCGCGCGGAAACCCGCGCTCGCGTTGATCTGGCAGTCGACGTCGACCCGGGCCGGCGGCGGGGCGCCCACGAGGCGGCAGAGTTCGCCGATGAAGCGGAAGAGTTCGGGTTGCTCCTCGTGGGACACCGTGATCGCCGCGTTGGATTCCGAAGCCCGCGCGAACAGCGGCTTCACCAGGAACACCACCACGATGCCGCCCACGATGATGGGTCCGCCGTACAGCAACAGCCGCCCGAGACCGGCGCCGCGGCCTTCCGTCAGGATGCCGACGTTGTGCACGGCGTGCCAAACGACGAGGCCACCCGCCGCCACGACGATCACAAGGTAGACGAGCGGCAGCAGCACCATCGCGACCGCCACGAGCGCCAACGCCGCGCGATAGCGCCTCGATACCGGCGCCGGCGCGATGGGTGCGGTGAACCAACGGGCGTCCGGGTCCATGGGCGGAGGGTTTCCCGGGTCCACGTTCATTTTCAATCCCACGCCGCGCGCAGGAACCGCAGGAAATTTCCGTGCGCGATCCCGGCGACGTCGGCTTCCGTGTATCCGCGGGTCTTCAATCCCTCCAGCAACCGCGTGAGATCCGCGATGCTCTTCAGATCCCGGGGCGTTTGTTCCGTCCCGAACGCGCCGTCCAGATCCGATCCGATGCCCACGTGCCTCGCGGAGCCGGTGAGTTGGCAGATGTGGTCGATGTGGTCGATGGCCGTGGCGAGCGTCACGTCGGTGTTCTCGGGCGTGGATTTCCCGCGAACCCAACCGGGAACCAGCATCCACGCGTCGAAGACATTGCCGATCACCGCGCCGCGCGCGGCGAGGGCGCGGATGTGCGCGTCGGATAGCTGTCGGTTGTGGGGGACCAACGCCCGGCAATTGTGGTGGCTCGCCCAGATCGGCCCCCCGAAGAGATCGAGCGCCTCGTCGATGCAGTCGTCGCTGAGATGCGTCGCGTCGAGGATCATCCCGAGGCGATCGATTTCCCGGACCAATTCGCGGCCGCGGGCGTTGAATCCACCGGGGGCATCGGTGCCCATCGCGTACACGCCGGGGCCGTAGTGTGCGGGACCGATCGCGCGGAGCCCGTCGTTCCAGGCGCGTTCCAAATGCGCGGGACTCCGCATCGAATCCGCTCCCTCGAGGCTGAGGATGAAACCCACGGGAAGGCGGTCCGTCGGCGATCCGGTGGCGAGCGCGTTCTCCCAGAGCGCGGCGTGTGCGTCGAGGGCGGCCCGGTCGAGGATCCGGACCATCTCGCCCGATTCCTCCATGGCGCGGTACCAAGCCGACTGGGCCTGGGTCATGGCCCAGGCCTGCGCCGGCGAGGCCCAGCCGGCGACGGGGCTATAGGCGTTGTGTTCGACGCGCGCGATCTGCGTGGCGACGCAGAGGCCGATGCCGGCGCGGCGCATTTCCGGCAGCGTGACGGTCCCATGGCCGCGGTCCGGCCGGTCTTTCCGATGCGCC
Source organism: Verrucomicrobiota bacterium (assembly GCA_025363585.1). Taxonomy (GTDB): domain Bacteria; phylum Verrucomicrobiota; class Verrucomicrobiia; order Limisphaerales; family UBA9464; genus UBA6176. Next base: position 13,662 of record JANYDN010000135.1, on the reverse strand, counting down.
TCGCGTGCGCGGACGGACTCTAGGGGTTGCGTGAGATCGCGGTTCCACTCGACCGCGTTCATCGCGAGATCGAGATGCGCGTCGAAGATCAGCATGTCGCGGGGCGTGGCGCGCCTTGCTACGCGAGGCGCGGGGCAAGCGCCTTCTCGAGCTTGATCGAGTCCGCCGCGAAAAGGCGGATGCCGTCGCTGAGCTTCTCGGTGGCCATCTGGTCCTCGTTGTGGAGCCAGCGGAACACGCGCTCATTCATCGCGACGCGTTCAAGGGGTGCGGTGTACGCGGCGGCGGGATCGAGCTTGCGGGGGACGGTGCCTTGGTTGGCCTGCAGTTCCTCGAGCAACGCGGGGCTGATGGTCAGGAGGTCGCAACCCGCGAGTTCCAGGATCTCGTCGCGATTGCGGAAGGAGGCGCCCATGACCTCGGTCGCGTGGCCGAACTTTTTGTAATAGTTGAAAATCCGGGTGACCGAGACGACGCCGGGGTCCTCCGCCGGGGCGTACGACGCCGTGCCGGTGGACTTCTTGTGCCAGTCGAGGATGCGTCCGACGAACGGCGAGACGAGTTGCACGCCGGCCTCCGCGCAGGCGACGGCCTGGGCGAAGGAGAAGAGCAGGGTGAGATTGCAGCGGATGCCGTCGGCCTTGAGGAGGCGCGCGGCCTCGATGCCTTCCCAAGTGGACGCGAGCTTGATGAGGACGCGTTCGCGCGGGATGCCGGCGGCCTCGTAGAAGCCAATCAACAGGCGCGCCTTCGCGACCGAGGCCTCGGTGTCGAAGCTGAGCCGCGCGTCGACTTCGGTGGAGACGCGGTTCGGGACGATGCCGAGGATCTCGATGCCGAAGGCGACCGCGAGTTTGTCCATGGTCAACCCGAGAACCGCGGAGCCCGAGCGGGCCTCGCGTTTCGCGTCCTGCACGGCGCGATCCACGACCGCGGCGTATTCGGGCATCGTGGCGGCCTTGAGCAGGAGGCTCGGGTTCGTGGTGGCGTCGCGCGGTTGGTATTTGCGCATCGCGGCGAAATCGCCGGTGTCGGCAACGACGACGCTGAGTTGCTTGAGTCCCGTGAGAAGGTCGGCCATGGCAGCGGAAGGTATTGGTTAACGGACGCGCGACCCTAGCGCCGATCGAGCGGGACGGCATCGAAAAGTTGGCGGATGGCGATGGGGTGGGACGACGCGCAACACCCGGTGGCGAGGAGCGTGTCGTCCCACTCGGACGCCGCGGACTTGCGGCAAGCCGCGCGTTGGGCGCACGCTGACGGCATGCGTACCGCGGCGTGGGGATTCGTCGGAACCGTTTTGCTTGCTCCCGCGTTGCTCGCCGGCGCGAAGGACGGAAGGTTGGACATCTATTGGATCGACTCCCAAGGCGGTGGTTCGACCTTGGTCGTGACGCCCGGGGGCGAGTCGATCCTGATCGACGCCGGCAATCCCGGGGGACGCGATTCGGGCCGGATCCACGCGCTGGCAACCACGGTTGCGGGTTTGTCGCGCATCGACCACCTCATCACCACCCACCTGCACGTGGACCATTATGGCGGGGCGCCCGAGCTCGCCGCGTTGATGCCCATCGGGACCGTCCATGACAACGGCATTCCCGCGGAAGACCCGGACGGCAACCACGATCCGACGTGGCCCGCGAGGATCAAGGGTTATCGCGAGATGAAGGTGGAGGCGCGGGAGGTGGTTCGGCCGGGGACGCGGCTGGCTTTGAAATCCGCGAAGGACGACCAACCGAAGTTCACGGTGCGATTCGTCGCGGCCCGCGGGGAGTACGGATTGGCGACCTTGGGCGTGGCGAACATCGTGGCTTGCCAGGATCCGCACCCGCGGCCCATCGACACGTCCGACAACGCGAATTCCGTCGTGACGCTGGTGGAGTTCGGAGCGTTCCGGTTTTTCGACGGCGGCGACGTGACGTGGAACGTCGAGGCGGGATTGGTATGCCCGGTGACGCAGGTCGGACCGGTCGACGTGTTCCAGGTAAACCACCATGGGCTGGACGCGAGCAACAACCCGATGCTTTTGCGCTCGCTTGCCCCGCGGGTGGCGGTGTTCAACAACGGTCCCACGAAAGGCTGTGCCCCGGCCGTCGCGCTGGCGTTGCGCGGATTGCCCGAGCCCCCGGTCGTGTACCAAGTCCATCGGAACAAGAACGACGCGGGCGCCAACACGGAGGCGGAGAAAATCGCGAATCCGGATCCCGAGGGAGGCCGGTATCTGGCGTTGAGCGTGGCGCCCGACGCGCGGAGCTACGTGGTGACGGTGCCCGCGACGGGACATCGTTTCACGTACCCGGTGCGCGGGCAGCCATGAGGATGACAACGAGGCAAATTCCCGGCGACTTCCGGTTCGGACGTTGACCCCATTCGTTGGATCGCATGAACTGCGGTTGGATCCCCCGGGGAGGGTTCCAAGCAAAACCGGTGGAAACCAAGGACACCTTCAGGGAGTTGGCCTGCGAACGCTATGGGTGGCGGCCGGAGGGATTCGAGCGCCGCACGTTTTTGCATTGCGTGTCGGTATGGCAGCGGCCGGCGGCATGGCTTCTGTGGCCGTGGCGCGAGCGGTTCTTCCGCGCGGATCTGGCGCTCATCGAACGCATCGGAACGATGACTTCGTACAACGACGTCTACCAAGTGGCGCAGGACTTCGCGGACTCGCGGCGCCAGCGGGGATTTTTCCGGGATGTACTCGGGGTCCGACCCCACGGTCGGCGCTTGCTGTCGATGGCCCGGGATTCACTGCCCGGCCGCCTGCGCCGCGAAGGTGGCGACGGCGGTGGTCCGGCGGCGCTTTGAAGTCATCGAGCCGCCGGGGCGGCGTCAGTCCTTCTTGTGCACGGAGTGGCAATCCTTGCAGTTCGACGCGGCCTTCCATGCATCGACGGCCCCTGGCTTCTTGGCGGAAAGATTGATCGCGGCCGCGTAGAGGGCGTCCGTCTTGGTCCGCCAACCCTGATGGGTTCCTTTGGGAGGGACGTTGAGCGCGAGTTGGCGCGTCAGCTCGACCATCTTGAGGGCATCCGCACTCGACGCCTGGCCCTGTGCGAGACGCGCGGCCAGCGATTCCTTGCCCTTGAAGCCTTCCTCCATGACGTCCTTGGTCTTCTTGTCGGGCTTGGCGTGGATCGAACAGCCGGACGCCAAGGCGAGGACCACGGCGGTGACGGCGAAAATGCGGGCGAGTTTCATGTTTCGAGGCGGTCGGACACCGACGAACTGCGGGACACTGGGCCCGGAGCGAACCGGGGCCGTGCGCGGTTGTAGCGAATCCCGGTCGGGCGGGAAGCCCGAAGTTCCCGTGGGCCGTTCGCGAAGACTCCGGATTGTTTCAAGTCGATTGTCATCCCACCGGAAGTAGCCGCGGGATTCAACGGGCCGCACGCGCGGTCCGAAGCAGCCGTTCCCAATCGAAGGCGGGCCCGGGATCGATCTTGTTGGTTTGGACGTGGTAGTGCCCCAACAGCCCGTGGTGGCGCGAGAGTTGGTCGGCGGACAACGCGTCGGTCGTCACTTTTCCATCGGCCCCGCGGGGAGCGTCGAGCCCGAGCTTGGGGAAAATTTGGTGAAGGGCCGCCGCGAGTTTGGCGAGCGCGGAGTATTGTTCCGGAGTGAAATCGTATTGCACCAAGTCCGAGCCCTGGATGCGTCCGGCGATGGGTCCCGCTCGCGATGGGTGGAGGACGAGCGATGGGTTCGCCAGCGAGGATGGGCCGATCCATTCGGGGAATTGCAGCCGGACGCCGGCGCTTGTGTTGGTGTAAAATGAGTCGAAACGCTGGCGTTGGTTCGGGGCGACGGCGCCCATCTGCGCGATCTCCACGCCGACCGAGCGCGAGTTCGAGGTGGTCGCGTGCCAGGCCCGTTCCTTGAGATCCAGTGTCTGGTAGATCGTTCCATCGGCATCGAGCATGAAGTGGACGCTCAGTCCGCGCAGGTCGTGGAGCACTTCGAAACAGCGGCGGGACGTTCCGCAGGCGTCGTAGTGAAGGACGAACTGGTCGACGCGCGCGCGCAATTCCGCCAACGACCATCCGCCGCCGCGAAGTCGATCGATGTCCGCAGGCGCAAGGCCATCCTTGCGGAGTCCGTAACGGTTCGGCGAATCGAGTTCCTTGTTTTGCGCTGCCGACGTTTTCCAATCGGCATTCGTCCAGGCGGAGAAGCGGCGTTCCACGCGATAGGCATCGTAGCCGCCGGGGTCCATCCACGTGATCACGCGCGTGCCGATGGGGAACAACTGCCCGCACACGACGATCTCCTCGCCCTTGCGCGGGAGGGGACGCGTGCCGTGGCGCGCGGCGCAACCGCAGGCGAACGCGAACAGCCCGAGAAGCAGCGCGCACCAAAGGCGTCGGTCGAGAGGGACCGCGTGCGCGAGGGGTATCCGGGATGGCATCCATGCATCGGAGCGCGAACGGCGTCGCGCGGCACGCGGAAATTGGCGGAAGGCGGGACCGGTCACATCCCGGCCGCGAGGCGTTTGCCGGACAGCCATGCGCCCACTTGGTCGAGCAGGACCGCGACGATGACGACGGAGCCGATGATGATGCGGCTGTAGTTTTGGTCGATGCCGAGGATGACGATCCCGCTGTCGATCATCTGGATCACGAGCGCGCCGAGAAGCGCCCCGAGGGCGGAACCGCGGCCCCCCTGGAGGCTGGCGCCGCCGACGACGGCCGCGGCGATGACGTTGAGTTCGTAGCCTTGGCCGTCGCCGCTCGAAGCCGATCCGTAGTAGCCGAGGCTGAGGAGCGCGGCGATGCCGGCGGCGAGGCCCGAGACGATGAACACGCCGAGTTTCACGCGCGGGACGCGGATACCGCTGAAACGCGCGGCCAGTTCGTTGCCGCCGACGGCGTAGACCGCGCGGCCCGCGGCGAGTCGGGACAAATGGATGCCGCCGAGGAGCGCGACGAGAATCATCATCGCCGGCGGGAACAGGCTGAGGCCGCCGGCGGTTTGCCACCCGATGACGCGGCGGAGGGGTTCGGGGAAAGCCCCGATGCTTTGTCCGGCGGTCACGACGAAAGCCACGCCGCGGAAAACCGCCATGGTGCCGAGGGTGATGATGAAAGGGTGTACGCGGAGCAGCGTGATCATGGCGCCGTTGAGCGCGCCGACGGCGAGACCGGTGCCCAGACAGACGGCGATCCCAAGGCCGGTTCCCAGCGCGGTGGCGCCGGCAACGGGACCGTCGGGTCCGTACCGGTGGAAAACCAGCGCCGCCATGACGCTCGCGAGCGCGTAGATCGAGCCGACCGACAAGTCGATTTGCCCGGCGACGATCACGAAGGTCATTCCCACGGCCATGATCGCGACGAAGCTCGTGTCCTTGGCGAGTTGGGCGAGGTTCTGGAGATTCAGGAATTTGTTCACCCGATCGGTGGCCGCGACCTCCTCGCCCGCCGCACTGCGGACCATCACCCGCTCGGGCGAACCGTCGGCGCCACGGGTGAAACGCGGGCGTTCGACTTGGCCGCCGAAGATGGCGAGGACGCAACCGAGCAAAAGAATGACGCCCATGAGGCCGGCTTCGGCAAAACGGCGTGGGGATCGGCGGATGACGGCGGGCACGACAGCCATGGACGAAGAAAGAACATAACCGAGCGCGGACGGCGTTGTCGAACATTGGACCCCGTGCCGGCATTCGACGCGAACGGCTCGGCGGGTCGCATCAAAATGCCTTCCGACGGTGCCATCGAAAAGTTTCCCGAGGTTCGCGGAGATGCCAGCCGGATCCGGCCCGCCCGTTCGCCGCGGCGTTCGGCGTCGTCGCGAGGCAAGGCAAGGAGTGGAAAAGCGAACCGGGACAGGGCGTGGGTTTTCCGGAGTCGGTTGGAACCTGCCGTGTTGAACTGTCGCCCACGGGCCGGCACGCTGGGCGCCGCGATGGTGCGGGCGATTCTTTTCGACATCGATGGAACCCTTATCCGGACTGGCGGGGCCGGGATGGCGGCGTTTGCCCGGACGGCGGACGTGGCGTTTGGAAAGCCGGGCGGCACGCGGGATTTGGTCTTTCATGGGCGCACCGACACCTCGTTGGTGCGTGAATTCCTGACGCTCCACGGATTCGGGGTGGAGGAAGACGCCATCCGCCGGTTTCTGGAGACCTACCTGTTTCTTTTGGACGACCAATTGTCGATGCACCATGGCGAGCGGTGTCCGGGCGTGGCGGAATTCCTGTCGGCGCTGGAACGCCTTCCCGAACCGCCGTTGATCGGATTGCTCACGGGCAACGTGCGGTTGGGCGCGGAGATGAAGCTGCGGGCGCACGGACTTTGGGATCGGTTCGCGGTGGGTGGGTTCGGCGACGACGACGAGGAGCGCGACCGGATCGCCGGGATCGCGAAGCGACGCGCGGAACAGCGGTTGGGCCGGGCGTTGTCCGGGGACGAGGTGGTCGTGGTGGGCGACACTCCGCGGGACATCCAGTGCGCGCGGGCGATCGGGGCGCGGAGTCTCGCGGTGGCGACGGGCGGGGTCGCGGCGGGGGAACTGGCGAGCCATCGGCCGGACTGGTTGGTGGCGGATCTCAGGGAGTTTCCGGTGTCCGTTTGGGACCCCCGGCAATGACGGGTTATGCGCAAGCTCAATTTCATCGATGGATCACAAAACCTGCCGTCACGCGTTTTGGGTTTGACCCGGCGTGGCGGTTTCTTTAGTCACGCCCCCTACCTTACCAAGACGCAGGCTTCTGGAACGGCCGTGTCATGCGTTGTTTGGCGTGGGTTGGGCGGGTGCCACGGGCGCTTATGCTGAAATCAAAGTCGTTTCTGAGCATCGATTTTGGGGCTGGAAGCCTCAAGATCGCCGAATTCGAGCCAGCCGAGGACGGCGGGCTCCGGTTGTTGCGTTTCGCGGTCAAGCCCTTGGGCTTGGCGGGATCGCAGGACGCCGCGCGTGAAAACGTGGTGAAGAAGGCCCTTGCGGACACGCTCGCCGAGGGTGGGTTCGTAGCGCGGCAAGCCAACCTGTGCGCTCCCGGCTACCAGGTCTTCTCCAAGTTCGTCAAACTGCCGCCCGTCGATTCGTCGAAGGTCACGCAGATCATCCAGTACGAGGCCCAGCAAAACGTCCCGTTCCCATTGGCCGAAACGGCCTGGGATTACCAGATCCTCGGGACCAGCGCCGGCGGCGAACTCGAGGTGCTGCTCGTGGCGATCAAGTCGGAGATCGTCGAGAAGCTCTTCCTGATCGGCGAGGGCGGCGGGTTGAAAATGGACGTGGTGGACGCTTCGGTTGCCGCCCTGTGCAATGCGTTCCGGTACAATTACGCGGATTTGGAAGGGTGCAGCCTGCTGATCGACGTGGGGGCCAAGACCAGCAACGTCCTGGTGTTCGAGAAGAACCGACTCTACGCACGCTCGGTTTCGGTGGGTGCCAACGCGATCACCCAGGAATTCGCGGCCGAGACCAAGCTTCCGTTCCCCGAGGCCGAAAAGATCAAGATCGCCGACGGCTTCGTTAGTCTGGGTGGTGCCTACGAGGAACCCGACAACCCCCGGGTCGCGGCCGTGTCCAAGGTGGCGCGCAACGTCCTGACCCGGCTTCATCTCCAGGTCAACCAGACCATCCAGTTCTATCGCACCCAGCAGGGCGGCGGAGCGCCGGTCCGGGTCTTCGTCTGTGGCGGCGGATCCCTCTTGCCGTATTCCGCGGAGTTCTTTGCCGAGAAGCTCAATCTCCCGGTCGATGTCTTCAATCCGTTCCGAAGCATCCAGATCGATCCGTCGGTCAACGTCGCGGACTTGGAAAAGGTCGCGCAATGCTTCGGCGAGGTGGTCGGCGTCGGTCTCCGCAACATCGCGGAGTGCCCCGTCGAGTTGAACCTGATGCCGAAGACATCCCGGTCCCGGCAGGAATTCAACTCGAAGAAACCGTATCTCCTCGCGGCCGCGTACGCCCTCGTTCTGGGCGTCTTCGCGACGGGATACTTCTACACCCGGGTCGCGGGGGCCCGTCAGGAAGGACTCGACAAGATCAAGGATCAGGTGGCGCCGCTGACCACCCGCGAGCAGAGCCTCAAGCGCGAGGAAGACTCGTTGAAAAAAGCCCGGGAAGAGGCGGACCAAATCGCCCAATGGCTCGACGACCAAGTGCAATGGGCGGACGTCATCACGGAATTCCGCCGCGTGTTGCACAGCACGGAGGTCACGCAGCAACAGAAGTTTGGTTTGGTTCAGGGCTCCGTGGGTATCTGGATCGACACGTTGTTGACGACCGAACCGAGCCAACCGGTCGCATTGGCGTCGGCCGACGAGGGTGAGAGCGCCCCGAAACAGATGACGATGGACCCGATCCTGATGAAGCGGTACGGATTGTTGCCGAAAAAGACCGAGGGCGAGGGAGCGGAAGGCGGCGGGGAGACGGCGGCGGCGACCACGGGCGCGGCTGGAGGCAAAAAAGGAAAAGCGGCGTCGACCAACGAGATTTCCACGGTGAAGCTGACGATCCGTGCGGTGAATCTTTCCAAATCAAAGACCGGTGCGAACAGCGAACTGGCGTACGAATTGCAAAGGGAAATGAAAGCCAGCGCCCTGTTTGATCCGGCCGAGACCCAGTTCTCGGGCACATTGAGCGAGGTGGAGGGCGAAACGACGTTCTCCTTCCCGATGACGATCAAGCTGAAGCGCCCAATGAAGCTCTGATATGGCCTGGATCAAACGCAATCTCCTGTTCGTCGTGGGCCTCGCGGTGGCCGTCGCGCTGTTGGGTTTCGGGGTTTTCTACCTGCTGAGCGCCCAGGGTTCCGCCGACAGCGTCAAGGCGGAACTCGACTCGAAAAACACCGAGTTCGACACGTTGGTCAACCGCAAGCCGGCCCCGACCGAGGACAACATCAAGGCCGCCAAGGAACAGCAGGCACGGCTGCGCAAATTCAAGGACGCGTCGGTCCCGCAGTTCACCGCGATGCCGGTGGACGACACGTTGGATGACTCGAGGTTCAAGGCATTGCTCGATTCGACGCTGGATCGGCTCGAGAAGGCGGCGGACCGCGGCGGAGTAAAGCTTCCGAAGATCGGCGAATCAAAATTCGCGTTCACCTTCGACGAGCAACGCAAGCAGGTGCAGTTCTCCCAGCGCTCCATCGCGCCGATGACGGTCCAGTTGCTCGACATCGCGGACCTGAGCCAGATTCTCTTCGATTCGAAGATCCATTCAATCGAGTCGATCCGACGGACGCCGGTGAATACGAACGACGTGACGCCGCCATCGAACTACCTGACGAAAAAGCCGCTGACGAATGCGGTCACGGGTGCGGTCGTTTATCCCTACGAGTTGATCTTCCAGTGCTTCAGTTCCGAGCTCGCCTCGGTGTTGGGAGGCTTGGTCAACGCCAAGCAGGCCTACTTGGTGAAGGCGATCAACGTCGAGCGGGGCAGTGTGGACACGGGTTCCGCCGCGGTCCCGGTGATGGGCACGTTTCCTGGCGGGATGAGCCCGGGACTGGCCGCCCGATATGGCATGGGAGCGCGTTATGGCCTGCCGGTCGCACCGGTGGCGGCCCCTGCCCCCAAACCCGGCGAAGCGGTGCTGGACGACAAGCCGCTGCGCATCACGCTCGCCGTCGAGGTGGTGAAGATTTCCCCCGTGGCGGTTGCCGCGCCCGCGGCAACGCCCAAGCCCAAAGGTCCGAAGAAAAGCGAACTTCCGTAGCAAAGCCGACCCCCCATGGATTTCCTGAAGAAGCACTACGAGAAGATCGTATTGAGCATCGCGTTGATCGCGGTGGCCGTGGCAGCCTTCCTGTTGCTCCGGGAAGTCGGTGTGGTGAGGGAGGAGTTGGATAAGGCGCTGACCGCGCGCGCGACCAAAAAAGGCGTCGCGTTCCCGTCGCTGGATCTCAGCACCAACGAGCTTTCCCTCAAGCGGGTTTCGACCGTCGCCAAGTTTCAATTCGACGGCGAGCACAACACGTTCAATCCGGGTACCTGGGAGAAGGGTCCCGATGGATTGCGCCGCAAGAATGGCAAGGGCGGATTGGGAGGTCTCTCGGTGACGCGCATTATTCCCCTGAACCTTGTCGTTTCGTTCACGGGCGTGGCCAGCGTCGCGGATAACCCCCGCTACCAGTTCTCGGTGACCCGGGAATACGAAAAGGTCGCGACCAAACGCCGGCCCGTGGTGACGTCGTTGACGGTCGGCACGAAGAACGACGTTTTGTTTTTGCGCGATATCAAGGGTCCCAAGGAAGACCCCGCGGAATTGATCTGCGAATTGCTCGAGACCGGCGAACGGTTCGTCCTTTCGAAAGAAAAGGATTTCAGGAAACCGCTCGGCTATGCCGCCGATCTCCGTCACGAAAACAAGGATTTCCCCGCGAAGCGGGTGGATGATTCGGTCACGCTTGCCGGCGTGGCCTACAAGATAGTTGCCATCGGAAAAGATGAGCTAGTAGTGTCGGCCCCCAATCAAGTGCGCTCCACGATCCCTGCCGTCGTGCCCCAGTAATCAGTCGGAAGTCTTTCAGTCTCAACGAGAACAAACCCATGACCAACGCGTCCCGTCTTTTTAGCGTGCTGCTTGTTGCCGCAACCTCCCAAGGGGTACTCGGCCAGAGCGCGGGCCTGAGTGCGGAAGAAGAAGCCATTCACCGCGAGGAAAAGAAAATCCTCCTGCGGCAGACCCTCGAGTCCGCGAGGCAGTGCGAGAAGCAAAACGATCTTGGTGCCGCCTCGAAGAGCTACGAGCGCGCATGGGATCTCGTCGAGCAGTTGGGAACTTCCGTGGAGGCCGAGCGGGCCGAGACGACCCAGGGCTTCGCCGCCGTCCGTCTCAAGCTTGCCAACGCCGCCATCAAGGAAGGCGAATACCGCGAGGCCGACGTGCACCTGAAGCGCGTTCTGGCGGTCGATCCCAACAACACGCTCGCCAAGCAGATCAAGAAGGACAACGACGCGCGTCTGGCCGCCATGAAGGGCCGCACGCCGGATGATGCCGTCCTCCAGAAAATTCCCGAGCACCAGCAGGAACTCATCAAGGCCGGCACCCACGAGCAGAACGGCCGCCTGTTCTTTGAAATGGGCAAACTCGAGGATGCCAAGAAGGAGTTCGAGGCCGCCGAAAAGATCAATCCGGACAGCCGCGCCGCGCACCATTATCTTTCTCTGATCGACGAGGCCGTCTACGGGCGCGCCTCGCGTCATCGCGAGTTGACGACCAAGGACCGGTTGGTCGAGGTCGAGAGCGAGTGGGCCCCCAAGTTGTCCTCGTTGCCGGAGGGCAATCCTTTCGCCCGCACCAACCGGATTTACACGGGTCGTGGCCGTCAGGCGATTCTCAACAAGTTGGACCGCATCACGCTCAACGAACTTCGGTTCGAGGGCCTTCCCCTCGGCGAGGTGGTCAAGACTCTCGAGGAGCAATCCCGTCTCCGTGATCCGGACAAGCGCGGCCTCAATTTCATCATCAGCTCATCGATCGACATCCCGCAGCAAAACCAACAGCCGCGGCTCGATCCGACGACCGGCCAGTTGGTACCGCCCGAACCCGTCGAGCCTTTGGATCTCGCCACGGTCAACATCAAGCTGATGCCCGGGCTCCATAACATCCGATTGGCCGACGCGTTGGACGCGATCACCAAAGTGGCGGACCGCCCGCTCAAGGTTTCGATAGAGGAATACGCGGTCATATTTACCCAGAAGCTTCCGGAGCCCATCCAGCTCTTCACGCGTCGCTTCCGCGTCAACCCGAACACGTTCATGCAAGGGTTGGAGAATGTCATTGGCCTTTCGTTGCCCATCGATAGCCAGAATGGCGGCGGTGGTGGCGGACAGGGCGGTGGTGGCGGTGGCGGTGGCGGTGGCGGACAGGGCGGCGGTGGCGGAGCAAACGGCCAGAGCGGCGGCAGCTTCACGATCCCGCGTGTCGAGGTGACTCTCGGCGGCGGTGGCGGCATCGGAGGCGGTGGCGTCGGTGGTGGTGGTGGTGGCTTCGGCGGCGGTGGCGGCGGCGGTGGTCTCGGTGGTGGTGGGTTGGGAGGCGGTCTGGGAGGCGCTGGTGGTGGTGGCGGCTTCGGCGGCCCCGGCATCGGTGGTGTCACTCGCATCCAGTTCGCGACGAGTGTTCAGGACATTGTCCGCCAATTCTTCAACGCGGCCGGCGTCCAATTCCCGATTACCGCGGGAGCAGGTGCGCTTGGTGCCGGCGGACTGGGTGGCGGTTTGGGCGGTGGCTTCGGCGGAGGCGGCTTCGGGCAGCCGGGCGTCCCGGGTCAACCAGGTCAGTTCGGCCAAGTCCCCGACCAAAAGGCGCTCTTTTTCAATGATCGTACCGGCATCCTCTTCGTCCGTGCGACGATGTCCGACCTCGATATCATCGAGCAGGCCATCCAAGTGCTCAATGTGGCGCCGCCCCAAGTCCAGATCGAGGCGCGCTTCGCGGAGGTGACCCAGACCGACAATCGTGCCATCGGCTTCGATTGGTATCTCGGAAACTTCCTCCTGAATGGTGGCGGTTTGGCCGCGGGTGGTGGAACCGCCCCGTCCTACAACGTCCGTCCCTCCCTTGCGAATCCCGAGGCCGTGTTCCCGGGCAGTGTCACGGGCGGTACGGCCCAAGGCCAGGCGGCCAGCGACGGCTTGATCACATCGGGCATCCGTAACGTCGATGCCAACCAGTCAGCCATCCCAACGTTGGGAACTTTCAGCGGCATCCTGACGGATCCTCAGTTCCGTGTGGCGATCCGTGCGCTCGAACAGCGCGACGGCGTCGACTTGCTCTCGGCGCCGAAGGTCACGACCCTCAGCGGGCGCCAAGCCCAGGTTTCCGTGATCGATGCCCGTCGGATCGTGTTGGACGTCGGCAGCAACGCGCAGGGTGGTGGTGGTGGCAATGCCGCCGTTACCCCGACCGGCACCGGTCAGGTCATCCAACAGCAGGCAATCGGGTTTAACTACCAGACAGGCACGCTGCCCTTCGGCCCCACGCTCGACGTCATCCCGTATGTGTCATCCGATGACGTCTCGATCCAGATGTCGATCATCCCCTCGTTCACCGAGTTCATTGGTTACGACTCCCCGGGAGATTTCGTTCCCGTCCAGACGGGCCCGAACGTGACCCCCGTGCGCGCGCAACTGCCGCTGCCCCACCTGCGCCTGCGCTCGGTCACCACGTCGGCGATCGTTTGGGACGGCCAGACCGTCGTGCTCGGCGGGTTGATCGCGGAAGACGTCAAGAAAACCCGCGACAAGGTCCCGGTGCTCGGCGACATCCCGGTCCTCGGCCGGTTGTTCCGCAGCGAGGCCGCGCTGAATTCCAAGAAGAACCTGCTGATCTTCGTTACCCCGACCATCATCGATCCCGCCGGCAAGCGCGTGAATCCGCCCGAAGCTTTGCCGTTTGATCCGAACACGCTTCCTCCTCAGGCCGCGAAGTGAGCGGTGACGCCATTATTGCGTGAGGACTGCGACGTTCTACGTTCGAACAAATCCGACTGGGTTCAATTCCGATACTCTGAGCGAAAATGACTGACCGCCTAAAATCCACGGGGCGACGCTGGGCCCGCCAAGCAATTTTGGCGGCCGTGGCTGGCGCTTGTGCCGGCGCGGCCCGTGCCGAGGTTGCGCTGGAAGGCGCGATCCACCCGTTGATCGGAAAACCTTCCGGTGACCAGACCCATCCCTCGGCATCGTTCGGCGACACCCGGGGCTACCT
>JANYDN010000238.1 GCA_025363585.1 Verrucomicrobiota bacterium | reverse complement strand
GCCGGTGAACTGGGTGGAGCTCTGCGAGTGGGCGAAGGCGGCGCGGTGCCCCGAGTCGCGCGCGCGCCAGTTGCTTGCCCACCTCGAGATCACGGGGGAAGCGTCGGCCACGCGCCCGTCCCATGGTTCGTGGGTGTGGTTTGTGACGGGTCACCTGAAGACGAAGAAGCGGAAGCAGCCACCCCTCAAGCTCCGCGCCAAGTTCGAGGCGTTCTTCGAGGAGGATGAGTTGGGCGGGTTCCTGTGAAACGCTTCGCTGAGATCTCCCCGGGGATGCGCCCCATCAAGGGATTCCTCGCCCCCTGCTCGAGGTGCGGGCTCGTGGTGGTCCACGCCCACAAGACGCTCGAGCCGTTCCACATGCACCGCCGCTCGAAGCGATGTCAGCAGCTCGCTCGAGCGAGGGGGCGACGGTGACCCGGAATTTGGAGGCGGCCTGCCCTTATTACGAACCTATGCAGGATCGAGATAATTGCAATTGGGTCGCGGAATGGAAATCTGCCAAGTCGAAGTCTGAGGTGCTCTTTTGGAGAGTCCTCGAACGCCAATATTTGAAACCCAGGGTGAACCCCTTGATGAAGCCGCTGAAAGACGAGCAGGCATCCTTTTGGGATGAGCAATTGGGGGATGATGCTGAGTTGTGGCAATTCGTCGATAAGTCGTTTTCGAATCTGGTTGTCCAACGACAATCCAGGTGGATTGTAGGAGGCTTGTCGTACCACCTCGATTTCTTGGTGGGGGTCCAAGATGGGGGTCGGGCTGAGTTCTACGCAGTGGAGCTCGAGGGGCGGGCGTTTCACGACACCAAGGAGAGGGCGCATCGTGATCGGTCTCGCGAGCGCGCGTTGGTGGGGGCGGGATTTCGCATTGTTCGATTTTCGGGTGCAGAGGTCTATGCCGACCCAGATGAGTGCGTTCGAGAGTTGATTGAAATCGTGTCGCCGCAAAAAGGCGACAAATTGTCGCCGGCGCCGGCGAGAGATCGATGTGAAAGGTGTGGGTGTGACGTTTGAAACGAGAACTTGATCCCGCTGTTTTGAAAGCCCACGACGTGCGCAAGCTGAAGGGGGCGGCCGAGCTCTTCCGGAAGGCCGCCGCGTCGCGCGAGGATCCCTGCGCGTTCCTCGAGTTCGTCATGAGGGAGGAGACGAACCAGGAACGCATCGTCGCGGCGCCGCACCAACGCGTGATCCTGGACTTCGTGATGGCGCACCCACGATGCGTCCTCCGGATCCCGGCCGACCACGGCAAGACGTACACGCTGAACGCGCTGACGTTGTTCTTGCTCGGGCAGAACACGTCCTTCCGCGGGGCGCTCATCGGCGCCGAGCAGAACATCCCCGCGAAGTCCCTCAAGGTGGCGCGCGACTACATCGAGAGCTCGCTCGAGCTGCGCCTGGTGTACCCGCACCTCCTGAAGTCGAATCGATACGGTGACCCCTGGACGAAGACCGCCATCACCGTCGACAGGCCACGAGGCATCAAGGATCCCACGCTCTCGGCGGTGGGATTCGGCGGATCGATCCAGGGCTCACGCGTGAACTGGGCGGTGGTCGACGACTTCTTGAACTACGAGAACACGTCCACCCACGAGAGCCGGTTGAAGTACCTGAAGTGGTTGAACAACTCGGTTTTCACTCGGTTGTTGCCGGGTCCGGACACGCGCTGCGTGTTCAGCAACACGGCCTGGCATCCGAAGGACTCGGGGCACGTCCTCACGCAGATGGGCTGGCCCACCCTGGTGATGGACATCCTCGGAGGGATCGGCATCTTCAACGCCGATGATTGGGATCACCTGCTCCTGCGGCCGGAAGCCCCGGGCTCGGTTCGCTGCAGGCTGGCCGGCAGCGACGACGGCGATCCGCTGTGGGCCCAGCGGTACGATCACCCGGACATCCAGAAGCTCCGGGACCACGTGCTCCCGAGCGAGTTCAATCGCGTCTACATGAATCTCTGCAGGGACGACTCCACCAGCCCGTGCAAGCAGGAGTACATCGACACCTGCAAGGAGCTCGGGCGAGGCATGACCCTGGTGTCGTCCTACGACGGCGACGAGCCCACCTACACGGGCGTCGATCTCGCCGTCTCGCCTGGGGAGGAGAACGACGACGTCTCCCTGTTCACGTTTGCGATCGAGAAGACAGGGCACCGTCGGATCCTCGACATCGAGGCGGGACAGTGGCCTGGTCCGGTCATCGTCGAGAAGATCAAGCAGAAGCACGCCGCGTACGGATCCATCGTCACCGTCGAGAACAACGGGGCCCAGGCCTTCATCCGGCAGTTCGTCCTCAACGACGACGTGTCGGTGCCGGTCCGCGCCTACACGACGGGGAGGAGCAAGGCGCACCCCGAGCACGGCGTGCAGGGCCTGTTCGTGCAGCTCTCGAACGGAGCGTGGCGCATCCCCTGCGATCGGAAGGGGAGGGTGCATCCCATCGTCC
>JANYDN010000132.1 GCA_025363585.1 Verrucomicrobiota bacterium | reverse complement strand
TTGGGAACGGTCGGTCGTCGGTTCTGCGTGCGCGCGGTGATGCGCAATGGCGACGAGATCCTCGGGATATTGGGCACGCACGGCGAGGAAGCGGATGCACGGGTCCGGAGCGAGCGATTCGCTTTCGGCGTCCCTCTTGAGCGAATCGAGAAGTTTCGGATCGGGACGCGCGCGATCCGGGAGCAGCGTTG
Source organism: Verrucomicrobiota bacterium (assembly GCA_025363585.1). Lineage (GTDB taxonomy): Bacteria > Verrucomicrobiota > Verrucomicrobiia > Limisphaerales > UBA9464 > UBA6176. Next base: position 2,199 of record JANYDN010000132.1, on the reverse strand, counting down.
GAAGAACGCCATTCTGCCGCCGCGTCTGGATGGGTTTGAGACCCGTGGAGTCGCCGAGAACTACCGCGCGCTGCGGAGGAGTGGCGACCTTTCCCGTCCGGAGAACGTCGAGCCTCGGGCATTGGACGCGTTGTCGCGCGGCGAGGATTCGGCAACGGTTTTCAAACGGACACATCGCGTTCCAGACGGAGCCGCGGGATCCACGAGGCCGCCGATCACGACGGACGAGATGGCGAACCGATTGGCCCGGCGTGTGATTCTCGTAACGACCTATCGCGGCGAATTGGCAGCCGTGTATGTCACGGATCCAAAAGATCCGCCGGGTAACGTCCGCGTGATCATCGCGGCGCGGGACAGCGAAGGGTGGAAGCTGGTTGACGAGTCGACGCCTGGGAGCTCGTTTGCCAACGTTTTCCTCGCCCGGGAATGGTTCGAAACCAATGCCGTGGTGCGAATCTATCCCTCGGTGTTTCCGCCGTCGGCAGTGCACCCCGGCCCTTCGCCCAGCGCCCGGCTGATGAGCATTGTTCCGCCCACGACGTCCACACCGGGCTCGCCTGGTGTGCGTCTTTCCCTCGATGGCGCGCTCCCGACTTTGGCCGGATCGCGTGCGGTGTTGCGGGTCGCTTCGGACGGCAGCGCGCCGTACCGCACGATCCAAAGCGCGGTGGACGCGGCGAAGTCCGGCGACACGATCGACATCGCGCCGGGGCGGTACGTCGAGAACGTGCAGATCTTCAAGAAGGACGTGGAACTTCGCGGGCACTCGTGGAGCAACACGATCGTGGGCCCGACGTGGACGGGCGTCTGGCCGCCGCCGGGAACAATCCGCGCGTCGGAAGATGCGATCGAGTCGAACGAGTCCGGCGAACGCGCGTCGGCGTTTCGTTTCGCGACGAGTCCCGCGCTCTTTGTGCATTCGGCGGATCCGGTGTTTTCCGGCCTCCAGTTCACGAGGCCCGGATTCGCGCCGGATGGAAAACTCTGGCCCGGTTACGTCGTCAGTCTGATCGACACGCGCGCTGTGTTTCGTGACTGCGCGGTCGTCGGATCGCCGGCCAATGGAATCATGGTGGGAACGGGTGCGCGGATCCGTCTCGAGGAATGTCTGGTCGCGGGAATGTGGAACACCGGCGTGGTCGCAAGAGGCGGGCGCGTCGAGATGGTCTCCTGCGACGTCCGCAACTGCCACTACGCGGGCGTGACGATCCGATGGGATGCGGAGGTGTCCCTCGTGGGCTGCCGGATTTCGGGATCCGCGTGGCACGGCATCCGGTACGACGACCAGGACGCGTCGCCGGTCATCGAGCGATGCCGCATCTTCGGAAACGCGCGTTCGGGAATCTACGCGTCGGGGAAGACGCACGCGCGGGTGGTCGGGAATTTGTTCTACGGAAACGAAATGAACGGCATGTCGTGTTGGGGCGGCACGCTCGACGAGATCGAGAGCAACACGTTCGTCGGAAACCTGCGCGAGGGATTGGCCGTGTTGGGCGCCGCGAATCCCATGATCCGGAAAAATGTTTTCGCCTCCAACCCGATTGCCGTGGTCCAGGGAATGATCGGCAGACCCGAGGTGGGGCAAGTCGCGCTTGTCCCGCCGAAGTTCGAGGGCAATTGGTTTTGGAACAACACGCGCGATTGGCAGGGGCCGTCGCCAGATTCGAACGCCTCGCCGCTGGGTTCGGAATCCTCGAGCCGGTTCTCCGATCCGTACTTCGACACGGGCGAATCGAACTTGCTTTCGACCCGGGTCGGTGGCGCGCGCGAGGAGCATGCGGGTGCCAGCGACGTGGCCGCGGCCGCGAGCCCGTTCCCGCTCCAGCGCGTGGAGATCGAGATGATTCCCGACGGGCCGACGCGCGATTCGAAATCGTGGAAACGCCGGTACGAACCATGAGCGCGGGCACGCCGTCCACGCGCGCGGGCGACGCGGGCCATGACCATTTCGTCACCACGCGTTGGACGATGGTGGTGTCCGCGGCGCGGGGCGCGTCGCCGCTTCGCGAGCGCGCGCTCGCGGAGTTGTGCGGCGCGTACTGGTACCCGTTGTACGCATACGTCCGACGGCAGGGACGCACGCGGGAAGACGCCGAGGATCTCGTGCAGGGATTCTTCGCGGACCTCCTGGCGGGCGACGATCTCGGTGGGCTCTCGGCGGAACGGGGCCGGTTCCGGGCGTTCCTCCTGGCGTCGATG
>JANYDN010000232.1 GCA_025363585.1 Verrucomicrobiota bacterium | reverse complement strand
CGCGGCCCGCGCGACTTGGCGATCTCGGAGGAAATGACCCGGCGCGGCCCGGGCCCGGAGCATTTCGGGATGATCGCACGCACGAGGCTCCCGCTACCGGCGGGACGCTGGAAGGTCTCGACGATGAGCGACGACGGCGTGCGCGTCGCGGTCGGTGGGCGCAGCGTGATCGAGAACTGGAACTGGCACGGACCGACGGCGGACGAGGCCGTGTTCGAACAGGCGTCGCCGGGCGAGGTCGAGTTGTTGGTCGAGCACTTCGAAATCGACGGGCACGCCGTGCTCAAGTTCGAGCTGGAACCGGCAAACTGACAAAAGACCGCAGCAACCGTGGCTGACGGCGGCCCGCCGTCACCGCCACCAGCCCAGTGAAGCGGATGGGCGATCGGGACCTTGCCGACCGGTGGCGGCGGGCCGCCGCCACCCACGTCCACTCCCCCCGAATTCCCGGTTCAACCCGGCGAGATTTCCCGGCAAGGTCCCTCCATCAACCCCTGCCCATGAAAAAGCACAACGTCGGCGTCATCGGTTATGGCTGGGTCGCCACCGCCCACATCGCGGCCATCAACGCCACCGCGAACGCCCAGGTCACCGCGGTCCATTCCTCGCGCGCACTCGATCCAGCGGAACTCAAGCAGCGCCACGGCGGCGCGATCCGCGTCTTCCGCGACCTCAACGCGATGCTCGCCGACAAGTCGATCGACGTCGTCAGCATCTGCAGTTACCCGTGGCTCCACGCCGCGCACGCCGCGGCCGCGGCACGCGCGGGAAAACACCTCATCATCGAGAAGCCCCTCGCGCTGTCGTGGGACGACTGCACCATGATCCGCGACGCGGTCGCCAAGGCCAAGGTCCGCGCGTGCGTTTGCCTCGAGTGCCGTTACTCGGCGCAATTCCTCTCGACCAAGGCGGTCATCGACGCGGGTTTGCTCGGCGAGATCCACTACGGCGAGGTCGATTACTACCATGGCATCGGGCCGTGGTACGGGCAGTACCGCTGGAACGTGAAGAAATCGGGCGGCGGCAGCAGCCTCCTGAGCGCCGGTTGCCACGCCCTCGACGCGTTGTTGCTGTGCATGGGCGGCGACGTCGCCGAGGTGCAGAGCCTCTCCGCGAAATCCAAGAGCCCGCACTTCGCGCCCTACGAATACGACACCACGTCGGTGACGCTCGTGAAGTTCAAGGATGGGCGCGTGGGGAAGACCGCGTCGGTGATCGATTGCCTTCAGCCCTACTATTTCCACACCCATCTGGTGGGCAGCGAGGGCAGCCTCCTCGACAACAAATTCCACTCGAACAAACTCGGCGCGCTGAACAAGAACCGCTGGAGCGACCTCTCGTTCCCGCCGGTGGATTCGGGCGACGTGAAGGATCACCCGTACCAGACGCAGTTCGAGGCGTTCTTCGCGGCGCTCGACCGCGGCGAGGAAATGGCGCTCACCGGATTGGCCGACGCGCTGCGCAGCCACGCGGTGATCTTCGCGGCCGACAAGGCGGCGAAGACGGGCAAGCCCGTGAAGCTCGCCTGAACTCTCGCTGCGACCACCCGCACGAACCGCCATGCCGCGACCTTCCGTCCTCGCCATCGCCGCGCATCCCGACGACATCGAGTTCTGCATGGCGGGCACGATGCTCCGTCTCGCGGCGCTCGGTTGGGAACTCCACTACTTCAACCTGTCCTCGGGCAATCTCGGCAGCGCCGGAGTGGGCGAGGCGCGGACGATTGCCACGCGTCGGCGCGAGGCCCGCGACGCCGCGCGCGTGCTCGGCGCGACGTGGCACGCACCGGTCGCGCGCGATCTCGGGATCTTCTACGACGCCGCGTTACTGCGGCGCGTGGCCGCGGTGGTGCGCGCCGCGCGGCCGCGGATCGTGCTGACCCATTCGCCGCGGGATTACATGGAAGACCACGTGAACACCTGCCGCCTGGCCGTGACCGCGGCATTCGCGCGCGGCATGCCCAACTTCGCGACGACCCCGCGTCGCCCCGCGACCGGCGATCCCGTGACCGTGTACCACGCGTTGCCGCACGGGTTGCGGGACGGGCTCCGGCGACGCGTCCACGCCGGGTTGTACGTCGACACCGCTGGAGTCCACGCGCGCAAACGCGCCGCCCTCGCGTGCCATGCGAGCCAGAAGGAGTGGCTCGATCGAAGCCAGGGAATGGATTCGTACCTGGCGACGATGGACGGTTTCAGCGCGGAGGTGGGACGCCTGTCGCGACGTTTCGCGCACGCGGAAGGATGGCGCCGCCATTCGCATCTGGGATTCAGCCCGGACGACGACGATCCGCTGATGGCCGCCTTGGTCCACGGATGCTGGCTCGACAAGGCGTACGAGAAGTCGCTGGACACGTAGCGCGCGGTAGTCGCGGGCGTCTCGCCTGCGCAATCCACGGGCGTCCTCGCCCGCGCCCAGCTTGTCGCGGCAGCTCCCCGTCGGAACGCACCGGGGACGGTGCTGTCTGCGCAGCCGGGGACGGCCGCTCTACGTAGTCGCGGGCGTCCCGCCTGCGCAAATCACGGGCGTCCTCGCCCGTGCCCCCCGCACATGCCGCGGCAAGCCGCGCCGGGGACGGTGCTTCCCGTGCAGCCGTCGTTGCCCGTCGAAGCCAAGGGACGGCCGCCCCACGCCGTTTCCCGCCCCCTTGCCGAGCGGACGCGCCTTCGATAGCGTCGACCAATGCTCCCCCGATTGATGACGACCGGCGCGTTGTTGCTTGCCGGCAGCCTCCTCGCCGAAACCGACACCCTTGGCCGAACGATCGACCACTCGCGTCGCCCCGCCATCGCCGCGCCTTCGAGCGCGGCCTACGGCAGCATCGAGCGGCTGGATCCCGCCTTCGACCTTCTGGTCGCGCCCAACGCGCAGATGCAGAAACTCGCCGACGGCTTCCATTGGTCCGAGGGCCCGACGTGGCTTCCGCGCGAGCGCGCGCTGGTTTTTTCCGACGTGCCGGAAAACGTCATCTACAAGTGGTCCGACGCGAAGGGACTCGAGGTTTACCTCCGGCCCAGCGGCTACACGGGGCACGGGACGACGTTCCGTGAACAGGGATCGAACGGCCTGACGACGGACTCGGCGGACCGCCTCGTGGTGTGCCAGCACGGCGACCGCCGCATCTCGCTCCACGAGGGCAAGGGCCGTTTCAGCCCGATCGCGCAATTCCACAATGGACGGCGCTTCAACTCGCCCAACGACCTGGTGTTCGACCATCGCGGGAACCTTTATTTCACCGACCCGCCCTACGGTCTCGAGGGCCTCGACAAGAGCCCGATGAAGGAACTCGCCTTCAACGGCGTCTTCGTGCGGCGCACCGACGGATCCGTCACGCCGCTCGTCACCGACCTGACTTTCCCGAACGGCATCGCGTTTTCGCCCGACGAGAAAACCCTGTACGTAAACGTGTCGGATTCGTCGAAGCCCGTGATCATGTCGTACCCGGTGAAGGACGACGGGAGCCTGGGCGTGGGCAGGGTCTTCTTCGACGCCGCGCCGTTGGTTCCGAGCGGCAAGGGAATGCCGGACGGACTGAAAGTGGACAAGGCCGGGAACCTTTGGTCGACGGGACCGGGCGGCGTGATGGTGATCGATTCCTCGGGCAAACTACTCGGCCGCCTGTTGACCGGCGAACCCACCGGCAACTGCGCGTGGGGCGACGACGGATCGACCCTCTACATCACCGCGAACATGAATCTGGTCCGGATCAAAACCCTGACCAAGGGCGCGGCTTGGAAGTACTGACGACGAGTGGGCAGTAGGCAGTAGGCAGTGGTCAGTTTTCAGTTTTCAGTAATCAGAGCTCAGAAGGAGCGCCCGGCATTCGATTGCCGGTTCCCAGAAGCAGCCCAAGACCGCAAACACGCGTGGATTGGGGCACTGAAAACTGAAAACTGATCACTGAAAACTGATCACTGAAAACTGATCACTGAATACTCTCCCCCTGCCCCTCCCCCCTCACGGCTCCAGGAATCCCCGTTGCCACGGCAACAGGCTTTCCCAGGCGCCGGGATCTTTGCGGCCAAGGGCGTAGAGCGTGGCCTTGGCGGCCACCAGCGTCGGGTCGATTCCCACGTCGGCCGCGCGTTCGTCGCGGCGGATCCGCAATTCCTCGGCGAGATCCAGTTCCTTCTTGGTCATCCGGCGCGAACGGATCCGGACGTGGTTCGGCAAATCGGAATCGGGAACCAGAAGGCCGCGCTCGACGGCGTCGATCACGCCCTGGCGTCGCTTGTGCGTGAGGTACGGCGGCAAGCGGAGGTTGCGCGCCGACCGACGCGACGCGGCATCCGCCGCTATCTCGCTCAAGGCCTCGTGGCGCAGGATGAAGAACGGGGGCTTGTTCGAACGCACCGCGTCCTTCTCCCGCCAATGCCAGAGCTCGCGGAGGATCGCCAACCCGAGCGGTTCGAGCCGGTCGTGGCCCTTGATGCGCCACACGGAATCGAGGTCGACCTGTTCCGGCTGCGCGCAATTCGAGATGAGCCACGCGCAGGCCTGTCGATGCCACTCGAGCCGGCCGAGCTCGCGGAGGCGCGAGCGGAGTTTCTCCGCGAGTTCGTCGAGGTGGCGGACGTCGTTGAGCGCGTACTCCACCATGCGCTCCGTCAGCGGGCGACGTCCCCAATTCGCCTTCTGGGCGCCCTTTTCGAGCGTGATGCCCAGCATCTTCGTGAGGACGTCGTTCAAACCAAACTTCGGTTCCCCGATCAACCGCGCCGCCCACATCGTGTCGAAAATCGCCGACGGCCGGAAATGGTGCCCTTGGAAGAGCAGCCGGAGGTCGTAGTCCGCCGCATGGAAGACGATCTCGCGATGGTCGAGCGCCTCCCAGAGCGGCTCGAGGTGCATGTCCGCGAGCGGATCGACGAGGACGGCCTCGCCCGGGATGGCGAGTTGGATCAGGCAGAGCTTCTCTGGATACGCGTGCAACGAGTCCGCCTCGGTGTCGAGCGCCACCCAGGGCGCGTGCCGGACACGCGAAGCCAAATCCTTCAAATCCTCTGTCGTGCTGATCACTATGGCGAGAAGGTGCGGAAACCGGGGCGGCTTGTGAATGCGGAAGTGCGGGTAGGTAGCGCGGGCGTCCCGCCTGCTGTAGCCGCGGGCGTCCCGCCTGCGCTCAAGCGCTCCCACCAAACATGCCGTGGCTGGCGGCGGCCCGCCGCCACGGGACGCAGGAATTGCGAGGGAAGACTGGCTGGGACGTGGCACCGGGCCGGTGCCACCTACGGCATGCTCCCGGCAGGGTCAGGGGTCCCACCCCGACCCGCGGTGGCCCTATTCGTCGGAGCCGCGGGAACGACCCAGATCGGTGACCCGCCAGAACCACAACCGTGGGTAAGTATATCCGCCCCCAATGCTGCCATCATCGATCCTCACTCCGAAAGGGTTCGGATGCAGAATCCCGACTGTCTTGCCTTCGGAGACAACGACCCATTGTCCGTTGGTCTTGAAATAAGTTCCGAACACTTGGGTCATGTTCGTTTTCTCGCTCCCGGTTGCCAGAATTGTTAGTCGGCACAGCCCATGGGTGAATTCGCACAAAGCCAACCCCTCCGATCCAACGTACCTGTTCACATATCTTCCTTCGGGCGACCCGCCCATGCGCAACGTCAAACCAAGAGCCGATACGCCGATGGCCGACACGATGCCGATGCGCACCCGCAATGCGCGGCGATGATTTCCAGGGGACATAGCATCAGAGCCGATCGGCATCGTTCTTATTGGACGTGCGACCACCGAACCTGAACTCGGGACGCAAATGCTTCGCAACCTCTGAACAGACGGCCTCAGAGCCCGTCTGAAAAGTAGGAAGGGGTCCTGCGGCGAGGGATTTTTCGCGGAGGCGAGGCGGCGAGGGCCGGGCGGAC
>JANYDN010000199.1 GCA_025363585.1 Verrucomicrobiota bacterium | reverse complement strand
ACGGCGGCCCGCCGTCACCGAGACAACGCTTCGGAAAGTGACGGCAGGGCCGCCATCACCCACCGTGGTCACGGGGTTGCGCCGACGTACTCCCCGCGACACGCTCACTTCATGCCGTCGGATTCCATCGGTTCGCCCGATCGCCCCGATGTCCCTTGGACGATCCGTCCCATGATTTCGTCCGATGTCTTGGCCGCCGACGGCCTGCGCCGGGCCGTCGGATGGAACCAATTGCCGTCCCATTGGGCGATGATGCTCGCGCTGGAGCCCGACGGTTGTTTCGTCGCGACGACGGGAACGCGCCCGGTCGGGACGGTGACCACGACCACCCACGGGAATCGCCTGGCGTGGATCGGCATGATGCTGGTCGATCCGGAATTCCGGGGCCGCGGGATCGCGCGGGAATTGATGGGCGCTGCAATCGAATCGATCCGTGGGAAAGGCATCGCGGCGATCGGCCTCGATGCGACCCCGGCGGGAATGCCGGTCTATTTGAAGCTCGGATTCGTCCGGGAAATGTCGATGCAACGCTGGTTGCGCCCGGCGGGTCTGGCAATGCCTACCGGGCCCTCCGGTGTGCGACCATTGCTTCCCGCCGACTGGGTCGCTGTGGAGGCGTTGGACCGCGCGGCGACCGGCGTCGATCGATCACGCGTGCTCCGGCGATTCGCCGAGGACAGGCGCGCGGGATTCGTGTGGCCCGCGGAAGGCAACCCCGTCGGTTGGGCCCTGCTTCGTCCTGGTGCCAACGCCGATCATGTCGGCCCGATCGAATGCGCCGACGCCGCGGGAATCCAGGCGCTGCTGACCGCGCTGTTGCGGGCCGCGGACGGACGCGCGGTCCATTGCGACATTCCCGACGACCACTCCGTGGCGACGTCGATCGCGCGCGGGAATGGTTTTGCCGTTCTACGACCGCTCGAACGCATGCGCCTCGGGCCGTCGGTCGCCACGGATCTCGGGCTGCTCGCGGCGATCGCCGATCCGTCGATCGGCTAGTCGCCCAACCATTCGTCGCGATGCGATGCGACGAACTCGTCGTCGTTTAAGTGCGGGTAAGCCGCGAGCACACGGTCGATCTCGGCGAGTTGTCCCGCGCCCAGCGTTTCCGCCGGATCCAGACACCAGATTCCCTCGAGCAATCCCTGCCGGCGCAACACCTCGTGGAGACCGGCGATGCATCCCGCGAAGCCATTGGCGGCATCGAAGAACGCGGCGTTGGCGTCCGTCACCTGCACGGCGAGGCGCAACCATTCCGCGGGAACGGATTCGCCCGAGACTGCGATCCGCCGCGCCTCCGCGTGCATCTCGACCGCGCGTCGCGTCCACACCGCCCAGTGTCCCAGCAAGCCACCGACGATCCTCGTTTCCCTCGCGGCGCCATCGCGCGAGAACGAGAACGGCGTCAGCAGATCCGTCACGATCGCGTCGTCGTTGCCGGTGTAGAGCGCGATGTCGGTGCGTCCCGACCCGGCGACCGCCCGCACGACGTCGAGCGTTTGGTAGCGGTTGAACGGCGCGATCTTGATCGCGACGACGTTCTGGATTTCCGCGAACCGCCGCCAGAAGCCGTGCGAAAGAACGCGCCCGCCGACCGCCGGTTGTAGATAAAACCCGATCACGGGGATCGTGTCCGCGACCGCGCGGGCATGTTGCAGCAACGCGTCCTCCGTCGCGTGGCGCAGCGCCCCGAGACTCAGCAAACCCGCGTGGTAACCGTGCCCGGAAGCGAGGGCCGCCTCGCGCGTCGCCTGCGCGGTGTCCCCGCACAAGCCCGCGACCCGGACCATCGGCGCGCCGCCTCGTTGGTCCGCGCGGTCGAATTCCGCGGCGGCGATTCCGAGAATCGGTTCGTAGAGCCCGACTCCCGGATCGTGGATCGCGAACTGCGTCGTGTGGACTCCGACCGCGACGCCGCCGGCGCCGGCCGCGGCGTAATAGCGCAACAACGCGCGCTGTCGTTGTTCGTCGGGCTTTCGCCGCGAGTCCAACGCGAGTGGAAGCGCCGGGATGACGAGGCCGTTCGCAAGGCGGTTCCGGAAATCGGCGTTCATCGGATGCGGCTTGTTAAAACCGTCCGTCGCGCACCTCGAAGTGCGTTGGCTTGCCGAGCGACGCCCCGCCGCGCTTCGCCCAATCCGCGGTCCAACGAATCAACTGTCCTGCGTCCACGCGCGGCGATCCGAACAACGCGCGCGCCTTCGCCGTGTTGCCCAGACACGCCGTGTCGGACTCGGTTCCCACCAGCACGGGTTCCCGGCCCATCAGCCGGCCGAGTTCCGTCGCCGCATCGCGGATGCCGAGGATTTCGGGCCCGGTCATGTTGATCACCATCGCGGGCGAAGCCGCGTGTTCGAACAGCCGGAGCGTCTGGTCGTTGCAATCGCCCTGCCAGAGCACGTTCGCGCGGCCCATCGCGAGATCGATGGCTTCTCCCGCCGCGATCTTCGTCGCGAGATCGACGAGCACGCCGTATCGCATCTCGCAGGCGTAGAACAACCGCACGAGGACGACGCGCGTGCCTTGGGACAACGCAAAGTGTTCGAAGATGCGTTCGCGTCCGAGGCAGCTCATCGCGTACTCGCCGATCGGGATCGGAGCGTCGGTCTCGGACGATCCACCACCGGCGACGGCGGTCAGTCCGTAGACGTTGCCCGTCGAGAACGCGACGATGCGGCTCTCGGGGAAGCGTCGGCAGACGATGCCGGGCAACCACGCGTTCATGGCCCACGTGCGCGAGGGTTCGCGGAGCGACCCGAATTTCATGCCCGCGAGATAGGCGATGTTCGGCGCGTCCGGCAAACCCGCCACCGCGGACTCGTCCATCAGGTCACAGCGGATGGTGG
>JANYDN010000189.1 GCA_025363585.1 Verrucomicrobiota bacterium | reverse complement strand
GGCCAACTTGTTGCTTTCGTTGTTACCTTCGACCCGGAAGGCGGAAACATCGCGAGAAATCGCGGTTTTTTACGTTGGTGCCGGCGGAGGGACTTGAACCCCCACTCCCTTGCGGGAACAACGTAAAAAACCGCGATTTCTCGCGATGTTTCCGCCTTCCGGGTCGAAGGTAACAACGAACGCAACAAGTTGGCCGTCGACATCCGGTGGATTCTGCGAAGGACGGGAGCCGCCGGAAACACAGAGTTCACGGTGCTGTCACGTCCAGCCAACGCTTTGTGCTGGTGGGTTGTCAGCGTCACATTTCTCGAGGAACGCGGTCTCCGGAATTTTGGCGCGAGCGAAATCTTCCAGTCTGGGACAAAAATGGCGTGAACCGGCAACGATGTTGCTTCCTGCTCCGACCGAGTGAACGTCGGGCAAGTTGCTGCCAGGTGTCTGGAGTCGCGGTTCGCGGTCGAAAATGAAATGCCGACCAATAGCAAAGATACGCGGATTCAGTCTGGTTGAGTTGTTGGTGGTCATAGCAATTATCGCGATTTTGGCGGGGCTTTTGCTCCCCGCGTTGGCAGCCTCAAAGCGGCGCGCCAACGCGGTGGTGTGTATCAATAACCAGCGGCAATTGGTTACTGCGTGGCGTCTTTACAGCCTTGATAACAATGACGAATTGGTGGTGAACAATCCGGCCAACACGTTCACTCCCACCGGGGGTGTGTTGCCAAGCTGGTCTTTGGGTAACCATATTTACGGGAGTCCCGATGGCACTAATGTTTCGTTGCTGATGTCGAACCGAGTCGGTTCATTGGGTTCGTTTGTGCAATCGGTCCGTCTATTTAGGTGTCCCAGCGATAAGTCTCAGACTAAGCTGTCCAATGGACGCCCGTATCCTCGTCTCCGGAGCTACTCAATGCCTCGGATGTTGAACGGATTCCCAATTGATATTGCTGGATACAATTCAGAGGTTTTCCGAAAACATTCTGATCTACAACGGGTTAAGCGATCTGATTGGATCGTCTTCATGGATACACATGAGGATTCGATCGGTACTTGTTCGTTCACGCCGTTAAGAGATGCAGTCACTGGATTCTGGGGCAAATACCCGGCATCTCGGCACGGGCGAGCCGGGACATTGGGTTATGACGACGGGCACGCTGAGGTCAAGAAATGGGTTGACGATCGTACTGTGGTGCCTGTTGTTGGAAACTTTCCTCCGGTGGCGGATCAGTTTACCAACCCTGATTTTCGTTATGTGTATTCTCACAGCCAGAAGGTGCGTGAGGACGCCGGCTTCGATGACGAGGTGTGGTGATCGGATGTCTCCCGGTCTCCTGACCGCACTTCAGTGAATCCCGATCAGCGCGGAGGTCGGAAACCGCTCTACTGACGCGTCCCCTGTAGAAGGCGGCGATCGCATCGTCCGCCGCCATCGCCAAGGAGATCTCCGTGTTGGTGACTCTCGGTCCCTTCGGATCATTGGTGACCGGATCGACCTGATGCGTTCACGCGCCGTCCTTGTCTTTGGGATGGCCCGCCTTCAGGAACTGGAAGTAACAAGAAAAGTAACAACGTACGGCTTCATCCGGCGATGTTCGCCAATGTCGAAAAGCCAACAAAACCGCTAAAAACGGGCCCGTTGGAATCGAGTGGGGGTTCAAGTCCCTCCGCCGGCACCAACTTCGGACGGTCGGTTTTCAAGGCGGATTCTCGATTGCCTAGCGTCGTGGCCCCGCATCCGCCGTCTATCCGTGTGCCAGCAAGGCATCACCGTGGTCCAAGAAGGCGAGAACCCCGCGACGCGTATGAAAACCCAAAGACCATTGGCCACCCATTCCCGATCCCGCGGTCTGACCTTGATCGAGGTGCTCGTCATTGTTGCAGTCCTTCTTGTCCTCTCCGCGATGCTGTTGCCGGCTTTGGCGAAAGCCAAGGCCATGTCCCGGAGGATCGCATGCGTCAACAATGAGAAGAATATCGGGTTGGGGCTCCGCGTCTTTGCGACCGACAACAACGAACATTTCCCCTGGACCCTCGGAACCACCAATGGCGGCAGCCGGGAATGGATCGCGGACGACACCCAGATCTGGCGGCATTGGGCTGCGGTCTCGAACGAACTTTCCACGCCCCTGATCGCGCTTTGCCCGGCCGATACCGAGCGATGGCATCGAACACAACAGGCTTCAAAGGCTCCCGGGTTGGCATGGGCCCGTATCACCAACACCGAACACATTAGCTATTTTCTAAGTCTTCTGGCAACCAACTCGCCCGCCGAGGCGATCCTCGGGGGTGATCGCAATGTAACCACGAATGGAATCGCGACTGGGCGCGGCCGGCTGCGACTCGGCACGAACAGCACCGTGGGATTCACGGCGGACCTCCACGATTCCGCCGGCAACGTCTTGTTGGGAGACGGGAGCGTGCAGCAAACGACGAGCACGGACTTCCAGAAAGCCCTGCTCGATATGTTTTCGAGCCAGCAATCCACGAACGCCACGTGGCTGATCCCTTAGCCGAACCCACGCGGTCGCGGCAGAGGAAGTATTTCACGCCAAGATGCGCTCCCGTCTGATGGGGTGCATTGCCGCAATGAGCCGCCGAGGAGGCATTGTCCGCAGATGACGCAGATTTCGCAGATGCAATTGGGGTGAGGCATGTCTCAAACCGTCGGGGTGGTTTTGGGCCGGTGCCGACCGGCATCTGCGAAATCTGCGTCATCTGCGGATATGGCTGGAACATCGGCGTTTGGTTCGTTGGTAGCCGGGCCAAGGCCATCCAAGCGGGGCAAAGACCTCACGGGCGTCATTTCACCGAACGGTGGGATTCAATGGGGGCATCCTAGGTCTCGGGCTTGTCGCGGCGACCGGCGTCCGCTAACGAGGCGCGTGCCCGTCCTTGCCGAGTCGTCCTATCGCCCGCCCGCGCTGCTGCGCGACGGGCATGCCATGACGCTCTTCGCGACGTTGTCGCGGCGCGTGCCCGAGGTCGCGTACCGGCGCGAACGGGTCGAGTTGGCGGACGGCGATTTCATCGACGTCGATTGGTCGCGCGTCGGTTCGCGCCGGTTGGTCGTGGTGTCGCACGGGCTCGAGGGGCATTCGCGCCGGCCGTACGTGGCGGGGATGGTGCGGGCCTTCAACCGGGGCGGTTGGGACGCGGCGGCTTGGAATTTCCGGGGAAGTTCGGGCGAGGTGAACCGAACGATGACTTTTACCCACAGCGGCGCTACGGAAGATCTGGCGGCGGTGGTCGACGCGGCGTTGGCGTCGGGAGGATACGATGCGGTGGCCTTGGTGGGGTTTAGTCTGGGCGGGAACCTGACGTTGAAATACCTGGGCGAACGGGGAGACCAATTGCCGAAGCAGGTGTGCTCGGCGGCGGTTTTTTCGGTGCCCTGCGATCTCGAGGGTTCGGCGCTCCGGATGGCGGACCGGATCAACGTTGTGTACATGCGGAGCTTTTTGTCGGACCTAAGGGCGCGGTTCGCGGCGAAGGCGGTGCAATTCCCGGATCGGGTGTCGCTGGAGGGATACTCAAAGATCCGGACCTTCAAGGAATTCGACGACCGGTACACCGCGCCGCTCCACGGGTTCACCGGAGCGGTCGACTATTGGACGCGGTGCAGCGCGCGGGCTTTTTTGGACGGGATCCGGCGGCCGACGCTGTTGGTGAACGCGAAGGACGATCCGTTTCTCGTGGAATCGTGTTTTCCGGTCGAAGCGGCGACCCGGAGCCCATGGCTGCATTTGGAAACGCCGGAGCGGGGCGGACACGTGGGATTCGTGTCGATCGGGAAGGATGGACAGTATTGGTCCGAGGGAAGGGCCCTGGGGTTCGTGACGGCGCATGGGGGCGCGTCGGGGAATTTCCCCTAGGCAAACCGGACGATTTGGCCCAATTTCCGCGCCGTGTCGAAAGCCGCCCAAGCCTCGGCGGAAGCCGGGAAACCGGCCTTCGAGGAGGCCGTGAAGCAATTGGAGTCCATCCTGGAAGCGATGGAGTCCGACGATCTTCCCTTGGAGCAGCTTCTGCAACGCTTCGAGGAAGGCACCCGGCTTTACCGCCAGTGCCAGGAACGTCTTGCGGAAGCCGAGGTCCAGGTGCAGCGCCTGGAGCAGGGATTGGGCGGGGAATTATCCGTCCGTCCAGCCGAAGCGCCGGAGGGTGACGACGACACGGAAACGGTATGAGCAGCTATCTCGACATGGTGGATTCGCCCGCACACGTGAAGAAACTCACGCTGGAACAATTGTCCCAGCTTGCGGTTGAAATCCGTCAGGAACTCATCGATGGACTCGCCAAGAACGGCGGACATCTCGGCCCGAACCTCGGCGTGGTGGAACTGACCATCGCCTTGCATCGGTGCTTCGAGACGCCCAAGGACAAGTTCGTCTGGGACGTGAGCCACCAGGTCTACGTCCACAAACTTCTCACCGGGCGGAAAGACCGCTTCCGGACGATCCGCACGACGGGCGGGTTGAACGGGTTCGCGTTGCGGACCGAGAGCGAGCACGACTGCTATGGCGCGGGACACGCGGGCACGGCGTTGTCGGCGGCGCTCGGCATGTGCGCGGCGCGCGACCAGCGGAAGAGCGACGAGCAGGTGGTCTGCGTGTTTGGGGACGCGGCGTTGACCAACGGCGTTTCGTTCGAGGCGTTGAACAACATCGCGACCACCACGAAGAAGTTCATCGGGATCCTCAACGACAACGAGTGGAGCATCGCGAAGAACGTCGGGGCGATCGCGACCTACCTCGGGAAACTGACGACGAGCCCGCGGTACAACCGGTTGGCGAAGGATTTCTCGTCGTGGTTGCGCAAGTTGCCGAAGGGCGAGTTGGTGGCGATGCTTGGGGGCAAGGCCGAGGAAGCGCTCAAGGGCATTGCGAGCAGCGTGGCGATGCAGCACACGCCGGCAGCCGAAACGGACGGAAAGGGCGGGCACGGGACGCCGTTGTTGTTCGAGGAATTCGGCATTCGTTACCTGGGACCGATCGATGGCCACGACATTCCGCTGCTGATCAGCACGCTGGAATTTGCGAAGACGTGCACGGAGCCGGTGGTGATCCACGTCCTCACGCAAAAGGGACGCGGATTCGAGGCGGCGCTGAAATTCCCGGAGAAGTTCCACGGCCTCGGGCCTTACGACGTGGAAACGGGCCAGCCCGCGGTGGCGAAGCCGGGTGCGCCGGCGATGTGGCAGGAAGTTTTCGGGCGCACGATGGTGAAGCTCGCGAAGCAGAACAAAAACGTCGTCGGCATCACGGCCGCGATGCCCAGCGGCACGAGCCTCAAGCTGCTTGAGCAGGCGCTTCCGGGGCAATATTACGACGTCGGCATTGCCGAGGAACACGCGGTGATTTTCGCGGCGGGCATGGCGACGATGGGATTCCATCCGGTGGTTGCCATTTACAGCACGTTCCTCCAGCGCGCGTACGACTGCATCCACCATGACGTCTGCCTGCAGGATCTGCCGGTGATTTTCTGCATGGACCGCGCGGGATTGTCGGCCAACGACGGTCCGACGCACCATGGGTTGTTCGACATTTCCTACCTGCGTTGTCTTCCCAACGTGATCGGCATGGCGCCGAAGGACGAGGACGAGCTGCAGGACATGATGTTCACGGCGACGCTGCAGAATCGGGCGACTTTCATCCGGTATCCCCGGGGCAGCGCCGAGGGTGTTCCGGTGAAGGAGATTCCTGGTGTCGTCGAAATCGGCAAAGCCGAAGTCATCCAGGGTTTCAAGGGAACGGGCGGACGCAAGGTGGCGCTGTTCGGGCTCGGCAACATGTTGCGTCTCGCGCGCGAGGCCGCGGTGAAACTCGAGGCCGAGGGTTGCGACGTGGCGATCATCAATCCCCGTTTCTTCAAACCCATCGACACGGCCGTCCACGAGTTCTTCGCGCGGGCCGCCGATGTCGTCGCGACCCTGGAGGATCACGTCGCGGCGGGAGGGTACGGATCCGCGGTGCTCGAGGGCCTTTCCGAGGCCGGGATTTCCACACCGGTCGTGCGGTTGGCCTGGCCGGACGTGTTCGTCGAGCATGCGTCGTCGGTCGACTACCTCCGCGAACGCCATGGTTTGACCGTGCCGCATCTGCTGGGACAAATCCGAGAGCGGCTGGGCGCGCGAAGAACCGACTCCGGTTCGTCGCTCAAGGTGGCGTGACGGCGCGGTGGACGCCCACTGAGCCCCCTCTTTCCGGCAGAGCGTCGCCACCGCGCTCCAGACGGGGCGTGTTACTGCCCGTTTTTGGGCAGGGCCCTTGGGTTGGTAGACCCTTCCGGTCCGATGACCGTTGCGAGAGGAGTCTCCAACCCCCGGCGACCGTTGCATTTTTTCCCCTTCGGGCGGCTCGGAGTATCCGCGTTCGCCGGCTTTACGTCGTCACAGGGGCCTGACTGATTTCAATAGCGATGGCCCGGGGCGGACCGTTGTGACACTTGCCACCGTCTGCGTCATTCGGATGAGACACCATGGCTCACGGGTTGCCCAATGGCCTTGGAAGGCATGCCAAGTTGCCAAATTCCGGCCTGGAGGTCCGAGATGTAAGGTGGGTCGCTTTCGCGCAACCAACTCAAAGGCAACAGGCAAGACGGATCGAATCTTCGGGACGCGATTCCAGTCGGGAATCGTGAACAAGCGATGGGTAGCCCTGTCAGACTGGCAAAAGCGATGGCGCTGGGCGCGGACGATCCGACCCGAGAAGCGGGAGATCGAGCGGGCCGGAAGGACTGGCACCATCCATGCAGAGAGGTTCGAAACTTTCCGGAGTGCCGGTTGTAAACGTAGAAGGAATTATGAAAGCCAACGCACCGATCATCAAGAATCGCTCGAAGAACGCGGCTCGTCGTACCACCAAGTCACGCCGCCTCTCCGGACGATCGATGCACAAGGGCAGGGCAGCGAGTTCCGCGCACACGTCGCGACCATCGAAAACCCGTCGCCCCACGCCGGTCATCAACGGCGTCGAGGCACCCGCGGAGGTCATCATCCCCAAATCGGCACTCGCGGCTGCCAAGGTCGTTCCCGTCGACTCGGGCGACGCCCACTGGCCGGCAGCGCGAAACGTGGCGGTTCGGCGTTCGGTGACGCCTTCGAGGGGCGCCGCCGCGGCGGAACCCAAGGTCGAACGCGGGCCTTGGGACGAGAACACGTCGTTGCGCCTCTATCTCCGCGAAGCCGTGGAGACGGCGCTTCTGACGCCCGCCGAGGAAGTCGTTTTGGCGGGACGCATCCAAGCCGGCGACGAGGCCGCCCGCGAGCACATGATCAAGGCCAACCTCCGGTTGGTGGTGAAGATCGCGCGGGAATACGAGGATTACGGCCTTCCGTTGCTCGACCTGATCAATGAGGGAAACATCGGTTTGATGCGCGCGGTGGAGCGATTTGATCCCACCAAGGGTGCAAAATTGAGCACCTACGCCGCTTGGTGGATCAAGCAGTCCATCAAGCGGGCGCTGTCGAACCAGTCAAAGGCGATCCGGCTTCCCATCCACGTGGTCCAGGAATTGGCGCGGATGAAGAAGGCGGAGACCCTTCTCGAGGCGGAGATCGGCCACGTGCCGAGCGATGCCGATCTCGCGGTCGAGATGGGGGTGGACGCGGATGACGTGCGACGGTGGCGCGAGGCGGCCGCGATCGGCGCTACTTCCCTCGATGCCCCGTTGGGCAATGATCCGGAGAGCAGCCGCGTGGCGGATGTGATCGCGGACGAGAACGCGGTGATGCCGTGGACGGGGTTGTCCAACGAGACCAACGCGGAGTTGATCCGCGAATTGGTCGCCACGCTCAGCGTCCGGGAGCAACGCATCCTTCGCGAACGGTTCGCGCTGGATGGAGGCGATCCCAGGACGCTGGAAGAAATCGGGGTGGACTTCGGTCTGACCCGCGAGAGGATCCGCCAATTGGAAGCGGCGGCGTTGCGCAAACTCCGCGATCGGCTGAAGACCCGCGAGGCCCTGCAGTTCGCGGCCTGACGGATCGCAACCGACGGCCGGCGACCTTCCTTCGGGAGGGTTTGCCGGCCGATTTGTTTTCGGGCGGCCTCTCAAACGTACCGATGCCGGTGGTGGAGGGGGAAGGCATTCGGCAAATGCCGCACCTCGCCGACGGCATCCTCGTCGAGGACGACCTCGACGATATCGAATCGGAAGGTCACGCGCGGATTGCCGATTTCCCCGAGATACTGGAGCGCGGTCCGCGACAACCGGCGCTGTTTTGCATCGTCGACCGCCGACGCCGGCCGCGTCCATGAGTTCCGGGAGCGTGCCTTGACCTCGACGAACACGAGACACTCGTGGTCGCGAAACACGAGGTCGATTTCACCGGAACGGCCGGCGTAGTTCGCCGCGAGGAATTTCAGTCCCTGCTGTTTGAGATGATCCTTGGCTGCGCTCTCGCCCAAGTGGCCTCGCCGCAAATGATCGGGCTCCGGTTTGCGGCGGAAATGGGTCGAGAATAGGGCGAGAAGGTTCACCGGGATAATCCAGCACATGCCGACCACGAAAACAAATCGGCCTGCTATGCGGAAACGGAGGCTCAAAACGGATCGAGGGCTGAGGCAAGTGATCGCAAAAGCGTCCATCCGCCAAAACCCGTCACCCGGGAAACAACTCGGGATCCAGGCGGCGGATCGGCGCGAAACTCCGCCGATGGATCGGACACGGGCCGTGGCGCGCCACCGCCTCGAGGTGCGCCGGCGTCCCGTAACCCTTGTGCTGGTCGAAGCCGTACTCGGGCCAGCGTTGGTGCGCCGACTTCATCCAACGATCACGGGTGACTTTCGCGAGGACGCTCGCGGCGGCGATGGAGTAGCTCCGTCCATCGCCCTGCACCAAGGGCGTGTGTTCGCGGCGCAGGCTGGGCACCCGGTTGCCGTCGACCAACGCATGCCCCGGCACCGGGCGCAGCGCCATCAATGCCTCGTTCATCGCGCGATGCGTCGCCTGGAGGATGTTGATGGCGTCGATGATCTCGGCCGATGATTCCGCGACCGCGAACTCGATTCCCGGGGTCGTTGTGAGCAGCCGATGGAATTCGTCGCGTGCCGGTTCGCTGAGTTGTTTCGAATCATTCAGGTCGAGGAATTCAGCCGGCATGGTCCCGACGATCCATTCCATCGGGAGGATCACGGCGGCGGCAACGACGGGGCCGGCGAGTGGCCCGCGACCCGCTTCGTCCACGCCGGCAAAACGGAGGATCCCACGGGCGATCAATTCGCGTTCGTGCAGGAAGCGGTCCGGCGGGGGACGGCGGGCGGGCATGCGCGACGATGCTTGCGGACGCCGGGATGGGTGGCAATGGGAGCCTCCGGCGACCTTTGGGAGACGATGGGGACCCAGTCGCCGCGTTTGACATGACCTCCCGTGGCCGCTTACCTGCGCGCCGTGCCTTTGCCCGCCCGAAAACTCGGCGTCCTGATTTCCTGTGCCGCGACCGAGCCCGGATTCCGCCATGGCGTTCGGCTCGCGGGCGCGGCGCTCGCCGGGGGTGTCGATGTCTACCTGTACTGCATCGACGACGGCGTGACCGGTGTGCGCGATGCGGAATTGCAGTCGCTGCGCGCGACCGGCCTCAAGTTGTACGCATGCGCCTACGGAGCGCACCAGCGCGGGCTGCCCGTCGACGACTCGGCGGCCTATGCCGGATTGACGGTCGTCAGCGATCTCATCGCGAGCACCGATCGATTCGTCAGCTTCAACTGAAGCCATCATGGATATTTCGAAACCCCAGATTCTGATCCTCGTCACCTCGGATCCTCGGAGCGGGCATCGGCCGTCGGAAGCGGTCCGGATCGCGGCTGGCGTCGGCGCCTGGAAAAAGGCCGACGTGCGGATCTATCTGCGGGGTCCGGCCATTCTGGCGGCCGGTGAATGGGTGGACGAGTTGGTCGGCGAGGATGATTTCACGCGGTACCTTCCGATCGCGGTGAATGCCGAATCGCCCGTGTTGGCGCAGGAGGGCGCTTCCGAGTTGGCGGGATTGGGAGAGTCGCCGGTCCCGATCCGTGCCATCGACGACGCGGAACTCGCCCGGCTTTGCGGTCGTGCCACGTATATTCTTCGGTTTTGACCCATGAAATCCCTGCTTCATGTCGTGACCCGACCCCTCGATGCGATGGCGCGGGGAATCGTCGAGGCCACCGGGGCCGATCCCGGACTCCGGGTGGAAGTGGTGGATTTGACCGTTGGTGAGCCCGACTACGCGGCGCTGGTGGCACGGATCTTCGAGGCGGACGCGATCGCGACTTGGTGAAGAATCCGGGGTTCGACGGGGCAGAACGGGGGTGCCGCCCTTCGTCCCAAGGGGAAAGCAAATGCCGGACGCGGGTTTGACATGGAGCCCGCAGGTTTTTAATTTGTCGGCGTCATGAGCGTTGAAACCGTCCAACCCGCCCCCGTGGCCACCGAGTCGGTGGTGACCCTCACCGAGTCCGCCGCCCGCCATATTTCCGCGATGATCGCGGAAGATCCCGAGAACGCCGGCAAACATCTCCGCGTTTTCGTGGAAGCCGGCGGTTGCTCCGGCCTCCAGTATGGAATGGTGTTCGACGAGAAGCGCGACGACGACCAGACCGCCGAGTATCACGGCGTCAGCGTTTTGGTCGATCCGTTCAGCGCCGATTACCTCCGCGGAAGCATCGTCGACTTCAGCGATGCCCTTACCGGGGGTGGATTCAAGATCCAGAATCCGCGCGCCGCACGTAGCTGCGGGTGCGGCAAATCGTTCGAAGGCTGAGGCGCGGTCCGGGTGCCGAATACGCGCCGGATTCCTATCCTCTCGAAACAGGCCGTTCCCCTGCGGGACGGCCTTTTGGTTTCGGCAGGTCAGGGCTTGGCGGAACGGATGATTCCCAAGCCCTTCAGGAGATCGATCGCCCGCGACAACACCGGGTCATGGACCAACGGCATCGTGGAAGCCGGCGCCCGTAATGTGGCCAAGGCGTCGGGATCGGGATCGGGTTCCCCGGCTTTCCGCGCGCGAACCAAGTCCGCCTCCGTGATCCGGTGACGGGCAGCGACGGTGGCATTCGCGGCGGATGAGGGGATCGAATTCGTCGCGGAGCCCTGGCTGCCGTACGGATTCCCAAGATAGGAACGTTCCAGCTCCGGAGAAACGGCGATCTGGATGTCCGGGACCAGGCCCGACGAAGGAACGGGTTGGCCGTCGCCGGTCTTGACTCCCGAGGCGGCCATGCGCAGTCGGCGTCCGTCGGCGAGCGGCAGGTCGCGGTAGATCGCGGCGGTCCCCGAGGTGCGGTTGCCGACGACCAGCGCCGTGCGTTGGACGCGCAGGACGCCGGCCAACGCCTCGGCGGCGCCCCGGGTCTCGCGGTTGACAAGCACCACGACGGGCCGCGACCACGCGTTGGTTTTCGGCGTTGCGTCGGCGCGGCCGGTTCCCCAATCGAGGAGCGGACCGGCGTCGGTCGCGAACAGGTCGGCCGCGCCCGCGGCGCCGGCGTATTCGGTTCCGGTCGCGAACCGAAGGTCCAGGATTAGTCCGAGGGAATTCGTCGATAACGCGGGATCGGTCAGCACGGCCGCCAATTGCGGGCCAAACCCGAGGCTGACCTGGCCGGCGCGGACGTAGAGGCAACCCGGTTCGAACCCCCGTTTCTCGGCGATGGCGGGCGCGGCGGACTCCTCGTTCACGACCTCGCCCGCCTCGAGAATCCGTCCGTGCACCAAGCCAAGGATCGCTTCGGATGCCGTCCGGTCGAGTTGCTCCGCGGAGATATCGAGGGCGTTGGTCTGGACCAGTTCGCGGAGTTGACCGAATGGCGGCAACGGGGCGGCGCCGGTCGCGGCAAGGCCCGCGGCCGCGAAAAAGACGAACGGTAGGGACAACGTCGGGCGCAACATGACGTCGCATTGATTCGCCGAGAACCGGGCGCCGCGCAACGCAGTTTGTTTCTTCCCGTGGTTTTCTCGGGGTGCGTTACCCCCCGTCGCGTCGGCTGCCGCTTTTTCCAGAAGGACCGGTTTGGCCGTCGTCGGCGGGTCGAGCGCGCTACAACGGCCTCCCGATTATTCCATTTGGCCGGCACCCACGCGCTCCGTAGCGTCGCGTCGATCCCGGAACCAGGAACGGGAGCCCAGCCATCGATGTACGCGCAAGCCCACCCATGCCCGAATTGCGGAGCGACGGTGCCGTTCGACTCGGCGATCGCCGTGTTCGCGGTGTGCGCGCATTGCCGCTCGTCGTTGGTCCGGCGCGACGCCCAGGTCGAGCTCATGGGGCAGCAGGCGCAGTTGCCGCCGGACATCAGCCCGCTTCGCGTCGGTACCCGCGGTTCGTTCGACGGGCGTCCCTTTGCCGTCATCGGTCGCGTCCGCGTCGGATATCCGGAAGGTTCGTGGAACGAATGGTGCGTGGACTTCGGCGACGGCTCCTGGGGATGGATCGCGGAGGCGCAGGGAACGTATGCGGTCAGTTTCGAGATCGCGGCGCCCGCGGACATTCCGGGTGCCGAATCCTATCACAAGGGTTCCGAGGGACTGACCCTGAAGAACCACGGGCTCGCCGCAGGCCGCGAGGCAATGCCCATCGGCCGGCACGTCGTGATCGACGGCGTCGCCTACACCGTGCGCGACCGGAAGCAGACGAACATCCTCGGATCGGAAGGGACGTTGCCATTCGTCGCGACGCCCGGTCGTGCGGCGGTCAGCGCCGATCTCGCGGGACCGGGCCGGGCGTTTGCGAACGCGGAATATTCGGAGGAAGGAATCCGCGTGTTCGTGGGGCGACTCTGCACCTTCGACGAACTCTTGTTCGAGGATCTGCGCCCATTGCCGGGATGGACGGCGGATGCGGAACGGATCGATGGGAATTCCGACGCGTTGAACTGCGTCTCGTGCGGCGCCGCGATGCGACTGCGCGCGCCGGGCCTCACGATGACGGCCGTATGCGCGAACTGCGGGGCGATCCTCGACACGGGCAACCTTTCCGTCCAGGTCGTCGACATCGCGGCCCGTCGCCAGGCCCAGATCGTGCCGGTCATCCCGATCGGGAGGCGCGGGAAGCTTGGGGACGTCGAGTACGAATGCATCGGGATGATGCGTCGGCGCGACGGCGATTCCTGCGTATGGCACGAGTACCTTCTCTTCAATCCGTTCGCCGGATTCCGGTGGCTGGTGACCTACCAAGGCAACTGGACCTTCGTGGAGGTGTTGCTGGAACAACCCGCGGACGCCATCGACGAGCGGGTTTGGAACGGACGCCCGTACCGTCGTTTTTCCAGCGGGTATGCCTTGGTCACCTACGTGATCGGGGAATTCTACTGGCAGGTCCGGTTGCGCGAGCGCACCGAGATCGAGGACTTCGTCGCGCCGCCGAACATCCTTTCCTCGGAACACTATCCCGACCTTGCCGAGACCACGTGGTCTCTCGGGACGGACATCGATCGCGCCCTCGTCGGCAGTGCGTTCGGCGTGGATCTTGGCCGGGGCCGTGCGGACGCCGCCGGAGCCGCGGTGCCGAATCCCCATGCCGACGCCGGCGCCACGCTTCGCTGGTTGGCACCGTTGTTGGCCGGAACCTTCCTGGTCATCGCGTTGGCCGGGGCCGCGACGCGCGACCACGAATTGGTGCACGAATGGAATTTCACGCCGTCGCAGGCCGGGACCAATGGTTCCATTTCCACCGAGCCGTTCGTGATCGGCGGCACCCACGCGCAATCGCTCGAGATCGAGATGAATTCCGGCGTCAGCAACGGCTGGATCGAGGCCGGGATCGACCTCGTCAACCTCGACACCCAGGCCGTCCGCGAGGCCTCGGTCGAATCGTCGCACTATTCCGGCTACGACGACGGGCCGTGGTCGGAGGACAACCGCCAGCGGTCGATCGTCCTGTCGGGCGTGCCACCGGGACGCTACCGGCTGGTCGTGGAATCGCAGACCGAACCGGTGAATCCGGACGTTTCCTTTGGTCTCAAGCTCACGCGGGACGTGATGGTATGGTCGAACTTCTGGATCGGCTTCGTCGCGCTGTGGGCGTATCCGGTCTTCAAATGGCTGCGCGAGCACGCGTTCGAGCGCGAACGCTGGTCGGCGAGCGATTCCTCGCCGTTCACGTCGGTCTCCGAGATGTTTTCGTCCGACGACGATTGAACCCATGAGGATCCGGACACCGATCTATCTGAGCGTGGGAATGGCGCTGTGCATGTACATGGCCGTCGCCAGCCGCTACGGCCTGAGTCTTTTCGACAACCCGGTCACGCGGGGACTCCGTGCGTCCGGCAATTCCCTCCACCACAAATGAGCCATGAACCTTGATATCGGACACATCCTCTCGCTCGCCGTCGCCAGCATCGTCTACGCGGTGATCGGCCTCGTCGCCTTCCTCGCGTGCTTCTACCTCGTGGACAAACTCACGCCCGGCGACCTCTGGAAGGAACTCGTCGAGAAGAAGAACACGGCCGTCGCGATCTTCTTCGGATTCATCGCGCTCGGCATGAGCCTGATCATCGCGGCGTGCCTGCACGGTTGAACGGACGCGAATGACCGATCGCCCCACGCGCCTCCTGCTGCTGTCGAGCGTCTTCGTCATCGCCACCTGCGGTCTCGTCTACGAACTCGTCGCCGGCACGCTCGCGAGTTACCTGCTCGGCGATTCCGTCATGCAGTTCTCGACGGTGATCGGCGTCTATTTGTCCGCGATGGGCGTGGGTTCGTGGCTGTCGGGATTCGTCGTGCGCGGCGAGGCCCGCCTGTTCGTGCGCGTCCAGTTCCTCGTGGGCGTCGTCGGCGGTTGCTCGGCGGCGCTGCTCTTCCTCCTGTTCGCGCACGCCGCATCGTTCCGCGTCCTGTTGTACGGATTGATCCTGCTGGTCGGGATCCTGGTCGGGCTCGAGATCCCGCTGCTCCTCCGCATCCTCAAGGACCGGCTCGAATTCAAGGACCTCGTCGCGCGGGTCTTCACCTTCGACTACATCGGCGCGCTCCTCGCCTCGCTGCTGTTCCCGCTCGTGCTCGTCCCGCACCTCGGGCTGGTGCGTTCCTCGTTCCTCTTCGGCATCCTCAACGTCGCCGTCGGACTCCTCACGCTCCGCGTGCTGGGCGACGGCGGGCGATGGTCGGCGTCGATGCGCGGCGTCGGCATCCTGCTCCTCGCGTTGCTCGGCGCGGGCTTCGCGGCGTCGGGAAAAATCATGGCGTGGTCGGAACAATCCACGTTTTCGGACCCCGTGATCTTCGCCCGGTCGTCGCCCTACCAACGCATCGTGCTGACGCGCGCCGCGGGTGACCTGCGGCTGCATCTCAACGGCAACCTGCAGTTCAGCTCGCGCGACGAGTATCGTTACCACGAGGCATTGGTGCATCCGGGTTTGGCGCGGTTTCCCAGGGCGCGCGACGTCCTCGTGCTCGGCGGCGGCGATGGACTCGCGGTGCGGGAAATCCTTCGCCACGACAACATCCGGCACGTGGTGCTGGTGGACCTCGATCCGGAGATGACGCGGTTGTTCCGTTCGCAGGAACTCCTCGTGAAGCTCAACGCGGGCTCGCTCGATTCGCCGAAGGTGACCGTCGTGAATGCCGACGCGTTCTCGTGGCTGGCCGCGGCGACGAACCAATTTGATTTCGCCGTCGTCGATTTCCCGGACCCGTCGAATTTCAGCCTCGGCAAACTCTACACGACCGCGTTCTACGAACGCCTCGGGCGCGTGTTGGCGCCCGGCGCGGCGTGCGTGATCCAGTCGACGTCGCCGATGGTCGCGCGGCGCGCGTTCTGGTGCGTCGACCAGACGCTGCGTGCCTCGGGCTTCGTGACGGAGCCGTACCACGTCTACGTGCCGAGCTTCGGCGAATGGGGTTACGTGCTCGCGAGCCGCGAGCCGATTCCCGACCACCTTCGCCTGCCGCCGGGACTGCGGTTCCTCGACGCCGACACGTGCGCGTCGATGTTCCGGTTTCCGCCCGACATGGACCGCGTCCCGACCGAACCCAACCGCCTCAACAACCAATCGCTCGTCCGCTATTTCGAGGAAGAGTGGTCCAAGGTCACCACGACCCCGTGAACACGCGCCGTCGCACCTTTCTCAAGGCGGGCATTGCCGCCGCCGCCGGACTCGGTGGATCCGCGTTCGGCGTCCGTGCCGGCGGGTCGTTCACGGGTGGGATGGTGGGCGTCGACTCCGCGCTGGGACACCGGTTCCGCGACGGCGGGTTTCCCGAGCCGACCTCGTCCGAAGCGACGGAAATCCTGGTCGTCGGCGGCGGCATCTCGGGACTCGCGGCGGCGCGCGAACTCGACCGACTGGGCCTTCGCGACTGGAAACTCCTCGAGCTCGAGCCCGAAGCCGGCGGCAACGCGGCTTCGGGTCGCAACGCGGTCTCGGAGTTTCCCTGGGGCGCGCACTACGTCCCGTTGCCGGGGCACGACACGCCGGAAGTGACGGGACTGTTCGAGGAACTCGGGATCATCGTCCGCCGCGATGCGCGCGGTTTGCCCGTCTACCGCGAGGAATTCCTCTGCCACGATCCGCAGGAACGCCTGTTCGTCGATGGTCGTTGGCAGGAAGGGCTCGTGCCGCAGTTCGGCATCGGTGCGGCGGAACGTTCCGCCATCGCCGCGTTTTTGGCGCGGATGGAGGAACTCCGCGGCGCGCGCGGCAACGATGGGAAACCCGCGTTCGCCGTTCCCGTGGACCGCAGTTCGCGCGATCCCGCGTTGTTGGCGCTCGACCGCGAGACCTTCGCCGCATGGCTCACGCGCGAGGGATTCACTTCGACCGCCCTGCGTTGGTACGCGGACTACTGCTGTCGCGACGATTTCGGCGCGGGCATGGACCGGGTGAGCGCGTGGGCCGGGCTGCACTATTTCGCGTCCCGCCGCGGCGAGGCGGCGAACGCGCCGGGACACTCGGTGGTGACGTGGCCGTCGGGCAACGGTTGGCTCGCCGGGCGTCTTCGTGAAGGAGCGGGCGGGAGATGCTCGGGCCGCGCGGCCGTCTTCCGCGTTGTTCCGGCGGACGGCGGGGTCGAGGCGTGGGTATGGCATGCGGACCGCGGCGCGAGCGTCCGGCATCGCGCGAAAGCCGTGGTGCTCGCGGTGCCGCAGTTCGTCGCCGCCCGGATGATCGGTCCCGAAGAAGCGGCGGGACCGCGTGCGGGCGGCGTCTACGCGCCGTGGATGGTCGCGAACCTCACGCTGCGTTCGATGCCGTTGGGCCGCGGCGCGCCGCCGGCGTGGGACAACGTGATGCGCGATTCCCGCTCGCTCGGCTACGTGGTCGCGACCCACCAATCGCTGCATCCCGTGCCGCGCGCGACGGTGCTCACGTACTACCAACCCCTCGACGAAATCCCCCCCGCCGAGGCACGCCGCGCCGCCGCCGAACGCGGATGGGAATCGTGGTGCGCACAGATCCTCGCCGACCTTCGGCCCGCGCATCCGGGCATCGCGGATCTCGTCGAACGCATCGACGTGCGGGTCTGGGGACACGGCATGGCCTGCCCGGTGCCGGGTTGGATTTGGGACGGCCGCCGCGAACGGCTTGCGCGTCCGCATGGCCGTGTCCATTTCGCGCATTCCGATCTCGGCGGGATGTCGCTCTTCGAGGAAGCCCTCGTGCAGGGAACGCGCGCGGCGCGTGACGTCGCGGCCCAATTGGCGGGAAAGGCAGGCGCATGAAAACGCTCGGCCATCACACGTTGATCGAATTGTGCGGCTGCGATCCGGAGCGTCTGAAGCGCGTCCCGCAGGTCCGGCGCTGGATGCTGGAGGCGGCGCGGTTGGCGAACGGCACCATCGTCCGCGACGTGTTCCACGAGTTCTCGCCCTGGGGTGTCAGCGGCGTCGTGGTGATCGCGGAGTCGCACCTGACCATCCACACGTGGCCGGAGCATGGCTACGCGGCGGTCGACGTTTTTTCCTGCAGCGCCCGCCTGAAACAGTCGGCAGTGCGCGCGCACCTCAAGAAAATGCTCGGCGCGCGGCGGGTGACGAGCGTGCGGTTGCGACGCGGGCCTTCCGATCCCGTGCCCGTCAAGGGGTCGCGTCCGGGCGGCCCCAAAAAACGGCCGACAAAAACCCGATGAGGTTGAACGCGGCGTGTGCGGCCATGCCCGCGGTCAACGTGCCGGTGCGTTCGTACAGCCAGGCGAGCAACGCACCAAACAGGGTGAGGGGAACGAAGGCGGCCGCGTTGACGTGGATCGCCCCGAAAAGGATCGCCGTTCCCCACAGCGCGGCGCGCCGGAATCCGGCGTCGCGAATCGATTGGTAGAGGACGCCGCGAAAAAGGAGCTCCTCGGCGATCGCTGCGCCGCCGATCGCCACGACCGCGAGAAGCCATCGTTCGCCGGTGTTCGCCCGGGCGATCAGGAGCACGGCTTCCTGTTGCGGGAGTTCCCGGTGGAACCATCCGAAGATTTTGACCGTCGCGTATTCCAGCGGATAGCCCACGAGCACGGCGGCGATACCGGCGGCCATACCGAGCAGCACCGCGCCGGGCTCCCATCGCAAACCGAAGCCGTCCCGCCAGCCCCTGCCGTGGAGACGCAGGAAAAAATGCGCGGCGACCACCACCGGGATCTGGAGCGCGAGTTGGTGGGCGACGATCCGGCCGGCTTCCGAATCCGGTGCCAACCCGCGGGCGGCAGCGACGAGCGCGAAGTCGACGAGGGCGCATCCGAGGAAAACCACGGCCACGAACAGGACGACCGTCATGGGCACCCAGTTTTTCGCCGGCAGGCGCGACGCCGGGACGGGGATGGGCAGGGGATCGTGGAAGGGCGTCGGTGTCACGTTGGCGGGCCGAGGGAAAACCGAACGGCCCGCGGCGGCACGCGAAATCTCCGGTGGAATTCGCGCGTTGTCGCGTCGCGCAACGGCGCTACCGTCCGTTCCCGTGAGCAATGTCCCTGGAAGTCCGGCGCACACCAACCTGCTGGCACGCGAGAAATCGCCGTATCTCCTCCAGCACGCGCACAACCCCGTCGACTGGCACCCATGGGGCGACCCCGCGTTCGCCAAGGCCCGCGCCGAGGACAAGCCCGTTTTCCTTTCGGTCGGCTATTCCACGTGCCACTGGTGCCACGTGATGGAGCGCGAGTCGTTCGAGAACGAGGAGGTCGGGAAATTCATCAACGAACACTTCGTCGCCATCAAGGTCGACCGCGAGGAGCGTCCCGACGTCGACAAGATCTACATGGCGTTCGTGCAGGCGACGACCGGCGGCGGGGGTTGGCCGATGAACGTCTTCCTCACGCCGTCGTTGAAGCCGTTCTACGGCGGCACGTATTTCCCGCCCGAGCCCAACCACGGTCGTCCGTCGTTCCTCCAGTTGCTCAAGCGCATCGCCGAGCTCTGGACGTCGCAGCGCAAGGAGATCGAGGGATCCGCGGACGACGTCGCGCAGAAGCTCAAGGCCATGGGCGAGCACGACGCGGGGAACGCGTATCCGGCGGGACTGCGCGAGTTGCACGGCGCGGGACAGACCTTCCTGCACGAGTACGACCCCGCGCACGGCGGGTTTGGCGGCGCGCCGAAATTCCCGCGCCCGAGCCAACCGCTGTTCGTGTTGCGGCACGCTCGGCGCTTCCACGAAGCCGACGGGACGAAGGCCGTCGTCCACACCTGCGACGCGATGGCGGCGGGTGGAATCCACGATCTCCTGGGCGGCGGTTTCGCGCGCTACTCGGTCGACGAGAAGTGGCTGGTTCCGCACTTCGAAAAGATGCTCTACGACAACGCGCAGTTGGTGCAGCTCTACCTCGACGTCCATCTCGTGGACGGCGGCGCGCGGCACGCGGCGGTGGTGCGCGACACGCTCGGCTACGTGCTGCGCGACCTCACCGATCCCGAGGGCGGTTTCTATTCGGCGGAGGACGCCGACAGCGAGGGACAGGAGGGGAAGTTCTATTGCTGGACGCTCGCGGAGTTGAAGTCGTTGTTGTCGCCCGCGGAACTCAAGGCGGCGACGCATCATTGGGGCATCACGGAGAAGGGCAATTTCATCGACCACAGCCACCCGCATCCGTTGCCGGGGCTCAACGTGCTCTCGGTCGTGCATCCGGATCCATCGGACGCGGGCCGCGCCTTGCTCGCGTCGGCACGGGCCAAAATGGAGACGGCGCGCGCGGGCCGGGTGCGCCCGCATCGCGACGACAAGGTTCTGGCCTCTTGGAACGGAATGATGCTGGGGGCGTTTGCGCGCGCGGGAGCGGTGCTCGGCGAGCCCGCGTTCCTCAAGGCGGCGGAGCGCAACGCGGAGTTCCTTCGGACGCGTCTTTGGGAAGACTCGACGCGGTCGCTGTACCATCGTTGGCGCGGCGGCGAGCGCGATTCCGTCCAACTCCTCGAGGGCCACGCGAACGTGCTGGCGGGGATGCTCGATCTCTACGAGGCGACCTTGGAACCGCGGCATCTCGAGTTCGCGGTGGCGGTGGCGGAGTCGATGATGGAGCGGTTCCACGACGCCGTGGGCGGCGGGTTTTGGCAGACGACGTCGGACACGCCGCACCTGTTGATGCGGGTGAAGGACGACTACGACGGCGCCGAGCCGAGCGGCAACAGCGTGGCCGCGCTGGCGTTGCTCCGGATGGCGGCGATCTGCGACCGGCCGCAATGGCGCGCGGCGGCGGAGAAGACGGTCCGGTTGTTCGCGCAGAAGCTGCACCAGATGCCGCAGGCCGTGCCGCATCTCTTCCTGGCGCTGGACTTCCTCCAGCAGGAACCGAAACGCGTCGTGCTCGCGGGCGATCCGGCGCGCGCGGACACCGCGGCGTTGTTGAAGGCGGTGCACGGCGTGTACGAGCCGAACCGCGTGGTCTCGGGAACCCGCGGTCCGGTGGAGGAATTCGCGCGGACGCTGCCGGCGGGCGATGGCTTCACGCAGGCGTATTGCTGCAGCGGCCACGCGTGCGAGGCGCCGACGCGCGACGCGAACAAAGTCCGGGAATTTCTCGGGCGCGTGCCGAGGGAATAGGGTTCGTCATTCGTCGCGCAGGCGACGGTAAGTTTCCGCGATGCGCTCGGCATCGATCCCCGGCGGCGCCGTGTCGAGGATCCATTTGAGGTCCGCGCGCGAGCCCTCGAGGTCGCCGCATTGCGCGCGGAGCCGGGCGCGATCAATGCGATGGTTCGCCTCGGCGCGCGCTTCGCCCGCCACCGCCACCAACAGGTCCGCGTAGCGCAGCGAGGCTGCCGCGCCTTCCTCGCGTTCGGTGAAGGCCTGGAGGTTCGCAAGCATCCGCACGATGATGTCCCGCGGCGTGGCCGCCGGCAGGAACTCGCTCCGTACCGGGACACCGGCGTATTCGGACCCGAGTTCGTCCGCCTCGGAATGGGTGATGTACCGGCCGCCGTCGAAGACGTCGAGCAACCGCTCGTCGCCGCCGGGCGGCGCGTGTTTCACGAGGAAGTGCCCCGGCAACGGGACGCCGTGGACATGCTCGATCCCCGCGCGGCGCGCGACTTCCATGAACAACACGGCGAGCGTGATCGGCAATCCCTCGCGATCGTCGATGACGTCGCTCAACCGGCTGTTCGCGCGGTTGTAGTAATCGTGCCGGCTGCCATGGAAACCGTTCTCCGAAAACAAAAGCGTTCGCAACGCATCGAGGCGGACCGCGGCCCCGGCGTCCGCCGGCCACCGCGATTTCGCCTCGCCCGCGAGCGCGTCGAGGCGCCGCAGATAGGGCTCGATCTCGAGTTCCGGTTGGTCGTGGCGCGCGACGAGCAATGCCGCCCGCGCGAGATCCGCGCCGCCGGGACGCGCCAGTTCCGCGACCAATTCGTCCCGGACCGAATCCCGGTGAAGGCGCGAGGCGAGATCGCGCAGGCGTGCTGATTCGCGTTCGAGCCTGCGCGTGCGTTCCGCGAGGAACGCGCGCGCGGCCGGAAGGTTGGCGCGCAGCGACGCGATGTCCTCGCTGGAGAGCCGCGCTTCCGGCGCGTCGCCGCCGCCCCCGAGCGCGGCCACCAACCCGGGCGCGAGCGGCGGCGGCACGGGAAGTTCGCGCCCCGCGGCAAAGCCCCGGAACTGCGCGGATGTTTCGCGAAACTTCGCGATGCCGACGCGCTTTCCACGCAACGCGCGGTCGGTGCTCGTGAACACCGTCTGGTCGTTCACGAGGCAGACGATGCGGTTGGTTTCCACGCGCACGCGGAGTTGGTTCCACTCGCCGCGCCGGTAGGCCGCGCTCGGCACGGTGCCGAGAATGCGCCAACTAAAGACATCCGCTCCCTCGAACGCCGTGAGCCGGAGTTGGCCGCCCGTCGGATAAAACCCGTAGTGGCGATCGTCGTCGTCGCCGAGAAACACGAGCCCCGCGGCGCCGGATTCGTCGTCGAGCTTCACCGAAACGGAAAGTTCAAACGGCGGTTCGGGCGCGGGATGGCGATGCAGGAGAAAGGCGCGTCCACCGAAGCCCGAGCCCGTGCCATCGACGAGGATGCGTCCCGGCTTCGCGCGCCACGACGCGCCGTGATGCGCTTCCCACTCGGCGGGATCGAGCGCGCCGGCGCGGATCCACGAGGCGATCGGGACGGGGTTCGGTTTCTCGAGCAGCGGCTTGAGGAGGTTCGCGGGCGTCGCGAAGCCAAGGTTCCGCGTGAGCAACGATTTCGCGTTCACGATGCCCTGCACGCGCCCGAGTCGGTCGATCACCGGCCCCCCGCTGTTGCCCGGTTCGATCGGCATCGCGACCTGCAGCATCTCGATCCCGTCCATCGTCCGGCGCGCGGAGAGCACGCCGGCCACGACGGAGTTTTCCATGCCCATCGGGTTTCCCATCGCGACGATCTCGGCGCCGGCGGCGAGCGCGGAGGAATCGCCGAGGGGCAACGCCACGAGATTGGTGGCGTCGACGCGCAGGATGGCGAGGTCGGCATGGCGATCGAAGGCGTGGACGGCGATGACCGGAAGCGTTCGGCCGTCGGAGAGACGGACGTCGAGCGGCCGGGCCTCGCCGACGACGTGGAGGCTGGTGGCCACAAGCCCGTTGGCGTCGATGACAAACCCGGTGCCGACGCCGCCGTCGGAGCCGTCGCGGCCGCGGTTGGAAATGACGGCGAGGGAAGGGCGCGTGCGCGCGGCGAGTTGTTCGGTGGTAAGCGCGGGTTGGGTGACCGCGGATTCGTTGGTTGGGCGGGTGCGCGGCGTGCGCGTGCGGGGGCCGGCGACGGGAGCGGCATCGAGACCTCGGGCGAGGACCAAGGCGGCGAGGCACGCCGGGAACCAGACGGGGCAACGCATCACGCCGCCGAGGGTAGGGTGGGGCGGCGGATTGGAAAGAGCGGCGGTGTAGGGCGGCGTCGCGCAGCCGTGGGTGACGGCGGCCCTGCCGTCACCAGTGCCGCGGCCTTCGTACGCCGGACGCGTGGGCTACCGGGCCATCCGGGAAGGCTGCGCTGCATCCACCGCGTCACCGCGGCGGCCACGTTGCCATCCCGCGAAACTTCGCCTTTCCTCCGCCGCGCCGGTTCTGGAATGCTGCGCGCAATTCCATGACTCTTCCCGCATCCATTCGTTCGGCGGCGCTCGCCCTCGGGGCCGTCGCCGCGGTCTCGGCCGCGAATGCCCACGAGATCGCCGCACCCGACGCGCCTTCCGGTTCCAAGCCGTCCGCGCTCCGCTTCGAGGTCGAGGGCAAGGGCCCCGTCGCCGCGCCATCCAAGGTCGAGAAGGCCTACGACATCCCGGTCAGCGGCCAGGGATTTTGGAAATTCACGCCCGTCGTCGGCGCGATGCCCGTGCCCGTCGACGCCTTGCCGAAGCTCAAGGGCGCGCACGGGACCGTCCTCGTCGACTACGAGAAGGACATCATCTATTGGGGTCTCGAGAACGTGGGCTGGGTCGGGTTCTCCAACCATTTCCAATCGTCGTGGGTCGTGAAGGGCGATCCCGCGTTTGCCCACGGCAATCTCCACGGCGCCGACATTTTTCCGCGCCCCGGCCTGCCGGCGCTGATCGCCGCGGCGGACAACAACGACGGCGAGGTCTATCTCACCGACACGACGTTCCAGCACGCGAAGGTGTTGAAATATCCGCCCGGCAAGGAATACGCGGACGGCAAGGGTTTCGCGCCGACCGACGTCGCATTCACCGACAAGAACACGCTGTTCGTGACCGACGGCTACGGCCGGGCGTTTTTCATGCCCGTCGACGTGGACGGTTTCAAATACCGCGGCGAGATCTTCGGCGGCAAGGCGGTGTCGCAGACGCCCCATGGCGTGACCTTCGATCCCGTCGGCAAGGATCTCATCGTCTCGGCCCGCCCGGAGGCACAGGTGCGGCATTGGTCGATCCAGAAAAAGGATTGGCTCGATGTGCAGGGATTGCCCGCGGGCAGCACGGTTTGCGACACGGACGTGTGGGGCGACTACGTGTTGGCCGCATGCCTCGACGGTCCGAAGAGTTCGCCGGGACCGATCTACGTCATCAACCAAAAGCGCCGCGCCGTGGTGAGCACGATCAAGCCGAAGGACGAATTGGGTTACACGTACGCACAACACATGCACGACGCTTGTTGGTACGTCCCCAACAAGGGCCGGAACGGCGAGGTCTACATCATCTTCACCGCGTGGAACCCGGGCGGCATCGCGGCGCTCCGCTTGGCCAACGTGCCGAACTGAACGGCTGGGGAACTACTTCCGCCGGAGACGCAGGGTCCCCGCCTCGATGGCCGGTGGACCCTCGTCCGTTTTTAGGTCCGCGGAATTGAAGTTGGTGTCGAGGCGACGGTAGGCCGCGTGATCGATCACCAGGCGCAGGTTCGGCATCGTGTCGCCGAATCCAAAGAGCAAGGCGACCTCGGTGGCCGGCAGTTCGAAGCGGCCGTCCCGTCCGGTCCGCACCCAGGTACTCCGCGCCATTTGCTCCTCGGCACCTTTCGGGAGGTCGCCCAACGGTCCCCTCCAGACGCGGGGTTCGCGTGCGACCCGAGCCCAGGCGACGGGCGCGTCGGTGGCATCGTCGACGATGCGGCCGGTGACCCGCGGCGCGATGCAATGGATCCCCGGGCCGGAGAACGATTCGCATCCGCCGGTGGCACAGGCCATCGCCGCGCCGAAGACCACTGCGACGACGGACTTCGTTCGCGACATAACGGGAATGGTAGTGGTGGCCGGTCGGTCGGACGAGCGGCGGTTTTCAGTGGTCGCGCCCGAGAAGAAAGCGCGCGAGCGCGTCGAGCGCGCGGGCCTTGCCGTGGAAAGCATCCAGCGCGTCGTAGGCCCTGCGGGTCAGTTGGCCCGCGATCTTCCGCGACTTGTCGAGACCGACGAGCCGCGGGTACGTGGCCTTCTGCGCGACGATGTCCTTGCCGGCGGTCTTCCCGAGTTTCTCGGTGGACTGCGTGACGTCGAGGATGTCGTCGATGACCTGGAAGGCGAGGCCGACGTTGTAGCCGAACGTCGTGAGGGCCTTGAGTTGCGCGGGCGTGCAATTCGCACTCATGCCGCCGAGACGCACCGAAGCGCACAGCAGCGCGCTGGTCTTGCGTTCGTGGATGTAGCGGAGATCGGGGACGCTGAGTTCCTTGCCCTCGCCCTCAAGGTCGGCGACCTGGCCGGCGATCAATTGCAGCGAACCGCCCGCGCGCGCGAGTTCCAGGATCACGTCGCGATGCGAGCAACGCGACCGCTCGCGGCATTGCGCGGCGATCTCGAACGCCTGGGTCAACAGGGCGTCGCCCGCCAACACCGCGATCCCGTCGCCGAAGACTTTGTGATTCGTCGGCTTTCCACGGCGGAAATCGTCGTTGTCCATCGCCGGCAAGTCGTCGTGGATCAGCGAATAGGTGTGGATGCATTCGACCGCGCAGGCCATGGGCAAGGCGTCGGCCTCGCGTCCGCCGCAGGCTTCCGCCGCGGCGAGGACAAGCGCGGGCCGCATGCGTTTGCCGCCGGCGAAGAGGGAGTAACGCATCGCCTTGTGGATCGTTGCCGGACGCGCCGTGGCTTTCGGGAGGAAGCGGTCGAGGGCGGCGTCGACCGCGCGGGAGCGGGCCTCGAGCCAAATGGGAAGATCGAATGGGCGGACGGATCGGGACATCGGGGCGTGTTTTTACGTTCGCGGCGAACGGTCCGCAAGGCGCGGTTTTGGCCCGGGTGGGGCGGGCGGCAGGCCTGCATTTGGGTTGGGCATCCTCGCGCAGGCGGGACGCCCGCGCCACATCCCGGCGATGGCGAAAAAATCGGGCTGGGATGGCGTTGCCCGACGGGTTATCCCGGGTGTCGTGAGCAGCAAGTCCGGCCGCATCGCGGCGATGATCTCGGGTTTCGGCGGGCGCGGTTGGGACGCGCATTACCTCGGCTATTTCGAGTGCTTCAACCAAGGGCTTTACTACGAGGCCCACGACGTCCTCGAGGAGTCCTGGCTGGCGGGCGGGAAGGCGGCGGCGAACTATTCGTTCCACAAGGGATTGATCCAATTTACCGGCGCGTTCGTGCACTTGCAGAAAGGGCGCCTTGGGCCGGCGGTGGCATTGTTCGATCTGGCCGACGCCAACCTTTCCAAGTATCCCGCCCAACACGATGGCATCGCGGTGTCGCGGATTCTGGCGGAGTTGGCGGAGTGGCGCGACGCGACGCGTGAAACCGTGC
The DNA here is from genome assembly GCA_025363585.1 of Verrucomicrobiota bacterium. Taxonomy (GTDB): domain Bacteria; phylum Verrucomicrobiota; class Verrucomicrobiia; order Limisphaerales; family UBA9464; genus UBA6176. The sequence continues at coordinate 4,072 of JANYDN010000189.1, read as the reverse complement.
CGGGTGGCAATCCATTGGGAAATCGACCCACGCCGCGCATTGATCCGCCCCCGGTCCGCTGACGAAGGAGGCGAAGAAGACGGGGAAGGGCGACCGATTCGGGAAAGCGGTCCGCGGCCGCCACCGACGGTGGCACTCCGACAAACAAAAAGGGCGCGGTGTGAACCGCGCCCTTTTGTGTTCGGCCGAATCGGATCAGGCCTTGAACCGGCGCCAAGCGGCGAAGCCGAGGAGGCCAACGCCCGCGAGAGCGGCGTAGGTCTCGGGCTCGGGGATGCTGGTGAGCAGCAACTGGCCACGGATCTCGCCGCCCGGGAAAGTCGCGTCGTGGATGTTCACATACCAGTCACCGTTATAAAGGTGGTGGAACTGGTTTGCCGTCAGGGTGGCCGAACCGGAAATGTTTCCGGCGGCGTTGCCAGCAACGGTCAAGGGGATGATCACCGGACCCGCAACACCCACGGCGCCGCCGTGAACGTGTGCCGCCGTCGCGCTGGAGGACAACCCGGCGTACGTGCCGTTCAAGTCGAAGCTGGCCGTGCCCGAATCATACGTGGCCACCGTGACTCCGAGGCCCGCGCTCCCGTTCGGCGGGGTTTCGGCGGCACCCGTGAGGATGGCCGTGAACGTGAAGATTCCGGCTTGGGCCGTGGCTCCGGCCACGATCAACGCCGCAACGGTTGAAAGGATTTTCATAGTTTTGAGTCGCGCTAGTGAAAGGATTGAGCTGGAAGGCGTGATGAAAGTCAATGTTCCGTTTGGTTAAATTCGCGCAGTCGGTCCGGTGTACTGCCGTTCGTTCGCCCCCGCCAAACGGTCCTTCCATCATTCGCCGGGGACTCGCGAAATCCGCGCCCCGAGGCGCTCGAGTTTTGCCTCCATCTTCTCGTAGCCACGGTCCAGATGGTACACCCGGTTCACCTGCGTCGTTCCTCCCGCCGCCATTCCTGCCACCACCAACGCCGCCGACGCCCGGAGATCGCTCGCCATCACCGGCGCCCCGCTCAGGGGCCGGCCACCCTTGATGATCGCGCTCGGTCCTTCGATCGCGATGTCCGCTCCGAGTCGCAGAAGTTCCGAGGCATGCATGAACCGCGATTCGAAAATACGCTCCGTGATGATGCTCGTTCCCGGTGCGAGGCACATCAGCGCCATCAACTGCGCCTGCATGTCGGTCGGGAATCCCGAGTAGGGCATCGTCGTCGCGTCGACGGGCCGCACCGTCCCGTTGCCCACGATCCTCAGCGCGCCCGCGCTGCGCTGGATGCGCACGCCGGACTCCTGGAGTTTGTCGAGGATGGCGCCCAGATGGTCGGGGCGCGCGCCGCGCAGCGTGACATCGCCGCCCGTCGCGGCCGCGGCCACGGCGAACGTCCCCGCCTCGATGCGATCGGGAATCACCTCGTGTTCCGCGCCGTGCAGTTCCTTCACGCCCGTCACCGTGATCGTCGGGCTCCCGGCGCCGTGGATCCTGGCACCCATCGCCTTCAGGAAATCCGCGAGGTCGATGATCTCGGGTTCGCACGCGGCGCTCTCGATCACCGTGACGCCGTCGGCGAGCGAGGCGGCCATGAGAAGGTTGGCGGTTCCCAAAACCGTCGGTCCCGCGCGCCCGCCAAGAAACACCAACGCGCCGTCCAATCGCGGGGCCTTCGCGTGCACGTACCCGCCCGCGACGCGCAATTCCGCGCCCAACGCCGAGATCGCCTTCAGGTGCAGGTCGATCGGACGCGTGCCGATCACGCATCCGCCGGGCAACGACACCGTCGCCTCCCGCAAGCGCGCCAACAGCGGCCCCAGGATGCAGATCGAGCCGCGCATCTTGCGGATCAGGTCGTAGTCGCCGAACCCGCGGATGTCCGCCGCGCGGATGGTCAACGTCCCGTCCTCGAACGTCACGGTCGCCCCGATCGACTCGAGGATCTTGGCCATGAAGCGCACGTCGCTCAGGTCGGGCACGCGGCGGATCACGCACGTCTCCGCCGTCAGCAACGTCGCCGCCATGATCGGCAGCACGGCGTTTTTCGAGCCGCTGATTTCGACCTCGCCGCGAAGCGCGACGCCTCCCTCGATCAGAAAACTGTCCATGTGGAATCGTTGCCGTCCGGCGGACGTCTCCGTTCAACCGTTTCCCCGGGGCGGCGCGCGAACGATGAGAACGCGCTCGCGGAGGCTCAAGTCTTTCTCGACGCTGATTTCGATCCATCCCGCGCGCGCGAACATTTCGGACAACGCCGCCGCTTGCCCGTCGCCGAATTCCGCGAGCAACCATCCTCCCGGTTCCAGCCATCCCCGTGCCTCGACCGCCAGCCGGCGATGGAAATCCAGCCCGTCGGTCCCGCCGTCCAACGCCAGCCGCGGGTCGTGGTCTCGTACCTCCGGATCAAGGCCCTCGATCTCGGCCGACGCGATGTACGGCGGATTGGTCACGATGCAATCGAAGCGCCGCCCCAGAGTCTTGAGGATTTCGAAGGCGTCACCTTCCACGAGTTCGACGCGCCGACCCAGATTGGCGCGGCCGAGATTGATCCGCGCCAGAGTCGCGGCGTCGGGCGAAAGTTCGACGGCGACGCATTCCGCATCGGGAACTTCCGACGCGATCGCGATCGTGATGCAACCGGTGCCCGTGCCGATGTCCAGCACGCGGCGCGGCCGTGGCGCCTCGACCCGGCGGAGGCGATCGATGGCGAGGAGCGCGAGTTGTTCGGTCTCGGGACGCGGCACGAGGGCGTCGCGCGTCGACACGATCCGATGCCCGAGAAACGGGGCCCAACCGACGAGGTGTTGCAGGGGAATCCGCGTCGCACGCCGTGCGGTGATTATGCGGAAGTCGCGGAGCGCCGCGTCCCCGATCGTCTCCGAACCGCGCAGGATCAGGCGCAGTCGTGGCACGTCGAGGACGTGTTCGAGGAGCAGTTCCCCCTCAAGGCGCGCGGTGGCAACGCCGGCGCGGGCCAACGTCGCCTCGCCTTCCTCGATGGCCCCGCGGATCGTCATGCGCGCGGACGCTGCCCGTTGGCGGCCGTTCCCGGCAAGCGTCCTTGTCCATCGGCCCTGCGTCGCCGAACATCGGCGCATGGACGAGTTGACCGCGAGATTGGAGCGTCACCTGCGGCGGCGGCCGCGGTTGGGAACGGGAGTCTACCTCGCGAAGACGGCGGTGGTGCTGGGCGACGTCGAGTTGGGCGACCACAGCAGCGTGTGGTACGGCGCCGTGCTGCGCGGGGACATCAACCGCATTGTCATCGGCCATCATTCGAACGTCCAGGACAACGCCGTGCTGCATCTGGCGGACGACTTCCCGTGCATCCTCGGCAACTGGGTGACGGTGGGCCATTCGGCGAATGTCCACGCGTGCACGATCGGCGACGAATGCCTCGTGGGAATGGGCGCGACGGTCCTCGACGGCGCCATCATCGGGGCGCAGTCGTTGGTTGGGGCGAACGCGCTGGTGACGCCGGGAACGGTGGTGCCGGAAGGATCGCTCGTGTTGGGATCGCCGGCGAAGGTGGCGCGCGCCTTGAACCCCGAGGAACGCGCCGGCCTGCGCCACTGGGCCGAGAAATACGTGGTCAACGGCGCGTATTGCCTCAGGCACGGCATCCAGGTGGGCGCGCCGCTCGCGACGTAGCCGCCGCGGTGACGCGGTGGATCGGCTAGACATAGCGCGGCCGTCCCCGTAGCGCGGCCGTCCCCGGCTGCGGTAGCCGCGGGCGTCCTCGCCTGCGATTGACCAGGGGAGACGCCTCGCATCCGAAGCTTTGGCCGCGGAATCCGTCGTGGCGGCGGCCGTCCCCTGCCTTCGCCCGGCTTCGGCGGGCAAGCCGGCTGCCCAGTCCGAGCCGTCCCGGCTCGGTATCTTCCATCGAGGCCGGCCCCGTGCGCATGCGCGTATACCTAAACCGTATCCGTGCAGTAGCGGCCGAGGAATTATCTCACGCCAAGCCGGGCCAAGGCCATCCAAGGGGGCAAAGACCGCCGGCGTGTCGTTTCACCGAACGGTGGGATCCGATGTCTGGTTCCCGATACACGTTCCCGCCTTCTTGGCCGGCCTTGGTCCCCCTTGGCGTGA
>JANYDN010000187.1 GCA_025363585.1 Verrucomicrobiota bacterium | reverse complement strand
AGTTCGCGAGGCAGGAGAATCGGATCGCCCCGGGCCGGATCATCAACATCACGTCGGGACAGAACCACAACCCGATGCCCGGTCAGATCGCTTATGTGGTCACGAAGGCGGCGTCGGATGCGTTGACGCTCACGCTCGCTTCCGAACTGGCGGAGTCCGGGATCACTGTCAATGCGGTGGATCCCGGTCCCACGGACACGGGTTGGATCTCCGACGAATTGAGATTGCGGATCCTGCGGGAATTGCCGGAGGGGATATCCTCGCCGGAAGAGATCGGGCGCCTGGTGCGACTGCTTGCCGGCGACGATGCGGCCTCGATCACGGGCAGGGTCCTCCGGGCACAGGCGTCTGGAACAGCCGCTCTTTTAGACAAGTGATTCCGGGCAGTCGATCGGTGCTTGGACCGCCGAAGACAGGCCCAACTTGCGCGCATCCGGACACTGCCCTGATTTGTTCCAACAGGAGTTTGGTTTTTTTACAGAAGGTAACGAAGGAAACGGAGGCTCGCTCTTCGCGAACGTCGCGGCCACCCCAATGAGAATCCGCACTTCCAGAATCATCGACGTCCCGCGTGAGGTATTGTGGCCGCTGTTGACCCATTCGAGAATGGATGTGCCCGGTTGGTTCTGCCTCGGACTGCCGCGTCCGGTGTCGTGCGAGCTTCCCCGGTCCCCGGGTGGGGTGGGTGCCGAGCGCCGCTGCATTTCGGATCGCGGCACGGTGATCCAAGAGATCACGAGCTGGGAGCCTCCCGGGCGGCTCCGGTTCAGGATGGTTTCGACGGACCACGGATGGGGTCCGTGGGTCGAATCCCTGGAGGAAGACTTTCGCTTGGAGACGTGCGGCACCGGAACGCGGATAACGCGCACGACCAACATCCTTGCCAAGGGCTGGTTCCCGCGATTCAAGGAGATCGGATTCTATCTGGGTCTAAAGCGGGTCCACCGGTTCGTCTTTGAGAACTGGCGGGTCGTGGCCGAGCAGGCTGTCCCGCCGCCGTCGCCGGGCTGAATGTCGGTCCCCCTTCATTCCATGCAAAAATCCCTCGCCGCCTTTGTTGCCCTGATCGCCGTCGGTGTCCCGTGCCTGGGCGATGAAGACCGCGTTCCCGACGTTTATAAGGTCCGGGAAGAAACCGTCGACCGAAGCATCGCCACCTTGTTCACCGCGGATGAGCCACGAAGTGCCGACGCAACGGACATCGCCATCCGACGAATCGAGCCGGTGGAGATCGTCCAAAGCAGCATCCGGGTGCGTCGTTTCTCGACGAACGGATTCGTTGTCGGATGGGTTTACACCGGGGCGGGTGCGACGAACATGCTGGCCTTCGAGGAGGCCCACGGGGGACAGGACGTGCGCATGGTGGTCGGAAACTTCGAGCGAAAGCTGCACATGGGGGGTTTTCGATCGATGCCTCCGGCTTTCACCAACTATATGCAGTGGAAAGAAGGGTGGCTCAAATCCCGCACGGACAAGATCTGGGTCACGAGCGAGCAGGATGCGAAAACAATCCGTGAAGGCTTGTCGGCCGAATGAGATTGGGTTCCTCAGTACTTTCGGTGCCCGGGTAGGTCGGACATCGGAAATGTGTCGGCAGTCGTTGCTTTCCACCCGTCGGATCGCAGTTCCTCGTCACGAAACAGCCTTGGCTCAGGGATGTGAATCCCCGTGGGGATGGCGCTTGTGCGATGGAAGGGTGCCGTCCTGGGCCGGTGGGGAAAGCGGTGTGGCGTCGCTGGCGCTCCTTCCCACCGCATCCCGCGACGGCGCATGCGCGTCAACCTAAGTCGCAATCCCGCAGCATGCCGTGGGTGGCACCGGCTCGGTGCCACTCGGCAGCCAATTCCCGAATGCAATTCGTGCTTCGAGTGGCGGCGGGCCTGCGCGCCGAAGCCCGGCGAAGGCGGGCCGCCGCCACCCACGACAGCCGGGGCGAGAAAATGCTTAGGTTGACGCGCATGCGCGACGGCGGGACGCTTCGCGCGGGAAAGGTTCGCTGCCCCGCATCTTGGCCGACCTTGGTCCGCCTTGGCGTGAAACAAGGTTTCCGCCGTTCGAATCGTTTTGTCTCAGCGGACCACGAGGCGCGCAAGCAGGGGCCAGCGGGCCTGCAAGGTGACGTAGATTCCCACGAGGACGACGAGCGCGAGGCTGTGGAGGAAGACGCGGCGCAGGATCTTGCCCTCGGCGCCGTGGATACCGGTGGCGACGCTCGCCACCACGATGCTTTGCGCGTCGATCATCTTGCCCATCACCCCGCCCACGGAATTGGCCGCCGCCATTAGGTATGGGCTGAGTCCGAGTTGGGTGGCGGTGATTTTCTGGAGGCTGCCGAAGAGCACGTTTGACGCGGTGTCGGATCCCGTCAGGGCGACGCCCAGCCAACCGAGCATCGTCCCAAAAAACGGATACCACACGCCGGTGTTGGCGAGCGCGAGGCCGAGCGTCGCATCGGCCCCGGAGTATTTGGTGACGTTCCCCAGCGCGAGCATCGCGGCGATGGTGAGCAGCGACGGACGCACGCGGCGGAGCGTCCCGAGGTAGATCGACGCGAGTTCGCGCGGGCGGAAGCCGAGCACGGCGGTCGACAACAACGCGGCCACGAGGATTCCCGTGCCGCTGGCGGAAATCCAGTTGGCCTTGAATTCCGCCGCCTCGGGTTTGGTGGGTTTGTCCGCGGTGGGCGTCTCGACGACGGGTGGCACCCGCGTGACGCGTTCGTGGATGCCCGGCACCGCGAACTTCGGCGCGCCGAAATGCTCGATGCCGGGAAGGGCGAGCCGGTCCATCGCGTTCTTCACCGGCGGAAGTCCCCAGACGAACAGGACGACCGCGAGGATGATCCAGGGCGTCCACGGGTTGCCGGGTCGAACCGGTGCGGTCGTGGGCGTCGGCTCAGCCGCGGCGTCGGGAACGGCGGTGGCCGTTGCCGGGAGATCGCGGGGTTTCCAGAAACGGAGCAACCCCATGACGGCGGCGATCGATGCGAGGCCGGCGGCGGTGTCGACGAGGAGTGGTCCATGGAAATTGGAAACCAGGGCCTGGACGATGGAAAAGGAAAGACCGGCGACGAGTGCGACCGGCCAGACGCCGCGCATGGCGCGGAAGCCACCCCACGCCCAGACGATCCAGAACGGGACGATGAGCGAGAAGAGCGGGAGTTGGCGGCCGGCCATCTGCGAGAGCTTGAAGACGTCGAGGCCGGTCACCTGCGCGAGCGTGGTGATGGGGATGCCGACCGATCCGAACGCGACGGGCGCGGTGTTGGCGATGAGCGTCAGGGCGGAGGCCTCGATCGGTTTGAACCCGAGTTGCATCAGCATCGCGGCGGTGATGGCGACGGGCGCGCCGAAACCGGCGGAGCCCTCGATGAAGCCACCGAAACAAAACGCCACGAGGATCAGTTGCACGCGCGGGTCGGGCGCGATGCAGGCGAGCCGGGTGCGGAGCGCGTCGAAGCGTCCGCTCTTCACGGTGAGCGCGTGGAGGAACATCACGTTGAGGACGATCCATCCGATGGGGAAAAGGCCGTAGGCAGTGCCGTACGCCGTGGCGCCGACGACGGCGCCCAGGGGCATGCGGAAGGCCAGCGTGGCGACCGCGAAGGCGGCGCCGAGGCCGAGGAGCGCCGCGAGCCACGTGCGGACGTGGCCGAGCGCCACGAGTCCGAGCAGGACGACGACCGGGATGGCGGCGACGATCGTGGAGAGCGCCGCGTTGCCGAACGGGTTGTAATCCTGGGGCCAGATCATCACGGGACCGGGGCCGACGGGGAGTTGTTGTCCTCGAGAAACTGCCGCGCCTCGCGGTAGGCCGGCGCGATGCGCAACACCTCGCGGTAGTGCGCGAGCGCCGCGTTGGTATCGCCCGCGCTTGCCGACATCCGCGCGAGATGGACGCGGGCGAGGGCGCTGTTGGAACTGATGGTCAGCGCTTGGTTCAGGTGCCGCCCCGCTTCGTTTGTCTGTTTGTCGGCCTCGAGGGCGATGCCCCATTGCACTTCGGTTTCGAGAAGGTCGGAGCGAAGCCGCGCGGCCTCGGCGAAGCGCGGGTACGCCTCGGGGAATCGTTTCTGGCGCGCGTACGATTGGCCGAGCGACGCGAGGGCCTCCGCGGTTTCCGGGCGCAGCGCGAGAACCTCCATGAGGTATGGGACGGCGTCCGCCGCGGTGGCGTCCTTGGTGGCGAGCATGTGGCCGATCTGCAGCCGTGCCATGACGTGGTGCGGGACGAGTTCGATGACGCGGCGCCATTCCCTCACCGCGCCCTCGGCGTCGCCGAACGACTCCGAGAGTTTGCCGAACTGGTCGTGGAACACCCAGTCGTCGGGCGCTCGTTCGATCGCCTTGCGCAACGCGTTGGCCTGCGCGTTGAACGCGGTCGGCGAGAGCCCGGGGGCGAGCGATGCCGACTCGCGTTGCAGTCGTTGGTCGCGGTCGGCCGCGTTCAACTGCGTGTTGAAGGGCGGACGGCGCATCCGCGAGCGGACATTCTCGACGACGCGATGGTCGCCCCATTGGGTGACGGCGAGGCGCGAGGCGACGTCGTTGAGCGTGATCCATTCGGGCCGCGCGCCGGTTTTCGCGGATTCGGGGAGGGCGTCCATGAGGGCGCTGCCGGTGGCGACCGCGAGCAGGTAGGCGCCGGGCATCCGGAAATGGACGTGGTCCCAAAAGAACTCGTCGCCGGGAATCCCGTCGCGGCTGTTCAACGCGAAAGTGCGCTCGCCATCGACCAGCCAGATGGCCTCGTTGGTCCGGTTGCGGGCGGTCTCGCGGAGGATCTCGTTGATCCGGGAATCGGCGCGGAAGCGAAGCGTGTCGGCATCGCGGGCGATGCCGAGGATCTTGGCGGCGGCATTGGTGTTGCCTTGGGAAAGAAGGGCGCGCCCGAGACGCCACGCGAGTTCGGCGTGGCCCCCGTCGAGTTCCGAGGCCTTGGCCCACGCGATGATCGCCTCGCGCGGGTTGCCCGCTTCCGATGCGCGGCGTCCGGCCAACTCGAGATGCTCCCACTTGCCGAGATCGGCCGGCTTCATCGTGGAGGCATGGGTCGAGGCGAACGGCGCGTTGTCGCGGAGGTTGACGGCCACGGTGCTGACGACGACCCGCGCGCCGGCGCGACGACCCGAGGCGAGGATGGCGTCCAGGTTGCGCTGGAAATACGAGTACGTGTCGCCCATGCGTCGGTCGTCCGCGGCGATCTGTTGTTGGAGGAACATCTCGAGGCCGCCCCATTGGTTGGGGACCGGAGGCCCGAGATGGGCGCGGCGCGCGAGCACGTCGAGCCATTGGCCCGTGCGCGTGGTCTTGAACCAGAGACCGGCGCGCAGGACCGCGGGATTCGGGGATTTGCCGCCGAAGACGGTGCCGGGGCCGAAGGGACCCATCACCTCGTTGTTGCCCATGTAGACGATCCACACGTCGGCGCCGAGCGACTCGCAATCGCGCGCGATCTCGCGGATGGCGTGCGAGTTGATGGCGGTCACGGCGGTGTTGACCACCTCGACGCGGCGCGAGGGAAGCCGGGCCTCAAGCAACGCCTGGAGGACGCGCGGGTATCCGACCGAGGGCTCGGGATCGCCCATCGCGGCGGATTCGCCGAGGACGACGACGCGGAGCGTGTTGGGGTCCTTCGCGACGGGCACGACGAGCGGTTGGGGAGAGCGTGCGAGTTCCGGCGTGAGAAAGCGCCAGGTGAACCTGGGGTTTTCGATCCACACCGCTTTCCCGCCGACCTCGGTGCGGAGAAGGAACGCCGTGGGCCATCCGGTCCCGGCCAAGCGAAGCGCGAGTTCGAGTCCGCCGAGGACGACGACGATGACGAGGCACGCGGCGAGAATCCTGAACATCCAGCGACGGGTGCCGGAAGGCGGAGTGGTGCGAGCGGGGTTCAACCGGGCGAGCTAACCCGGTGATCGCGCGCCGTTCAAGCGCGGGGCGCGTCGGTCGAAACCCGCGCGCGTTCCGGGACGCCAATTGCCAGCCAATCGAACGAACACGAATTCCTTGCTCCCAGCGATGTCCCCCAATTCAAGGAGCCGCGCGGGCCCATGCGCGAGGGATGAGAGGTAGCCAATCGGGTGCGAGTCGGACTTCGCCACATGCGGGGAGGGATTCAAACGTTGCAGAATGAATCGCCGCGGCCTTCTGCGTGCGAAGAAATCATCCAACAATTGTGTAACCGCGCACCCATCGGGCCCGGTCATTGCTTGCAGAGGCAAAGCCATGGAAAGGTTAACCACCGAACTCGGAACGCGATTGGAACCCGCGCAGGAAATGTTGATCGACGCGGCGACGGGCCGATTGAGGCCGGTCGTCTCGACGCGACCCGAACTTGCAAGCGATCCAATGGATTGGCCGTCGGTACGGCTCGAAGTGCACGGCGCGGGCATGTACGAGAACCCGCCGTCGATGCCGGTGAATCACGTGTTGGTCTATTCCCTCGAGGGAACGGCGGAATGCGAGAGCTCGGATGGCGGCCCGTTTCGCCCGCATCGCACGGGCCCCGGCCAGTTCTCGCTTTATCCGGCGTCGGTACTGTTCGCGGCGCGCGCCAAGGCCGGCCGGTTCTTCACGATTTCGATCACGCCGCAGTTTCTCGCGCACCACACCTCGGAACTCACCCGCGGACAATCGGTGGAACTCCCCGCGTTGCGCGGCGTCTCGGACCAGGTGTGCACGGCGATCGGCGACCAGATCCGGCGCGAGGCGCAGGCGCGGACGCCCGAGGGACGGGTCTACGTGGAGGCGTTGGCGCGCGCGTTGTCGATCCATCTCGTGCGCAAGTACGGGCGCGCGCGCGTGGAGCGCCCGCGATCCGGCGGGCTCTCGCCGGCGCAACTCCGCATGGCGACGGTGTACATCCGCGACCATCTCTCCGAAGGCCTGTCGCTGGCGGCGATCTCGAAGTCGGCGGGCCTCAGCCCGTTCCATTTCGCGCGGCGTTTCAAGCAGGCGACCGGCCAGGCACCGCACCAGTACGTGGTGAGCCATCGGTTGGAGAAATCCCGGCAACTGCTCGTGGAAACGCAGTTGGCGCTCGCGGAAGTCGCCCAGCAATCGGGCTTCTGCGACCAGAGCCATTTCACGGCCCATTTTCGCCGGCAGTTCGGCATCACGCCGCGTCGCTTCCGCGAACAGCATCGCGGCTGAGCCGTATCCAAGCAGTAAGAACTCGATTGGGTATCACGCCAAGGCGCCAAGACGCCAAGAATCCAAGCATTCCCGACCGAGCCGGGAGGGAACCCTGCAGTCGCGGCAGGGGAATTCTCTCACGCCAAGGGGGACCAAGGCCGGCCAAGAAGGCGGGAACGTGTATCGGGAACCAGAGATTGGATCCCACCGTTCGGTGAAACGACACGCCGGCGGTCTTTGCCCCCTTGGATGGCCTTGGCCCGGCTTGGCGTGAAATAATTCCTCGGCCGC
>JANYDN010000186.1 GCA_025363585.1 Verrucomicrobiota bacterium | reverse complement strand
CCGTACGTGCCGACGCCGCGCGACGGGGACGGCGAGGTGACGGTGGACGAGGCGAAGCCCGAGGCGTTCTCGCGGTCGGTGTTCCTGCAACGGCGGCGGACGCAGGTGCCGACGTTCATGGCGAACTTCGACGCGCCGTCGGTGGTGTTCAATTGCACGCGTCGCGCGGTGACGACGATGCCGCTGCAATCGTTGAGCCTGTTGAACTCGGAATTCGCGACGCGGCGCGGGGCGGACTTCGCGAGGAGGCTTGGCCGGGAGTGCGGCACGGACGAGCGGGCACGGTTGGACCGCGGCTTCCTGCTGGCGTGCGGGCGCGGACCCGACGCGGATGAACGCGCGTTGGCGATCCGGTTTTTGTCGGCACAACGCGCGGCCTACGCGGGACAGGCGGATGTCGGGGAACGCGCGTGGGCGGATTTCTGCCAGTCGTTGTTCGGTCTCAACTCGTTCCTTTATCTCGAATGAATCCCGGATTCGAAGCCATCGCGCGCCGCGCGTTTCTCTCCCGGTCGGCGGGCGGCCTCGGCGCGCTCGCGCTCGCGCATCTTGCGGGCGGCGCGCGGGGGTTGGCGTCGAACGCTCCGATGTCCGGCCAACTGCGCCCGAAGGCGCGCGCGGTGATCAGTCTTTTCCAGCACGGCGGGCCGAGCCAGATGGACCTCTTCGACTACAAGCCGGCGTTGAACAAATGGAGCGGGAAGCCTTATCCGGGCGGCGATCTCGAGGTCCACTTCGACAAGCAGGCGGGCAACGTCCTCGGCGCGCCCTACGAGTTTCATCGCCGCGGGAAATGCGGGATGGAGCTTTCGGAATTGCTACCGCACACGGGGTCGATCGCCGATGACATCACGCTGGTGAAGTCGATGATGACCGAGTCGGTGGACCACGAGTCGGCGCTGCGGATCATCCACACGGGCCGGTTCCTCGCGGGATTGCCGACGTTGGGATCGTGGGTCCTTTACGGCCTCGGATCGGAGAACGAGAACCTGCCGGCCTACGTGGTGTTGTCGGATCCGGGCGGGTTGCCGGTGGACGGCGAGCGCAATTGGTCGTCGGGATTCCTTCCGGCGATCTACCAAGGGACGCCGTTCCGGAGCGGGAATTCGCCGGTGTTCAATCTCAAGACACCGGAGCGGATGACGGCCGCGTCGCGATCGAACCAACTGGAACTGTTGCGCGAGATGAACCGGCACCACGCGGGAAGGTATCCGGAAAACACGGAGTTGAGCGCGCGCATCGCGAACTACGAGACGGCGGCGCGAATGCAATCCGCGGTGCCGGAGGCGCTGGATCTCTCGGGGGAATCTGCGGCGACCAAGAAGCTATATGGGTTGGACCATCCGGACACCGAGGAATACGGCCGGCGATGTCTAATAGCGCGGCGGTTGGTGGAACGCGGCGTGCGTTTCGTGCAGTTGTTTTTGTCGGGACAACCGTGGGACACGCACGACAAGAACGCGGAACGCCTGCGCGGGTTGTGCGCGAAGACGGACCGGCCGAGCGCGGCGTTGGTGAAGGATTTGAAATCGCGCGGGCTGCTCGATTCGACGGTGGTGTTGTGGACGGGCGAGTTCGGCCGGTTGCCGATCTCGCAGGGCAAAGACGGGCGGGACCACAACCGTCATGCGTTCTCGTTGTGGGCGGCCGGCGGCGGCTTCCGCGCGGGCCACGTGCACGGGGCCACGGACGAGTTCGGGTACAAGTCCGTGCAGGACGTGGTGAGCGTCCATGATTTCCACGCGACGCTGCTGCAACAGTTGGGAATGGACCACCGAATGGTGACGTTCCCGAACGAGGGTCGGGCGATGAGCCTGACGGACGCGGACGTGACTGGGGCGCGGGTGGTGCCGGCGCTGCTTGCCTAGGACCACGGACCGGGGGCAACCACAGGTTGGAGCCTGTTTCCGCGGATTGGTTTTTATTTAACCACGGAGCACACGGAACACACGGAATCAGGCTTATATATTAACCACGGAAATCACGGAAATCACGGAACCGAAAACACCGACTCAAGGCCTTTCGTTCCGTGATTTCCTTGGCAAAATCCCGTGCGCGCAACCCGTTCCGTTCCCCGTCTTGTTCTTCCGTGTGTTCCGTGTGCTCCGTGGTCAATCCCGGCCTTCATTCCGTGGTCCGTGGTCACGTTCCCATCGCGGGATCGCTGATCGAGTCGTGGCCGGTCTCGAGGCGGCCGGCGAAGCGCTGGCGGTAGGACGCGTTGCCTTGGACGGTGACGACGAAGTCGTGCCAGCCGCCCGTCTCGCCGAGCGGGATTTTCAGCACCACGACTTCCGTTGGCGATCCCGCCGCGCCGACGGTCGCCGTTCTCGCCCCGCGGTGGTAGCTCGGATCGGAAACCAAAACCTCGACGGCCTTGTCGTTTCCTGCGCCCCGCAATTCGATTTCCAGGACCGGTCCCGTCGCCGTGGCGGCGCCGCTCCGGACGGAGACGCGGATGCGCGGGTCGTTCGCGGAGCCCGTGAATTCGCGATGGAATCCGTTCGGTCCATGGATGCGCAGCGCGTACCCGTCGGCGCCGAAATCCTCCAGCGCCCAGGTGTCCTCGACGACCGTTCCCGCGGCGACCGCGTACGAGCGCGTGTGGCCGTGGATCGCGCGCATGCCCGAGGTGGCCGGGCAATAGACATGGAACGGCGCGCCGGCTGCGGGTCGTCCCGCGACGGTCGGGTCCGCGGCGAAACGGACGGCGAATGTTTTGCGGTCGGCGTCGATCGCGCCGTCGACGGAGAGTCCGTACGGCAGGGCGCACGAGGGCCGTGTGCCGGGCTCCTGGCGCGGCCATCCCGAGGGTCGCGACGACTTGGGATTCCTCGCCGCGGCGATTTCCGCAGGCGTCGCCGCGTGGAAACCGTGGGGAAGCCCGCGGAATTGCGCGCCGTGGATGGCGCCGAGGAACGGCTTCCGCGCGACGTGCGGGGGCAGGGGAGTCTTGGCATTCCCGGCGTCGCGAAATGTCGAGGTGAGGTCGCCGCAGACGGTGCGGCGCCACGCGCTGATATTGCTTTCCACCAGCGGGCGGCCGGTCCTGTGCCCAACCCAATTCTCGAGGAAGCGCAGGATCGAGGTGTGGTCGAAGACCTCCGAACACACGTAGCCACCGCGGCTCCATGGCGACGCGATCACGAGCGGTACCCGGAATCCCAGACCGATCGGTCCGGTGCGGCCGTCGCCCGGGCGATCGCGTTCCTGCGCGGCGAACACGTGTTCCACCGCGACGTCGATGCCTTCGGAAACCTTGCCGGTATCGGTGGCACCGGGCGTGGGGGGCACGAACGGGGGGACGTGGTCGAAGTATCCGTCGTTCTCGTCGTAGCAGAGGATGAAGATCGTCTTGCGCCAGAGGTCGGGTTTCGACGTGAGGATGTCGAGGACCTCGGAGACGTACCACGCGCCGTACCACGGTGCGCCGGGATGATCGGAAAAATTCTCGGGCGCGACGATCCACGAGACGGCGGGGAGCTTGTCGTCCGCGACGTCGCGGCGGAGTTGGTGGAGGACGTCGCCCTTCGGCGCGAGCAGGGTGCGCGCGGTGGCGCCGTCGCGGTATTCGAGGGGTTCGAGTTCGTGGAAATGGGGATCGCCGGAATTGGTGACGAAGGCGCGGCGATGGATCGATTTCTCGCGTTCGGGAAGTTTGGCGAACGCGTCGTCCGTGTATGCCGCGAGCTCGGAGCGCACGCGCGCGAGTTCGGCGGTATTGGGGGCGGTTTTTGGAGCGGCCTCGAGTTCGCGTGCCCGCGACGCGAGATGCCGGCGGTGCGTGGGCGCGAACCGCACGTGGTATTGCGAGAACCATTCGAGCGGGTTGTCCTCGAAACTCCCGAGCCACGCCTTGGCCTCGCCCTCGAGTCCGACCGGCAGGCTTACGTCGTTCTGGTACACGCACCACCCGACGCCGTGTTCCTCGAGGCGTTCCGGGAAGGTTTTCCAATGGGCCTCGGACGGGTAGTCGACGTCCTCGTTGCGGACGTTGGCCTTCGAGGACGGGGACGCCTCGGCGCGGACGGTACCGGTCCAAAGATGCAGGCGGTTCGGCGTGGTGCCGGTGAGCGACGAGCAGAAGTTCTGGTCGCAGACGGTGAAGGCGTCGGCGAGCGCGTAATAGAACGGGAGATCCTCGCGGTTGTAGTAACCCATCGTCAGTGGAAGGTCCGCGAACTCGGCGGTCTTCGAACGCTTCGCGGCGAGCCAGCCGTCATGACGACCGTGGTTGCGCGCGTCGGTCTGGTCCGTCCACGTGTGCGGCAGCGAGCTCATCCAGGTCGCGCGCGTGTCGCGGAGATTGAGGCGGAAGGGCGCGTAGGTTTCGCCGGCGGCGTTGGACTGGAGCCAGACGGGATTGCCGTTCGGGAGCGAGACGGCGCGGGGATCGCCGAAGCCGCGCACGCCGCGGAGCGTGCCGTACGCGTGGTCGAACGAGCGGTTCTCCTGCATCAGGATCACCACGTGCTCGGCGTCGAGGAATCCGGAACCGGGCGTGGGTTCGATGGCGAGAGCGCGCCGGATCGATTCGGGAAACAACCCCGCGGCGCCGGCACCGGCGGCGGCGAGCGCGGTTTTTTGGAGGAATGATCGTCGGGTGTCCATGCAGGTTCTTCGGGATAAACGTCACGCGGCGATGGGATTCAAGCAGTATTCGGGCGGGCGTTGGGGGAGGCGTCCCGGCATCCGCCGCCGACGCGGAATCGTGGCGGGAAGTTTGCGAAATCGAGACGGCGAAGGGTGCCCTTCCGGTGAAAGGCAACCTTCCGGCGGACGCCACGCGAATCCCCGCGACACGATGCGCGGGGTTCCCTGTCGAATGCCGCGGCTTTCGGCCGATGACACCGCGCGTTGACGACCGGTGTCGGCGGGCCGAGCCTTTGCCCGATTGAAGCCCCCATTCACCGCGTTCGTTCTGTTGCTTTCGGCCGTTTCGATCCGGCTGGCCGGAGCCCCGGCGACCAACCTGTTGGTGCCCCCGCAGGACGCCTTCGCGCTCCGGCGCATCGAACTGCTGCCGCCGCCCGCCACCGTCCCGCTCGTGCCGGTCCGGTTCCCGGTCGCGTGGCCCGTCGCGCGGGTGGTGGACATCGGCACCACTCCCGGCCGCGTCTGGATCGACGCGCGGGGTTGGCGCCAGACCAACGGGACCGGCGGCAAGATCTGGGTCTTCGCGCCTTCGGCCAACCGGCTCGATCCGTTGCGCGGCCGGCTCGAGCCGTACGATGCGGTGGATCTGGAGGTGCGGCGCGACGGCGTATGGATCGGGCTCGACGGCGGCGTGGCGGCGGTCGACCCGGCGACGATGGTCCTCGATACCTATGCGGCGCCACAGGGACTGACGACGACGGACGTTCTGGGATTGGCGACGGCGGGCAGCCGGTTGATGGCCATCTCGCGCGCGGGCGTGTTGTACGGGCTGAACGCGAACAGCCGGAGTTGGTCGCGCGCGGGCGACACCAGCGCCCACAACCTGAGGCGCCTGGCGCCGTGGCAGCTATTCGCGGGCTCGGGCGAATGGATGTTGCTCGTCGGCCCCGAACAGATCCTGGGACGGCACCAGGCGGCGGCCGAGTTCGAGGAAATGCGCGCGAAGCAATGGGGCGCGTTGCCGTCCGTGGATCCGCCGCGATGGACGTCGATCGCCGGGGACGGCGACGGCGGGTTTTGGATCGGCAGCGATCTGGGCCTTCATTTCGTGTTGCCGGAAACGGGGTCGATGGAACACCGGATCGCGCCGCGCGGGCCGACGGTTCCGGGCGGTTTGCGTTCGGCGACGCCGTCGGGATTCCGTCCCGCGCCCGCGGCCTATGACATGGCGCGGACGCGCGTGGCGGAGGAGATCCGGGACCGCATGCGGGCGCGCGCGCGGTTGGCGAAACTGGCGACGGAACTCGGCACGCGGCTCGATCCGGTGACGCCGACGACGCGTTTGCCCGGCGGGGTGCGCGCGTTGAAGGCCGACGGCCCGTTCCTTTGGGTGGCGTCGCAGGTGGGCACGAACACGGGGCGCACGGACCTGTTGTTGCTGCACATGGCGAGTCGCAAGTGGGTGGCGCGGGTCGCGGTGCCGGCGGTGGTGACCTCGATCGCGGTGGACGAGGAGAACGTGTGGATGGGGTGCGACCTGACGCGCGGCGTTGTGTCGCCGCCGGTGCTGGCGGTATCGCGGAAGCCGTTGATGAACACGCCGCCGGCGCGGTGGGTGCCCGACGAGATCCCGGCACTCGAGCTGGGCAACCGGTTGGCGTCGCTGTCGGTGCACGAGCGCGCGGTGATGGCATTTTTCGCGGGCGACGCGGCGAAGGTGACGGAGTTGCTCGACGGGCATTACGACGACGCGGAGTCGTTGTTCCTGTTGGCGTTCGCGAACGAGGTGCCGGGGAACGCGCCGGATCCGCGGCGCGCGGAACGCCTGCAGGCACTGCATGAGAAGTATCCGGCCAGCACGTACGCCGAGGCGACGCGCTCCCTGGTCCCCAAAACCGTGCCGGCGGAAGCCGTGGTCCCGGCCGTGGTGGAACCGAAGCCGGACGCGGAGGTCCCGCCGTTGGAACGCCTGTTCAAGCGCCGCGACCTGGATGGCAACGGGAAGATCGACGAGATGGAACTCCGCGACTGGCGCGGGCCGGACGCGGACATGAAGGACTTCGACAAGAACGGGGACGGCGTGCTGGACCTCGCGGAATTCGAGGCGGTGTTGAAGGCAGGGGGCAGGGGGCAGTAATCAGTGTTCAGTGTTCAGTGTTCAGTGTTCAGTGTTCAGTGTTCAGTGTTCAGTGTTCAGTGTTCAGTGTTCAGTGTTCAGTATTTGCTCGGTGTCCGACGATTCGGGTCTGCGCCAGGTGGGCTGCGCCGCGTGCTTCGGGTTGGGTGGCAAAACCACGAAATACACGAAACACACGAAAAGTTCGGG
Organism: Verrucomicrobiota bacterium; assembly: GCA_025363585.1. GTDB lineage: Bacteria > Verrucomicrobiota > Verrucomicrobiia > Limisphaerales > UBA9464 > UBA6176. Next base: position 395 of record JANYDN010000186.1, on the reverse strand, counting down.
CGAGGGGATCTGGTAGGCGCTGGTTTAGATTCAAGTGATTCGAGGGCCCGGACGGACGGGTTCCCCAACCCATCAAGAATCACCATAGAATACACGGCCGGCACTGCAGCTTTTCGTGTTTTTCGTGTGGTTCGTGGATATCTATTCCACGGCCCCGAAGCGCATGTCTTTGGGTTCGTGGAAACTTATACCCGCTCACTGTTAGCGCGGCTTTCGCGTGCTAAGCCGTAACCATGCAGTAGCGGCCGAGGAATTATCTCACGCCAAGCCGGGCCAAGGCCATCCAAGGGGGCAAAGACCGCCGGCGTGTCGTTTCACCGAACGGTGGGATCCAATCTCTGGTTCCCAACACACGTTCCCGCCTTCTTGGCCGGCCTTGGTCCCCCTTGGCGTGA
>JANYDN010000166.1 GCA_025363585.1 Verrucomicrobiota bacterium | reverse complement strand
GTACTCCCGTCCGATCGCCTCCACGTCCGCTTTCATGCGGCGCATGTAACCTTTTTCCATGCCCGCAGTCAATAGGGCGGTAGTAGTACCGCCCTATGTCCACCCCATTCTTTCCCTCCCTGCGCAGTTCCCTCGCCTCCCTCGGCCGCGGCCTCCGCTCCGCACGCTCCACCCCGACCCCGGAGCTCCAGCTCTTCTTCGAATCCCTCTTTCCCCACGACCTATTCGAGGCGGAGGAATCCGGTCCCAACAGCCGCGAGCGGCTCTTCACCCTCCAGCGCACCTTCTGGCTCTTCATCCTCCGGGCCCTCTCGCCCGCGTCTTCGCTCCGCGATGCCTGCCACCACCTGCGTTCCCTTTTGCAGCTCTCGGGCGACGACAAGGACCCCGTCACCACCGGCGCCCTTTCCAAGGCCCGCGGCCGCTTCCCGCTCACTCTTTTCCACCAGGCCCTCCATCACACGATGAAGGCCGCGTGCGCGCGCGCCCAAGCTGGATCTCCTTTGCGGCCGCAACATCCGCGTCATCGACGGCACCACGGTCCAGTTGGACGACACGCCCGAGAACCAGAAGCGTTTTCCCCAGCCCTCCACCCAGGCCAAGGGCTGCGGATTCCCGCTCATGAAGGTGCTCGCGCTCTTCTGCCTCGGGAGCGGCGCCGCCCTCAATGTCGTCACCTCCCGGATGAGGCGTCATGACACCCCGTTGGCCCAGAGGCTTTGGCGCCATCTCCAACCCGGCGACGTCCTGCTCGGCGACCGGGCCTTCGGTGATTATGTCTCGCTGGCCCTGCTTCCATTGCAAGGCGTGGACGTCGTGGCGCGCCTGCACCAGATGCGGAGCCCGGATTTCCGGAAACCCTTCAAGCGTCTGGGTCCCGATGACGCGCTCTTCGTGTGGCGCAAGCCGGCCCAGCGTCCGAAGGGGATGAGCAAGGCGCGGTGGAGCCGGGTCCCGGCCACGATCACCGTCCGGGTGGTCCGCAGCCGCGTCGAACGGCGCGGGAACCGGACCCACTTCGTCTCGATCGTCACGACCCTGCTCGATCCCAAGAAGTACCCGGCGTCGGAGATCGCCGGGGTTTATATGCGTCGATGGCAGATCGAGCTGTCATTTCGGGACATCAAGACGACGATGAAGATGGAGCACCTGCGCGTCCGGAGCCCGGAGATCGCGATCAAGGAACTCATGGCGGGTTTGATCGCCTATAACATGGTCCGGATCACCATGGTGGAAGCCGCCCGGAGGCACGGCGCGGCGCTGGAGCGCCTGAGTTTCAAGGGGACGATCGACGCCGTGCGGCAATACTGCCCGCGGATGGCGCGCGCGAGGTCGTTGACCACCCTGCGACGCCTGAGGCGCGGGTTGTACAGGTCCGTCGCCGCCGACTTGGTGCCACGACGACCGGGGCGAAGGGAACCGCGGGCGGTGAAACGGCGTCCGAAACCCTTCGCGTGCCTGACCGCGCCGCGCCGCGAATGCCGCGAGAAACTCCACAGAAACCGCTGGAAACGGAAGGATTCCGCCACCGCGCGTTCCTCGAGCACGTCTTAAGTAAGCGCCATTCGGGTCAGTCCCATAATATGGACATATGAACGGGAAGCGGGAGGCTTCGGCTGTAGCCGCTCCTTGAGGATCCATGTGGCGGACGGTTGGTGCCTTCCGCCGAATGTGCTCCGGGTATGCGAGGCGAGGCAGCACGGCATGCTCGACGGGTCGGCCCAACAGAAACTGGCAAACTCGGAGTAAGCGATATCGCGGGACGGCGATTCAGCCCAGCACGGCTTCGATCGGGAGGTCGGTGCGCAGTCCCTTGGTCGCGAGCCATTCGGGATTGAATAGCTTGGACTGATATTTCGCTCCGGAATCGCAGAGTATCGTGACGATGACTTGGCCGGGGCCGCGCTCGCGGGCGAGCCGGACCGCGCCGGCCACGTTGATGCCGGATGAAAGGCCCAGGAAAACGCCCTCCTCGCGCAGGAGCTGATAGACAATGGTCAGCGCCTCTTGGTCCGGAATGCGGTAGGCGTGTTCCACGACAAGGCCCTCGAGGTTTTTCGTGACGCGGCATTGCCCAATGCCTTCGGCAAAGGAGTCACCGTCTTTCATGTCGGTGTTTCCCCGGGCAAACCACGACCACATCGCGGCGCCATAGGGATCGGCACAGGCAATCGCGATCAGCGGGTTGCGTTCTTTCAGATGACGGGCGGTCCCCGCCAACGTGCCGCCGGTGCCGACCGACGCCACGAACGCGGTCACGGTTCCCTGGGTTTGCGACCAAATCTCTGGACCGGTGGTGCGGTAGTGGGCCAATAGGTTCGCGGTGTTGTCGAACTGGTTCGCCCAGAACCAACCCTTCTCCTCCGCCAGGCGCCGCGCCACGTGGTTGTAGTTTCCGGGATCGGAGTAGGGCTTTTCGGGAACCGTGATGACCTCGGCTCCCAGCGTGCGCAACAGGGCGATCTTTTCGGGGGACTGCGTTTCCGGGATGACGATGACGCTCCGGTAGCCCCTCGCGTGACCGATGATGGTGAGTCCGATCCCCGTGTTGCCGGCCGTGCCCTCGACGATCGTCGCGCCCGGCTTGAGAAGTCCTTTCTCCTCAGCGTCGGAGACGATTCCCAGCGCGGCGCGATCCTTCACCGATCCGCCAGGATTCATCCACTCCGCCTTGCCGAGAATCTCGCAACCGGTCAGCTCGGAAAGCCGCCGCAGACGGATGAGCGGTGTGTTGCCCACGTGAGAATCCACTCCGTGATACTGTGGGGATTTCATGTCGCTGGGGAGAGTCTGGCAAAAAGCAGGAACCAATTCAAATCGTCCCACGAACGCAAGGAACCGTCCGACTGGGCGGTGCAGGAATTATCTCACGCCAAGCCGGACCAAGGCCAACCAAGGCGGCACGGAACGCACGGCACCGGCAGCCGGTGGTCGCCTCCTGACACGGCCCAATGTTTACAGGAGGTAGCGAAGGAAACGGAGGCTTGCTCTTCGCGTGCTTCGCGGCTTCGCGTGAGTCTTACCCCGGCCATGACGCGAAGGTCCTCCGAGACGTGTTTCCGCACGAAAGGCAAAAAGGGCGGGGCGTGCGGTCGGGGTAGCAAGCGAGGCGAAGGCTTCGTTGCCTCTGTTTCCTTCTGTAAAATGTTTTCAGTCCCACGAGTCGGGGATTGTCTCACGCCAAGCCGGACCAAGGCGGCATGGAGGTGAAGCGCACGGCAGCGGGACCGGTTGGGAGCATGCCGGAGCGGCGACGGGATTGTTCGAGCCCAGACAGTACCGCTCAAGGACCGAGAGCCAGCCGTCGAGGCCGCATCCATGTCGGCAGTCCCATGAGATCATCGCCAACTTACATTAACCAATGCATCAACGTCGCCCAACCTCGCTCCTGGTCGCCCTGGGACTTCTCCTCGTGCTCCTGGCCATCTCGGGCGCGAGGCCGCACGACCGTGGGACGTGGCTGATGGAAGTTTTTCCCATCCTCATCGCGGTTCCGGTGCTCTGGATGACTTATAGGCGGTTCCCGCTCACCACCCTCTTGTACGCACTCATATTCGTGCACGCCCTGATCCTGATGGTGGGTGGCGCCTATACGTACGCGCGCGTCCCGTTGGGCTTTGAGATCGCCAAGCTACTCGGTCTCCATCGCAACCCGTACGACAAGATCGGGCATTTCTTCCAGGGTTTCGTCCCGGCGCTCGTGGCGCGCGAGATCTTCATTCGCGGCGAATATATCCGGGGCCGGAAAATGCAGGTGTTCCTGATCGTTTGCACGGTGCTGGCCATCAGTGCTTCGTACGAATTGATCGAGTGGGCTGCCGCCCTTGCCATGGGCCAAGGCGCCGACGAGTTCCTTGGAACGCAGGGGGATCCCTTTGACACGCAGTCCGACATGTTCTGCGCCCTCGTCGGTGCCGTGGCGGCGCTGCTGCTTCTGTCGCGGGTGCATGACCGGCAGATCCAGCGGGTGAGGGGTTAGGGCTGGTGCCGCACTCGATGAACGAGGGGATCGCGTCGTTGGGTTTGGTGGACGAAACTTACTGGCAACTGACGGGTGCGGGCGTGGGCGTCCGGGTTTTGGCGACCACCGTGGAGGAAGGCGAGGCGCGGCCGCAGGCGTGGGTGCGGGAGGTCGGGCCGGGGAAAGTGTTCGTGTGCATCCCGGGGCATTTCTCGTGGACGTTCGATGATCCGGCGTACCGGTTGTTCGTGTTGCGCGGGATGGCGTGGGCGGCGGGAGAACCGATGGATCGGTGGGCGGAGTTGGTGCCGGTGGGAGCGCGGTGGGGGCCGTAGGGGGGAGCAGGGAGCAGGGAGCGGGGAGCAGGGCGAGCGCATTCACTCCGTGGCCGACGTCGTGAGACGGTGGAAAAGAGAATAGCCCCGCGGCACGGCCTGCTCGTTCGGACCTAACGCAGGCGAGACGCCCGCGCTACGTCTTGCTGGCACGGGCGGGGACGCCCTGTTTTGCGCAGGCGGGGACGCCCGCTCTACAGCCTTGCCGCCGCGCTGTGAATTTCGCGCTTCGTGACGTTCCTCCCGCTCCGTTACATTACGCGTATTGCAGCGTCACACTGTCACCCGTCATTAAGTCCGTCATGAACACCGTCACCGGCCTCAAAACCATCAAGGGCTCGACCAAGTCGAAGGTCGAAGCCGAACTCTCCCGCACCGGCGGCCTGCTCCGTCTCGCCCCGGCCTGGGTTCCCCGCTCGTTCCTCCAGCCCGGCCTACGCCTCAAACTCCATCCCGACGACACGTATGCCTACGGCGCCAACCGCGGCGGCATCGACGAGCGTTGGTTCGCGTCGACCACCGAGGCCGCGAATGAGGGACGCGTGCCCGACGAGGGCCTGAGCTACGTCGTGGTCGGCAACGAGCGCTTCACGCTCCGCAAGGCGGTCGAGGACGGCGGCGCGACGCTCGTCGGCAAGGCGATCTGGAAGAAGTACGGCCGTTGGCCCGTGTACTCGAAGTTCTTCGACAACATGGGGCCGATCCCGCACCACATGCACCAGAGCGCGAAACAGGCGAAGCTCGTCGGGCAGGAAGGCAAACCGGAGTCGTACTATTTCCCGCCGCAGCACAACAACGTCGGGAACAATTTCCCGTACACGTTCATGGGCTTCGAGCCCGGCACGACCAAGGCGCAGGTGCGGAAGTGCATCGAGGATTGGAACAAGGGCGACAACGGGATCCTCGATCTCTCCAAGGCGTACCGACTCAAGGTGGGGACCGGTTGGCTCATCGATCCCTGCATCCTCCACGCGCCGGGCTCGCTCTGCACCTACGAGCCGCAATGGGGCAGCGATGTCTTCGGCATGTACCAGAGCATCGTCGAGGGACGCTACGTTCCGTGGAGCCTTCTCGTGAAGGACATGCCCAAGGCCAAACACCAGGACATCGATTTCATCGTGGAGCAGTTGGACTGGGAGAAGAACGTCGATCCCAACTTCAAGGACAACCATTACCTCGAACCCGTGCCGGTGGCGGACACGCGGAAGGACGGGTTCGTCGATCGCTGGATCGTGTACGGCAAGGTGGACGGCGAGCAGTTGTTCACGGCGAAGGAATTGACCGTCGATCCCGGCGTGAAGGCGACGATCCCGGATAACGGCGCGTACGGATTGATCTGCGTGCAGGGCTCGGGACGGATCAACGGATTGCCGTTGAACAGCCCGAAGCTCATCCGTTTCCACGAGTTGACGGAAGACGAGTACTTCGTCACCGAGGACGGTGCGAAGGCCGGGATCACGTTCGAGAACACCAGCGAGACGGAGCCCCTCGTGGTGCTGCGTTATTTCGGACCCGAGGTGAATCCGGAGGCGCCGAAGATGGGCGCGTACCGCAAGAACAAGTTCGCGTGAGCGGGGGCGGGTGGCGTGGCCGCCGCGGTGACGCGGTGGACTGGCCGGGCGTGGCGTGGGCGTCGCACGGACGTCCGGCCAACTGTAGGCCGGGTCCCCGACCCGGCGTCGAAACGAACGGCAACGTGTGGGCCGGAATCCCGCGAGGAACGCCGCGTGGGGGCACGCGGCCTACAGGTGGGCTACGTCGCGGCGCTTGCTCAGTCCTTCGACTTGTCCCGGGGCTTGTCCTTCGACTTCGACGGCGCGCCGATCCGTCGGCTGTCCGGGCGGGTCTGGTAGGAGACCGCGAGGACCACGAGCGCAACGACGGCGCCCAACGACTGCTTGTGCTCGCGCATCGCGATGTGCGACCAGAACGCCGAGATGAACGCGAAGGTGAATCCCGCGTAGGCCCATTCCTTGAGGCGTCCGAGTTTCGGGGCCAACAACGCCAAGACGCCGAGCGCGTAGGCGGTGCCCAGGATGGTGACGAAGTAACCCGGGTAACCAAGGTGCTTGACGCCGGCCAATGCGTCGGGCTTCCGCGTCAAACAAAAGAAGGCCGACATCGACATCATCCCGGTGATCAACAGCGTCGATATCCAGTATCCAATCGTCCGCAATTTCATGCGGGCGATACTCCGCTTTCGCGATGGGAACGCAAGGGGCAGGGATGTGGCGCGGCGTCTTGCGGGGTAGGGCGGCCGTCCTCGGCTGCACAGAAAAGCACCGTCTCGGTGCGACTCGTGGGGCGTGGCTGCGGGAGGTTGGCGCAGGCGGGGACGCCCGCGCTACGTCTTGCGGGTACGGGCGGGGACGCCCTTGTTTGCGCAGGCGGGGACGCCTGCTCTACGCCGCGCGGTGTCTTGCGGGGTAGGGCGGCCGTCCTCGGCTGCACAGAAAAGCACCGTCTCGGTGCGACTCGTCAGGATACGGCCGACAGGACGCGGGCGAGGACGCCCGCGCTATGGCTGCTGCTGACTTTCGACACGCACGACCGCATCCTGCGCGCCTTCCATGAAGACCGCCTTTCTCGTCCGGGTCGGGCTTTTCGCCGCGGCGTTGTCGTGCGCCGCCGATACGATCCAAAACGTCGCGGGCAATGGCATCGCTGGGTTCAAGGGAGATGGCGGGCCCGCCCTCGAGGCAATCCTCGACAACCCGTTCGGCGTCGTTCGCGGACCCGACGGCGCGATCTGGTTCGCGGATTACGCGGCGCACGTCGTGCGGCGGATCGACGCGGACGGCACGATCTCGACGGTCATCGGCACCGGAATGCCGGGACCCGCGGGTGAGTCCGGATCGGCGACCGAATCGACGTTGTTCCATCCGCACGAGATTCGCTTCGATCGCGACGGCAAACTCCTCGTCGCCGACACCGAGAACAACCGGATCCGTCGCTATGATCCGAAGACCAAACGCCTGTCGAACTTCGCGGGGACCGGCGAGGCCGGTTACTCGGGCGACGGCGGCGACGCGCTGCAGGCGCGGTTCCGGTCGCCCATCAGCATCCAGTTCGCGCCGTCGGGCGACCTCTTCATCGCCGACATCGGCAATCACGCGGTGAGGCGCGTGGACGCGAAATCCCATGTCGCGACGACGTTCGCGGGAACCGGGAAAGCAGGCACGACGCCGGATGGCGCGCCCATCGGGGGCACGCCGTTGAACGGGCCGCGCTCGCTCGACTTCGACGCGGGCGGAAACCTCCTGTTGGTCACGCGCGAGGGGAACCAAATGCTTCGGTTCGACCTTGCACGTCGATCGATCCACATCGTCGCGGGCACCGGCAAGAAAGGCCTGACCGGCGACGGCGGGCCTGCGAGGGATGCGACGTTGAACGGCCCGAAGGGAATCTCCGTGGCGCCGAATGGCGACGTGTATCTCGCCGACACCGAGAACCACGCGATCCGCAAATACGATCCGAAGCGCGGAACGATCGAGCGCGTGGCCGGCACCGGCGAGAAAGGCGAGGGTCCGATCGGCGATGCGCGCTCCGCCAAGCTCGCGCGTCCGCACGGCGTGTTTGTGGATGCCGACGGTTCGGTGTTGATCGGCGACAGCGAGAATCACCGGGTCCGAAGGTTGGTGGTGGGGAGGTAGGAAGGCTCGCGCCCGCCTTGCTTCAAAGCGGCGTGGCGTCCGACTTCCCGCCGCACTCCATGGCGCTTCGCGCGGCCGCGGCTACGCGGATGGGATGTGGACGTGGCCGTCCGATTCCACCAACCAACACCTACCGCGTGCGGTCGCCATTCCCTCCGCGCCGCGGACGAGCAACGCCGTCGACAAGGCGTCGCCGTCCATTGCGGACCCGTTGACGACGGCGGACAACCACGAGCGGTCCACGGGTTCGCCCGAGCGCGGATCAATCACGTGGCCGAAAGCGCGCCCGCCGGATTCGAACGAGCGTCCCCAGACGGCACTGACGGAAAGCGTCGTGTCGCGGAGTTCGATCCGCGGTGGCGAGCCGCCGGGCCATTGCCACGCGAAGCCCGGTGGTGGTTGCGGCAACGCGACCGCCCACGCGGCGCCCGATGGATCGCATCCGATGGTGGACACCGAACTCGTGCCCCCATGCAGCAGCGCGTTTTCGATGCCTGCCTCGCGAAGGATTTCGATCGCGGCATCGAGGGCGTGGCCCTTGCCCGCGGCACCGGGATCGATGCGGAGACCGGGTTTGAGGAACCGCACCGCGAAGGCGGTGGCATCGAGTTCCACGTGTTCCCAACCGGATTGGGTCTGGGCCAGCGCGATGTCGGCGGGATCGGGGAGCCGGGAATTTTCCCGCGCGGCATTCCACAGACGAACGAGTCTTCCCACCGTGGGATCGAACGCGCCGCCGGTCTCCGCGGCGAGTGCGAGGATCCGTTTCAGAAAGGCAAACAACCGCGGGTCGACGCGGGTCCAGCCACGGCCGGCGTTGTCGTTGACGCGCGCGAGCGCCGAGTGCGGGCGGAAGGCGGAGAGCAAATCCTCGGTGCGGGCGATTTCATCGAGTGCTTCCTCGGCCGCCGCGCGCAACCGTTCCGGGGCGTCCCCGTGAAGCACCGCCTCGAACCGGGTCGCCATCGCGTCGCGGGCGACGCGCACTGTGGTATCGGTCGCGCGACTCATGTCGGACGCGGGCGAAGACGCTCAGCCGAGCATGTATTCGGCGATGTTCTCCGCGCTGCCCGGTTCCGGATCGACGGAAGCCACGAGGGATTCCTGCGGATTGCGGAATTGGACGCCGGCGAACCCGACGTAGCGTTCGAAGACCTGGGTGTTCTCGATGAATCCGGCGAATCCCTCCGAGCCCGGCCCGATCGCGAGCAGCGGCACGTGGTCGGAGGTATGCTGGGTGCTGGTGAAGCTGATGCCGGTGTGGTTGGCGAGGACCTGGCCCATCGCGCCGACATCCGAATTGAGGCCGTCGAACAGCGCGTAACCCTTCTTTTTCAGGAACGGCTCCACCAACTCGCGGCGTCGCGTCGAGACGGAGTAACCGGTCGATTCGAAGAGGCGCGCGGCGAATTGCCCGGGGTTCTCGGCGAGCGAGAGACGCTTGTTGAGTTCGGGAATCGATTGCCGGATGGAGAGCAGGTTTCGGAACGCCTGGTTGCTCTTGTCGTAGTTGTCGCCCATTCCGTTCAACCCCGGGTTGCCCGTCGCGTGGTCGGTCGTGATGACGATCAAGGTATCCGGATGCTCGCGCTGGAACTCGATGCAGACGTCGATCGCCTCGTCGAACGCGATCATCTCGCGGATCGCGGCCGCTGCATCGTCGTTGTGGCAACCCATGTCGACGCGGCCGCCCTCGACCTGCAGCGCGAAGCGTTCGGCGCCGGAAAGTCGCTTCAACGCGGCGCGGGTCATCTGGGCGAGTTGCGGGACGGTCTCGACCTTCGAGATGCCGCCGAATTGGTCGACGACGAACGGCATGTGGCTGTTGGCGAAAATGCCGAGCCAAGGAACGTCGGCCGGGGCGGACGCGAGATCCTCGGGCTTCTCGAGCACCGCGTAACCGGCGTTGCGGAAATCGGCCCTGAGGTCCCGCTTGTCCTTGCGGTCCTTGGTCGTGAAAAACTTCCTGCCGCCCCCGAGCAACACGTCGACCCGGCGGCCGAGGTACTGGACCGCGATGTCGTCGCCGTCGCCGCGGCTCTTCACGCAGGATGCGAATCCGGCGGGCGTGGCGTGGGTGATCTCGGTGGTGGTGACGAGCCCGCGTTTCCATCCCGTCGATCCCAACACATCGTACAGGGGCACCAGTTTCGCGCCGCTGCTGGACTGGTTGACCTTGCCGTTGGGGATGCGCACGCCGCTGCCCCAGGCGGACGACGAGGCGGAGGAATCGGTGACCATCGAACTCTGCGAACGGACGTCCATGAACGCGATGCGGAGGTCATGGCGCCGGGTGAGTTCGAACCACGTGAGCGGGCGTTGGCGGGTGAGGCGCGAGTAGTGGTTGGCGCAGGTCAGGATGCCGGAGCTCATGCCGTCCGCGACCATGTGGATGATGTGTCGCGGCGTGCCCGGGGAGATCGGCGCGGGACGGGCGGCGGTCGCGAGGGGCCGCGACGTGGATGAGGATGTCGACGGGCGGACGGCGCAGGCGCCACCCAGCACCGGGGCGGCGGCAAGCGACTGGAGGAATGCGCGTCGAGTTTTCACGAGTGGACCCGAAAAATGTAAGGCATTGCCCGAAGTTGACGAAGGAAAATGCCGTGAACTTACGGTGTCGGGGGCGTTGCGCGCGCGTCTCGCGGGCGGTGTCCGCGGCGGGTAGGGCGGCCGTCCCCGGCTGCACAAAAGAGCACCGTCTCGGTGCGGGCGGTGGGGTCGGGTGGACAGGGACGCAGGAGGGCTGTGAGCCGAAGCCAAACGCAGGCGGGGACGCCCGCGGCTACCGCAGCCGGGGACGGCCGCGCCACGTCTTGCTGGCACGGGCGGGGACGCCCTCTTTTGCGCAGGCGGGGACGCCTGCTCTACGTCTGGCCGGCTTCAAACTTGAATCTTGAAACTTGAATCTTCACCGCACGCGGGCGCCTATTTGTGTTCCTTGTCTTCCTTGTGCTCGGAGTGGCACGCCTTGCAGTTGACCGCCTTGCGGTACTTCTCGAGCGCGCCGTCCTCGCCGGCTTTCAGCGCCTTCGCCGAAGCCGTCAGCGCGTTGCACTTTTCTTTCCACGCCGCGAGGTCGCCCTTCGACGGCTTGTTCAACGCGAGCGACGGATAGTACTCCACCAGCTTGGCGAAGTCTTCCTTCGTGCCCTGTCCTTTGCCGACTTTCTTGCCGATGGCGTCGTCACCCTTGTGCAGGGCTTTCATGACTTCCTCAATCGTGTACTTCGGTTTGGCGGAATCGGCGGCATGCGCCGATCCGAGGGTGAACAGCCCGGCGCCCAAGGCGAGGGCCAGCGTCCATGTGCGTTTGCGATGCATTGTCGTGCGGTCGTGGTTGATTTGTTATGTGCCCCGGCCGTGGGGCCAGGACGAAATGGTTGGAATGGGCGGGATCGAATCGGATCCAATCCCCTCAGAGCTTGCCGAGGATCTCGCGGACGCGTTTCCAAGCCTCGTCGCGCGCCTTTTTGTTCGGTGCGTTGGCGTCGGGTGCCTCGCCCGCGCGGAAGAATCCGTGGCCGGCGCCCTCGTAGGTCACCGGATCGAAGGATTTGCCCGCGGCTTTCATGAGCTCGGTAGACTTGGGGATCGTCGCGCTCACATGGGCATCGTTGCCGCCGTAGAATCCGTGGACGGGCGCCTTGATCTTCGCGAGTTCCGCGGGGTTTTCCGGACCCGTGCCGTAGAAGACCAACGCCGCCTTCAGGTCGGGATTGTGCGTCGCGTAGCGGAAGGATTGTCCGCCGCCCCAGCAGAATCCGGCCACGGCGACCTTGCCGTTCGCCGCCGGCAATCCCTTGCCGTACGCCACCACCGCGTCGAGATCGGCGGTGATTTGGTCGGGTGACAGACTTGAAATCGCCTTGCGGACCGCGTCGCCCGAACCGAGTTCCGCCGTGCCGCCGCCGCCGGGCGCGGTGCCCGACAGGAGATCGGGCGTGATGGCGATGTAGCCGGCCTCGGCCAATTGGTCGGCGACGCCGCGGACCCAATCGGTGAGGCCGAAGATCTCGTGGATCACCACGACGACCGGCGCCTTGTCCTTCACCTCCGGATACGCGACGAAGCAATTCACCTCGCGCGCGCCCTGCTTGACCTTGACGTACTCGAGGTGGCGCGGGGATTTCTCCAACCGCGCTTTTGCCCAGTCCTGGGCCTGCAACAGGGCTCCGGTCAGAAGCAGCAACACGAGTCGGGCAAAGGTCGTTTTCATGGCAACGGGGGTGTGCGAAAGGCTGGAACCTTGGGAGTGACCGGTGATTTGCCGCCTTGGTTACCGCAAATGTTTGCCGGGTGCAACCGCGCCGCGGCCGCCAGGAAGTGGCTGCCGAGGCTTTCAAAGCCGCATTGAACCCGGCATGCGTGGCGAATCCACGGTTGCCTCCGGCCCAACCACGGCGACAATCCGACGCAAGTCCCCTGGCTGCCCGTGGCCTCCGGACTTGCGTAGCCCGATGCGTTTCCATCGCTCCATTCTCGTCGCCGCCGCCGCCGCCTTCGCGTGGATCGGATCGGCCTTGGTTTCCCAAGCCGCGCCGGTGTCCGGCAAACTTGATTTCAACCGCGACGTCCGGCCCGTGCTCAACGAGCACTGTTTCCTCTGCCACGGATTCGACGACAAGACCCGCAAGGGCAAGCTGCGTCTCGACGTCCGCGAGGATGCCCTTCGCGGCGGCAAATCCGGAAAGGCCGCGCTCGTGCCGGGCAAGCCCGGGGAGTCCGCGATGTTCCAACGGTTGGTCCCGCATGACGCCGACGACCTCATGCCGCCCGCGGAGGCCAACAAGCCGCTCTCCGAATCGCAGATCGCGCTGCTCAGGCGTTGGATCACGGAAGGTGCCGAGTACAAGGCGCACTGGGCGTACCTCGTCCCGGAACGCCCGGCGTTGCCCGCGGTTTCCGATTCGTCTTGGACGCGCAACGGCATCGACCATTTCGTCCTCGCCCGCCTTGACGAATCGGGGTTGAAGCCGCGCCCGGAAGCCGACCGCACCACGCTGATCCGCCGCGTCACGCTCGATCTCACGGGCTTGCCGCCGAAGCCCGAGGAAATCGATGCCTTCCTTTCGGACCGGTCGCCCTCGGCCTACGGCAAGGTCGTCGATCGTTTGTTGGCCTCCGCGAACTACGGCGAGCGCATGGCCGTGGATTGGCTGGATGCCGCGCGCTACGCGGACACGCACGGATACCACATCGATTCCGCGCGCGACATGACGCCGTGGCGCGACGGGGTGATCCGTGCGTTCAACGCGAACCAGCGCTTCGACCAGTTCACGATCGAGCAGTTGGCCGGCGACCTGTTGCCGGACGCGACGCCCGCGCAGAAAGTGGCGTCCGGGTTCAACCGGAACCACATGATCAACTACGAGGGCGGCGCGATTCCCGACGAGTACCACGCGGCCTACATCTTCGATCGCATCAACACCACCGCGACCGTGTGGCTCGGGCAAACGATCGCGTGCGCGCAATGCCACGACCACAAGTACGACCCGTTCACGATGCGGGATTACTACGCGATGTACGCGATCTTCAACCGCGTTCCCGAGAACGGTCTCGACGGTCGCAATGGCAACGCGGTGCCCGTCGTGAAATTGCCGTCGGACGAACAGCGGCGATCCATCCCGCGTTTCGACGCCGCGACGATGTCCGCCGAGGCGTTCGTCGCGAATCCGCCGCCCGAGGTCGACCGCGAGCAGCGCGAATGGGAGGCGTCGCTCGCGTCGGGGAGCGCGCCGGATTGGACCGTCGTCGAGCCCGCCGGCTTGTCGGCGTCCGTCGCCACCACGTTCGCGCGACGCGACGACGGCTCGTGGCTGGCATCCGGCGCCGGCGACGCGAAGGAAGACTACGTGTTCGCGGTGACCGCGGCGTTGCCGTCGATCACGGCGTTGCGATTCGAGGCGCTTGCCGACGACGCGTTGGCGGCGCGCGGACCGGGACGTTCGGACAACGGCAACCTCGTGTTGTCCGAGGTGGAAATCGCCGTGGACGGCAAGTCGCGCAAGGCGAAGTCCGCGTCGGCGAACCACAGCCAGGACGGCTTTCCCGCGGCAAACGCGATCGACGGTCGCCTCGACAGCGGTTGGGCGATCTTTCCGGACGCGGGCAAATCGCACTCGTTGGTCGTGGAGTTGGCGGAACCGATCGCGGCGGTCGGCGGAAAGGCGACGGCGTCCGTGAAGCTGCGGTTCCAATCCCAATTCGCGAAGCATTCGATCGGCCGCCTGCGCGTGTCGGCGACGTCCTCGCCGCGTCCGCACGGAATGCAGGAAGTGCCCGAGGCGATCCGCACGATCGCGACGATCGATCCGGCGCGGCGCACGGACGCGCAGCGGGACGCGTTGCGCGAACATTTCCGCGGGAAGGTTTCGGCGGCGATGCGGCGGTTGCGCGACGGCGTGGCGGCGCGTCGGAAGGAGCGGGACGAACTCGACCGCGCGGTGCCGACGTCGATGGCGATGGCCGAGATGGAGAAGCCGCGGGACACGTTCATGCTGGTGCGCGGGCAGTACGACAAGCGGACCGACAAGATAGAACCGGCGGTGCCCGTGGCGTTGCCGGCGCTCGCGGAAGGGGAGCCCGCGAACCGGCTGGGATTGGCCCGGTGGCTGGTCTCGCCGCGCCAACCGCTGACGTCGCGCGTGATCGTGAACCGCTATTGGCAGATGTATTTCGGCAACGGTTTGGTGAAGACGACGGAGAACTTCGGCACGCAGGGCGACTGGCCGACGCATCCGGAATTGCTCGACTGGCTGGCGACGGAATTCGTGCGGACCGGATGGGACGTGAAGGGGATGCAGCGCCTGATCGTGACGAGCGCTACCTACCGGCAGGACAGCCGCGCGCCGCGGGCCTCGTACGAGCGGGATCCCGAGAACCGGTTGCTGGGGCGCGGCCCGCGGGTGCGGTTGCAGGCGGAATTCCTCCGCGACCTCGCGTTGAGCTCGGCGGGGTTGCTGGACGAGAGGGTCGGCGGCGCGAGCGTTTTCCCGTACCAGCCCGCGGGGATGTGGGAGGAACTGATGGCGCGCGAGGACAACGATTCCTTCACCGCGCAGAAATACGTTCCCAGCAAGGGCGCGGATCTTTACCGGCGCACGATGTACACGTTCATCAAGCGCACGTCGCCGCATCCGAGCCTGAGCACGTTCGACGCGCCGGACCGGCAGGTGTGCACGGTGAAGCGCCCGCGCACGAACACGCCGTTGCAGGCGCTCGCGCTGATGAACGACCCGACGTACGTCGAGGCCGCGCGAAAATTGGCCGAGCGGATGATCGCTTCCGGGACCGACGACCGCCGGCGGATCGTCCGGGCATTCCGGCTTGCGACCGGACGCGTGCCGAAGAACGAGGAGATCGGGGTGTTGCTGGAACTCCAGCACGAGCAACTGGCGAAGTACCGCGCCGACGCGGCGGCGACGGCCAGGCTGCTTTCGATCGGTGATTCGAAGACGACGCCGCGCGACGCCGCGGAGCTGGCCGCATGGACCATCGTGGCGAGCGCGATCCTGAATCTGGACGAGACGGTGACGAAGGGGTAGCGCGTGCGTCCCCGTGGCCGCCGTCGTGAGACGGTGGATGTAGAGCGGGCGTCCTCGCCTGCGCAGTCCGAGCCGTCCCGGCTCGGTGGGGCTGCTGGGCGAAGGCGGGGACGCCTTCGAACTGTGCAGCCGGCCTGCGCGCCGAAGCCAGGCGAAGGCGAGGGACGGCCGCCCTACGCCATTCCGCCCGTGGCCGACGTCGTGAGACGGTGGAAGTAGAGCGGGCGTCCTCGCCTGCGCAGATAGAGCCGTCCCGGCTCGGTGGGGCTGCTGGACGCGGGCGGGGACGCCCGCGAATTGTGCAGCCGGGGACGGCCGCCCTACGCCATTCCCCCGTTGCCGCCGTCGTGAGACGGTGGAAGTAGAGCGGGCGTCCTCGCCTGCGCAGTCCGAGCCGTCCCGGCTCGATGTGGTTGCTGGGCGAAGGCGGGGACGCCTTCGAACTGTGCAGCCGGCCTGCGCGCCGAAGCCAGGCGAAGGCGAGGGACGGCCGCCCTACGCCATTCCCC
>JANYDN010000161.1 GCA_025363585.1 Verrucomicrobiota bacterium | reverse complement strand
CCAAGGGGGACCAAGCCCGGCCAAGAAGGCGGGAAGGTGTATTTGGAACCAGACATCGGATCCCACCGTTCGGTGAAACGACACGCCGGCGGTCTTTGCCCCCTTGGATGGCCTTGGCCCGGCTTGGCGTGAGATAATTCCTCGGCCGCTACTGCATGGATACGGCTTAGCGCGGGCGTCCCCGCCTGCGGTAGTCGCGGGCGTCTCGCCTGCGCAAAACAGGGCGTCCCGCCCGCCCCCACAAGCCGCGAGGAAACGCACCGGGGACGGTGCTATTTGCGCAGCCGGCACGCCCGACGAAGCCAGGCGAAGGCGGGGGACGGCCGCTCTACGTCATGCACCACAACCGAGGGATGCCGCGATGCATGGAATGCCACACGGCCCCGAGCGGTCGATTGACAATCGCGACGGGACTTTCCGAAAGTGTCCGACAGTACCCCGGGTCGGGATCGCGGCGAGACGACCGGGGACGCGCGCATTCCATGGAACGATTCCAGACAACGACGGGCGCGGCCTTGATGCGACGCACGCTGATGGCGTTGGTCGCTTGGCTCGCGGTGTTCCGCACGCTTCACGCCGCGTCGACGTCGTCGATCGATTTCAACCGCGATATCCGGCCGTTGCTCGCGGACAATTGCTACCAGTGCCACGGGCCAGACGCCGCGAAGCGCAAGGCCGGCCTCCGTCTCGACCAACGCGAGGGCGTGCTCGCGAAACTGGAATCGGGCGACGTCGCGGTCGTGCCGGGCAAACCCGCCGAGTCGAAACTGCTGCGGATGGTCGCGAGCGAGAAGGACGACGAACGCATGCCGCCCGCCAAGACGGGCAAGCGCCTTTCTCCGGAACAAATCGCGTTGCTGTCGCGCTGGGTCGGCGAGGGCGCCCCTTGGAAATCCCATTGGTCCTACATCGCGCCGGAGCGACCGTCGCTGCCGTCCGTGAAGGACTCGCGGTGGCCGCGCAACGAGATCGACCGGTTCGTCCTGGCGCGGGTGGAGAAGGAGGGACTGCAACCGTCGGCCGAGGCAGACAAGCGCACGTTGGCGCGACGGCTGACACTCGATTTGACGGGCCTTCCACCGACCATCGACGAGGTCGACGCGTTCCTTGCCGACACGAATCCGGATGCCTACGACAAGTTGGTCGATCGCTTGCTCGCGACGGAGTCGTACGGGGAACGCATGGCGGTGCCGTGGCTGGATCTGGCGCGGTTCGCGGACAGCGACGGCTACCATGCGGACGTGCCGCGCTCGATGTGGCAGTACCGCGACTGGGTGATCCGCGCGTTCAACCGGAACCAGCCGTTCGACCGTTTCGTCACCGAGCAACTCGCCGGCGACCTCCTCCCGGACGCGACCGTTGAGCAGCGCGTGGCGACCGCTTTCAACCGCAACGGCATGTCCAGCACCGAGGGCGGCGCCGACCCGGACGAGTACCTGAACAAGTACGTGACCGACCGCGTGAACACGTTTGGCACGGTGTTCCTTGGGTCGTCGATCCAGTGCGCCGAGTGCCACAACCACAAGTACGACCCGTTCACGCAGCGCGAGTACTACCAGATCTACGACTTCTTCAACCGCATCCCCGAGCGCGGCCTGGACAGCGACCCGGCGCCGCCGTTCGTGAAACTGCCGACGGAGAAACAGACGCGCGATCTGGAGTCCGCGCGCGCGGAGGCGAAGTCGCTTGCGAAGCGCCACGCCGAGGCGATGGACGGCGCGAGCGATGCGTTCGACAAGGCGCAACGCGAGTGGGAAACGCGGACGGTCGCCGACCTCGCCGGAACCGCGGGATTGCATCCCGGCGAATGGACGGCGGCGGGACCGTTCGTGTCGAAGGACGCGCCGGAAGCCAAGCTGGCATTCGCGCGCGAGTTCGGTCCGGAGACGGGGAAGGCGTTCGACGCCGCCGCCAAGTTTGGCGACGGGAAGATCGGTTGGACGCCGCATCCCGAGTGGAAGGATGGCGTCGCGCAGGGATTGTCCGGCGACTTCGGCGCGACGTATTTGCACCGGACGATCCGGTCGGACGCGGCGCGCACGGTCGTCCTTTTCCTCGGAAGCGACGACGCGCTGAAGGTCTGGGTGAACGGAAAGGAAGTGCTCGCGAAGGACATCGGGCGCGGCGTGGCGCCGAACCAGGACGAGGCCAAGGCCGAGTTGGTCGCGGGCGACAACGACGTGTTGTTGAAGGTCGTGAACTACGGCGGCGGCGCGGGATTCTATTTCTCCACCGACCGCGCCGCCGGCGACGAGAAGGTCCGCGCGATCCGCGAACTCGCGCGCAAGCCGGCGGCCGAACGGAACGCGGAGCAAACCGCGCAGTTGAGGAAATTCTTCCGCGAGACGGAAGTTCCCGAGATCCGGAAACTTGCGGCGGACCTCGCGGCGGCGAAGAAACGCGAGGGCGAGATCGACGGCGGCATTCCGTCGCTGCGCGTGATGGAGGATTCCGGCGAAGCGCGACCGAGCAACATCCGGATCCGCGGCGACTACCGCGCGAAAGGGGATCGCGTGTTCGCGGACGTGCCGACGAGCTGCCTGCCGCCGGCGCGCTACGCGGGCCGCACCAACCGGCTGGACCTCGCGCGCTGGGTCGTCGATCCCGCGAATCCGTTGACGTCGCGCGTCGCGGTGAACCGTTTCTGGGGAATGTTTTTCCCGAATTCCATCGTGAAGACCGCGAACGAATTCGGGACCAACGGCGAGTTGCCGTCGCATCCGGAATTGCTCGATTGGCTCGCGCGTGAATTCGTCGACGGCGGCTGGGACACGAAGGCGTTGGTGAAACGCATCGTGACCAGCGCGACGTACCGGCAGGCGTCGCGGGTCACGCCGGAATTGGTGGCTCGAGATCCGCAGAACCGGTTGCTCGCGCGCGGCCCGCGGTTCCGGTTGCCGGCGGAGATGATGCGCGACAACGCGCTGGCGATCGGCGGCCTGCTGGTGCGGAAGATCGGCGGACCGAGCGTGCGTCCCTACCAACCGCCCGGGCTCTGGGAGGAAAAGATGTTCGCCGGGAACAAATACGAGGTGGGCATGGGCGACGAGGTTTACCGCCGCAGCCTCTACACGCTTTGGAAACGCACCGTCCCCAACCCGACTCTGCAGACCTTCGACGCGCCGGACCGCGCCCTCTGTTCGGTGACGCGCCCGAGCACCTGCACGCCGTTGCAGGCCTTCGTGACCATGAACGACGTCACCTACGTCGAGGCCGCGCGGAACTTCGCGCAGCGGATCCTTCGCGAGGTCCCGTCGGGCGACACCGCCGCGCGGCTTCGCTTCGCGCTCTCGACCGCGCTGGCACGGCCGCCCACGGCGGACGAGGTCCGGACGCTGTCGCGGATGCTGGACGACGTGCGCGCCGCCTACGCGTCCGACGAGAAAGCCGCCGACTCGCTGACGAAACTCGGGCAATCGAAACGTCCGCCGGACGCGCGCGTGGCCGAGCTTGCGGCATGGACCGGCGTGGCCAGCGTGATCCTCAATCTCGACGAAACGGCAACCCGCGAATGAACATGTTCGAACCGTTTTCACACGCCCACCTGTTGACCCGCCGCCACTTCTTCGGGCGCGCCGCCCGCGGCATCGGCACCGCCGCGCTGGCGTCGTTGGTCAATCCGTCGTTGCTGCGCGCGGACTCCGAGATCGTCGCCAACGCGCGCGGCACGATCCGCCCGCTTCACCTCCCGCCGAAAGCAAAGCGGGTGATCTACCTGTTCCAGTCGGGCGCGCCGTCGCAACTGGATCTCTTCGACCCGAAGCCGCGGCTCGTGGAGATGAACGGCAAGCCGATGCCGGAAAGTCTCACGAAGGGCCAGCGCATCGCGCAGCTCATGGGGCAGCCGCTGAATTGCGTCGGCTCGCGTTTCAAATTCAAGCGGCACGGTAACGGCGGCGCGGAGATCTCGGAATTGTTGCCGCACATCGCGTCGATCTCCGACGAGATCGCGATCATCCGATCGATGCACACCGAGGCGATCAACCACGATCCCGGCGTGACGCTGATGCAGACGGGTCACCAGCAGGCGGGGCGTCCGGCAATGGGCGCGTGGGTTTCGTACGGGCTGGGCAGCGAGAACGACCAGTTGCCGGCGTTCGTGGTGCTGGCGTCGGGCTTTGGCCAGGACCAGCCGTTGCTCACGCGTTACTGGGGCAGCGGTTTTCTCCCGACCAATCACCAGGGCGTGGAATTCAGGTCGGGCGGCGAGCCGATCCTGTTCGTCAACAATCCGGACGGCATCACGCCCGCGGTGCGGCGGCGGTTGCTGGACGGGACGCGTGATTTGAACTCGCGTCACCTCGACGCGGTCGGCGACCCGGAGATCGCGACGCGCATCGCGTCGTTCGAGATGGCGTACCGGATGCAGACGAGCGTGCCTGAGTTGATGGACATCTCGAGGGAACCGAAAAGCGTGCTCGAGATGTACGGCGCGGAGCCGGGGAAATCCTCGTTCGCCAACAATTGTCTGCTCGCGCGTCGTCTCGCGGAACGGGACGTGCGGTTCATCCAGCTTTATCACCGCGGCTGGGACCATCACAACAACCTGCCGGCCGACATCGCGAAGACGTCGAAGGTCGTGGACCAACCTACGGCGGCGTTGATCCGCGACCTGAAGCAGCGCGGCCTTTTGGACGACACGCTGGTGATCTGGGGCGGCGAGTTTGGTCGGACGCCGATGAACCAAGGGGACAGCTCGAACGGCAACTACGGGCGCGACCACCACATGAAGGCGTTCTCGCTGTGGATGGCGGGCGGCGGGATCCGCGGGGGCACGACGATCGGGGCGACGGACGATTTCGGATACAACGTGGTGGAAGACCCGGTTCACGCGAACGATTTCCAGGCGACGATCCTGCACTTGCTGGGGATCGAGCACGCGCGGTTCACGCATCGGTTCCAGGGTCGGGACTATCGGCTGACGGACATCGGCGGCGAGGTGGTGCGGAAGATTCTGGCGTGAGCGAGGAGTGATGTGGCCGACGTCGTGAGACGGTGGATTGGCACGGCGGCCATCGCGAGGTCAGCCATCTCACGATGGCTGCCACTCCTCCGTTTCGCGCGGGTGGTTCTCTCTGTAAAACCAATCCATGCGTTTCTGGAATTGGTGCGTCGCGTGGGCGTGCACGCTCGCGTGCGCGACGGCGTTGCACGCGCAGCACGCGCAGCACGCCGCGTCACCGCCCGACTTCGCGGCGGCGGGCGAGCAGGCGGCGAAACTCCAACTCGCGCCGGGACTGAAGCTCTCGGTGTGGGCGTCCGACCCGCAGTTGAGCAACGGCGTCGCGTTCCACTTCGACGGCACCGGACGTTGCTTCGTCGCGGAGACGCACCGCTGGGCCGTGTCGATCTTCGACATCACCCAGCACACGAACTGGCTGCTGGCCGACATGTCGTTCCACGACGTCGGCCAACGCACGGCGTTTCTCGAGTCGCAGTTCGCCACGACCGAGCCCGACCTGTTGACGCGCGATTCCGAGTTGGTGCGGATGCTCGTCGATCGCGACGGCGACGGGAAAGCCGACGAGAGCACGGTGTTGGCGACGGGCTTCGATTCGCCGGCGGACGGGACGGCGGCGGGAATCCTCGCGACGGCCGGACGCGTCTATCTCGCGGACATCCCGAACCTGTGGAGTCTACCGGCACCGGCCGCGGGCGCGACGCAGGCCGCGGACACCGCGAAGACGCCGCGCGAGCGGTTGGCGACGGGCTTCGGCGTGCACATCGGGGTTTCCGGGCATGATTTGCACGGGTTGATCCGCGGGCCCGACGGACGGATCTACATGAGCTTCGGCGACCGTGGGCTGTGCGTGACCAATCGCGAGGGGATCGTGCTGAATGTTCCTGACTGCGGCGGCGTGTTGCGGTGCGAGCCCAATGGGCGCGATCTCGAGGTGTTCTGCGTCGGGTTGCGCAACCCGCAGGAACTGGCGTTCGACGACGATGGCAACCTGTGGACCTCGGACAACGACACCGCGGGAGCCGATCCATGCCGCGTGCTGCATCTGGTGGAGGACGGCGACTACGGGTGGCGCACGAGTTACCAGCACGCGCCGGGATTCGGTCCGTGGGTCCTGGAGGAACTGTGGAAAGGCGGGCACGACGGGATTCTTCCGCCGGCAGGCACGGCGAGCCAGGGGCCGAGCGGGCTGGCGTTCTATCCGGGGACGGGCTTCGGCGACCGGTTGAAGGGGACGTTCCTGCACTGCGATTTCCCGGGCGGCGTCGTGTCGTTCACGGTGAAACCGCGCGGCGCGAGTTTCGAATTGGACCGCAAGGAGCGGTTCCTCTGGGGCTGTTGGCCGACCGACGTGGATTTCGGTCCGGACGGCGCGGCGTACGTGCTGGATTGGGTGGCAGGTTGGGGGAAGCCGATGAAGGGCCGCATCTATCGCGTGGCGATGCCCGCGGCCGATCCGCGCTCGGCCGCGGTGAAGCGATTGCTGGCGGAAGGCATGACGCAACGCGGCGAGGGCGAGTTGCTGGAGCTGCTGGGCAACGACGACCGGCGCGTGCGATTGGAGGCGCAGTGGGAACTGGCGTCGCGCGGACCGAAGTCGTTCCAAGGTTTGCGCGGCGTGGCGTTTTCAAAGCGCTCCACACTGGCGAGGGTGCATGCGATCTGGGGCATCGGGCAAATCGTGAGAGACGTGCCGTGGGCCTCGAAGACGGTGAACGGCGGCGACATGACGGACGAATTGTTTGGTCTACTACCGTTGCTAGAAGACGCGGACGAACGAGTGCGTGGACAGGCGGCGCGTATGCTCGGTGCCGCGCAACTTGCCAATGCCGACTTTCCGCTGGCCGCGATGCTGGCGGATCCATCGCCGAGGGTGGCCTTCCACGCGACGATGGCGCTCGGGGATTTGGCCTGGCCAAAATCGGAGTTTGGAATTCTACGCTACCATCCAACCATCTCCCAGAGGGTCGCGCTGGAGGTGAGCGGAAGATTTCCCATCATCGCTGACCCAATACGCCACGTCGTTCCGCCCTTCGAATTCCATCCCGCGACGGACACCGTATTGGCGGCGATGACAAACCGCCCAACGGGAGATTCGTTCCTGCATCACGCGGCGGCACGGCTCTGTGCAAATGAGGAAGGCGTCTGGGCCGGGCGGTTCTACAGTCGGACTCTTCCAGAAAATCCGTCTCCGCGCCTCCGTAGAATGACAATTCATCCATCCCTGGACGTGCGAATGACGGCGGTGATGGTCCTGCGCCGGATGAGCGATGGGTTCCTTACAAACATGCTCTCCGACCCGAACCCCGCGATCGTCGTCGAGGCGGGGCGCGCGATCCACGATGTCCCCGTCGCCGACGGAATGCCCGCGTTGGCGGCGTTGATCACGCGCATCGATTGCCCGACGAACCTGATGTCGCGCGTCATCGACGCGGCGTTCCGGATGGGCACGCAGCAACACGCGCAGATGTTGGCCGGGTTCGCCAAGCGTCGCGACGTTCCGGACTGGGCGCGGGTAAAAGCGCTCGAAGCTCTCGCGGATTGGGGCGCGCCGCCGCCGCTCGATCGCGTGAACGGCCTGTGGCGTCCGCTCGTCGCATCGGCTTCGGGTGGATTGCCGCATGATCTTGGCCGATTCGCGTGGCATGCCTCGGGGATCGCGGTGAAGCGCAATGCGCAACCGGCGATCCGCGCGTTCCTGCGGGTCGCGGACGAGTTGCTGGACACGAGCACGCCGGACGAAGTGGGAGTCGTGGTGGGCGGCCGGCCTTCGCCGTTGGTGGTCCAATTGGCGGTGCTCGACACGGCGGTGCGCTTGAAGACGAAGGAAGCTTCGGTGCCCTTCCACGAAAAGTTCCTCAAGACGAACACCGCGCCGGAACTGCGCCGACGCATCGTGCCCGCTCTGGCGGCGTTGAACGCGTCGCAGACGGCGGACGCGGTGCGCGCGGCGCTCGACGATGCGGATCCCGCGGTGCGCGCGAGC
Organism: Verrucomicrobiota bacterium; assembly: GCA_025363585.1. Lineage (GTDB taxonomy): Bacteria > Verrucomicrobiota > Verrucomicrobiia > Limisphaerales > UBA9464 > UBA6176. The sequence goes on along the minus strand of JANYDN010000161.1, from coordinate 918 downwards.
GCGGTGCCGCACCTCGATCGATTGGAGCCAGGCCTGGCGGTGCCGATCCTCGCGCGAATGGTGGGCGCGGCGACGAATGGTGCGGACGTGCCGAAAGCGGCGTTGCGTCCGGCGCAGGCGGCGATCGCGGCGTTGGCGCGCTTGCCCGAGGCGGGGGCGGCGGACGTGTTGGCGCCGCTCGCTGAACGATTGGCGTCGGGGAATTTGCCGGCATCGTTGCGTGCGGATGTTTTGGCGGCATCGCGCACGAGGCCGGAGGCGGCGTTCGCGGAACGCGTGGCGCGGCACGAGGCGACGTGGCGCAAGGACGACGGGTTGGCTCGGTGGCGCGTGGCGTTGGAGGGTGGCGATGCAGCGCGGGGCGCGGAGATTTTCCGTTCGAACGCGCAGGTGCAGTGCATGCGTTGCCACAAGGTCGCGGGCGACGGCGGGACGGTGGGACCGGTGCTCGACGGGATCGGAGCGAAGAAGGGGCGGGAGTATTTGCTGGAAAGCATCGTGTTGCCGAACCGCGCGTACGCGGAAGGATACCAACCGCCGCAGGGCGGGCTCTCGGCGATGCCGGAGGGATTGGCGGAGCTGCTGACGCCGCTGGAGATGAGGGATGTGATGGAGTTTTTGGCGACGTTGAAGTGAGGGCGAGGGAGTGTGGCCGACGCGGTGACGCGGTGGATGGTGGCGTGGGTAGCGCGGGCGTCCCCGCCTTCGCCCGGCTTCGGCGCGCAGGCCCGCCTGCGGTAGTCGCGGGCGTCTCGCCTGCGTTTGCGAAAGTTAGGAGTCGAGATGCATGGCTTCGCCGTATCCATGCAGTAGCGGCCGAGGAATTATCTCACGCCAAGCCGGGCCAAGGCCATCCAAGGGGGCAATGACCGCCGGCGTGTCATTTCACCGAACGGTGGGATCCGATGTCTGGTTCCC
>JANYDN010000155.1 GCA_025363585.1 Verrucomicrobiota bacterium | reverse complement strand
AGTAGCGGCCGAGGAATTATCTCACGCCAAGCCGGGCCAAGGCCATCCAAGGGGGCAAAGACCGCCGGCGTGTCGTTTCACCGAACGGTGGGATCCAATCTCTGGTTCCCGATACACGTTCCCGCCTTCTTGGCCGGCCTTGGTTCCCCTTGGCGTGAGATAATTCCCCTGCCGCGATTGCATGGTTCCGTCCCGGCTCAGTCGGGAATGCGTGGATTCTTGGCGTCTTGGCGAGATACCCAATTGATTTCTTACTGCATGGATACGGTTGAGACGGTGGAGTGGGGCAGGTCGGTAAGCTTGCCGAAGCTCCCTCCCAAGGCTCGGCGCGGGCGGGGACGCCCACGAATTGCGCAGGCGGGGACGCCTGCTCTACGTCCGGTGCACCCGCAGGGCTCCGCGATCTCACGATCGCTGCCACACAGGGACGGTGAGGTCCGCGATCTCACGATCGCTGCCACCACGTTTCAGGTGTCGTAGTTGAGCCAGGGGCCGAGCCAGCGCTCGGTGTCGCGCACCGGGGTTCCCTTGCGACGCGCGAGGTCGGCCACTTGGTCGCGGTCGATCTTGTCGATGCCGAAGTATTTCGACTCGGGATGGCCGAAGTAGAATCCGCTCACGCTCGAACCCGGCCACATCGCGAAACTCTCCGTGAGCTTGATGCCCGCGTTCTTCTCCGCGTCGAGAAGTTGCCACAGGGTCTTCTTCTCCGTGTGGTCCGGGCACGCGGGATATCCCGGCGCGGGACGGATGCCCCGGTACTCCTCTGCGATGAGTTGTTCGGGCGTCAGGTTTTCATTGGCGCCATAACCCCACTCGCGTCGCGCGCGGCGATGCAGGTATTCGGCGAACGCCTCGGCCAACCGATCGGCCAACGCCTCGGACATGATCGCCTGGTAGTCGTCGTTCGCGGCCTTGTGCTTCGCGACGAGTTCCGCGAGGCCGAGGCCCGTGGTCACGGCGAACGCGCCGACGTGGTCGGGAACGCCCGCTGGCGCCACGAAATCGGCGAGCGACCAGTTCGGCGTGCCGTCTTCCTTCTGCATCTGTTGGCGCAGGAAATGGAGCGACGCGACGACCGTCGAACGGGTGTCGTCCGCGTGGACCCGGACATCGTCGCCGTCGCGATTCGCCGGGAAGAAACCGTACACGCCGCGGGCGCGCAGCAGTTTCTTCGAGACGATCTCGTCGAGCATCGCGCGCGCGTCCGCATACAGGCGGCGCGCTTCCTCGCCGTGTTTGGGATGATCGAGAATCGCCGGGTAACGCCCGCGGAGTTCCCACGTGTGGAAGAACGGCGACCAATCGATCAGCGGGACGAGTTCGGAGAGATCGAAGGGTTCGGCGACGCGGCCTTGGTCGGTCGCGGACATGCCGGGCGTGCGCACGGCGCCGCGCGCGGCAGTGTCGAGCAGGCGAAGGCCGGTGAAGGCGGGCCGGGTGACGCCGTCATACGAGAGCTTCGGCGCTCGGTCGCGCGCCGCGGCGAGTGGCAGCAACTCGCGGCGATTGCCGGCGTGGCTGGCGCGCGCGGCGTCGTACTCGCGGTTCAGGTTGGCGACGAACCCGGGCTTCGATTCGGGATTGAGGAGCGCGCTCACGACGGGCACGGCGCGGCTCGCGTCGAGCACGTGCACGACGGGTTCGTGGTAGTGGTGCGCGATCTTCACGGCCGTGTGCGCCTTGCTGGTGGTCGCGCCGCCGACGAGCAACGGCTGCTTCATCCCGAGCCGCTGCATTTCCTTGGCGACGTGCTGCATCTCGTCGAGCGACGGGGTGATGAGTCCGCTGAGGCCGATGATGTCGGCGCCGATACGGCGGGCCTCGTCGAGGATCTTGTCGCACGCGACCATGACGCCCATGTCGACGACCTCGTAGTTGTTACAACCGAGGACGACGCCAACGATGTTCTTGCCGATGTCGTGGACATCGCCCTTCACGGTGGCGAGCAGGACGCGACCCTGGGCCCGGGTGGATTGGCCGGCGGCGGCGGCGGCTTTCTTCTCGGCTTCCATGAAGGGCGTGAGATGGGCGACGGCCTTCTTCATGACGCGCGCGGATTTCACGACCTGTGGCAGGAACATCTTGCCGGCGCCGAAGAGGTCGCCGACGACGTTCATGCCCGCCATGAGCGGGCCTTCGATGACGAGGAGCGGGCGGCCGTATTTGAGACGGGCTTCCTCCGTGTCGGCGTCGACATGGGCGTCGATGCCTTTCACGAGCGCGTGCGAAAGACGTTCCTCGACCGTGCCGGAACGCCACGCCTCCGCGGCCGGACCGGCGGCGGTCTCGGTGTTTCCAGCGGCCCGCGCCTTGAGGATCTCGCCGTGGGCGACGAGGCGCTCGGTCGCGTCGGGACGACGGTTGAGGAGGACATCCTCGACGAGTTCGAGAAGGTCTTTCGGGATTTCCTCGTACACCTCGAGCATGCCGGCGTTGACGATGCCCATGTCGAGCCCGGCACGGATGGCGTGGTAGAGGAACGCCGAGTGCATGGCCTCGCGGACGTGGTTGTTGCCGCGGAAGCTGAAGGAAATGTTCGAGACGCCGCCGCTGACTTTCGCGAGCGGGAGGTTCGCGCGGATCCAACGCGTCGCCTCGATGAAGTCGACGGCGTAGTTGTTGTGTTCCTCGATGCCGGTTCCGACGGTGAGGATGTTCGGATCGAAGACGATGTCCTGCGGCGGGAATCCGGCCTTGTCGACGAGCAGCCGGTAACTCCTCGTACAAATCTCGATGCGGCGCGCGAGGGAGTCGGCCTGGCCCTTCTCGTCGAACGCCATGACGATGACGGCGGCGCCGTAGCGGCGCACGAGCGTGGCGTGCGCGAGGAACTTCTCCTCGCCTTCCTTGAGGGAGATCGAGTTGACGATGCCCTTGCCTTGGAGGCATTCGAGGCCGGCCTTTATGACGCTCCACTTCGAGGAGTCGATCATGATGGGCACGCGGGCGATGTCGGGTTCGGACGCGACGAGGTTGACGAAACGGCGCATGGCGCCGATGCCATCGAGCATGCCCTCGTCCATGTTGATGTCGATGACCTGGGCGCCGTTCTCGACCTGTTGTTTGGCGACGTTGACGGCCTCCTCGTAGTTGCCGCCGAGGATGAGTTTCTGGAAACGGGGCGAGCCGGTGACGTTGGTGCGTTCGCCGACGTTCACGAAATTCGTGTTCGGCGTGAGGTCGAACGCCTCCATTCCGGAAAGACGCAGCCAGGGTTCGACGGCGGGAATGACCCGCGGCGCGATGCCGTGGACGGTCTCCGCCATGGCGCGGATGTGGTCGGGCGTGGTGCCGCAGCAACCGCCGACGACGTTGAGCCACCCTTGCTCCGCCCAGTCGCGTATCTGTGGCGCCATCGATTCGGGCGTCTCGGGAAATCCGGTCGGGAGGAGCGGATTGGGCATGCCGGCATTGGCGTAGATGCAGACGTGGGTGTCGGCGAGCCGGGAGATTTCCTCGACGTACGGCCGGAGTTCGGCGGGACCGAGGGCGCAATTGAAGCCGATGGAAACGGGACGGATGTGGCGGACGGAATTCCAGAACGCCTCGACCGTCTGGCCGGTGAGCGTGCGTCCCGATTTGTCGGTGATCGTGCCCGAGATCATCACGGGCAACAGGACGCCGCGTGCCTCGAAGACTTCCTCGATCGCGAACAGCGCGGCCTTGGCGTTGAGCGTGTCGAAGATCGTCTCGACGAGGAGGACGTCGACCTCGCCCTCGATCAGCGCGTCGACCTGCTCGCGGTATTGGTGGCGGAGTTGGTCGAAGGTGACGGCGCGGAAGCCGGGGTCGTTGACGTCGGGCGAGATCGAGGCCGTTACGGGCATGGGCCCGATCGAACCAGCGACGATGCCGCGGCGGCCGGTGGTGGCGGCGGCTTGTTCGACGGCCTCGCGGGCGACGCGCGCGGCGACGAGGTTCATCTCGCGGGCGAGATCGCGGAGGAACGGGTCGTTGATCACCGCGTCGAAGAACGCCGGATCCTTGCGTCCGTCGGCGTGGCGGAAGAAGAAATCGTGCTGGCCGATCGTCGAGGCGGAAAAGGTGTTGGTCTCGATGATGTCGGCGCCGGCCTCGAGGTATTGGCGGTGGATCTCGCGGATGACGTGGGGTTGGGTGAGGAGGAGGAGCTCGTTGTTGCCCTTGAGATCCTTGCCCTTCCAGTCGCGGAACCGGTCGCCGCGATACTGGGCTTCGCCGAGTTTGTAGCGTTGGACCATGGTGCCCATGGCGCCGTCGATGAGGACGAGGCGCCGGGCGAGGAGATCGATCAACTCGGTGCCGCGGGTGAACGTGGGCCGCGCATGGGCCGGGACAGTCATGGCGGGACGCTAGTCCGCGCGCGGCGGGAACGCCAAGGATGAAATCAACGTATCAGGATGGAAGGATGGATCGGTTGTAGCCGCCGCGGTGACGCGGTGGACTGGCGTCGTGCGGCGGCCGTCTCGCCTTCTCGGAGCTTCGGCGGAGCAGGCCCGCCTGCGGGAGGCTGACGCGGGCGTGGTCGTGTTGGGCATGCCGTGGTCCGCGATCTCACGATCGCTGCCACGCGGGTTCGGGCCGGCAGGCCGCGGGCGTCCCGCCGGCTTGGGAACGGAGCAAGGAGCAGGGAGCAGGGAGCGGGGGAAGGGTGGTCTTGGTCCACCGTCTCACGACGGCGGCCACCGAATCAGCGTTCCAGCGCGGCGATCACGCGCTCGGGCGCGATGCCGCGCAGGCAGCGGAGATCGGCGGGACACTCGCGCAGGAAACACGGGCCGCACGGCGCGTCCGACTTCAGCAACGCGTGCCGCGGGTCGCCCGGCAATCCGGGCCCGGTCAGTTCCGGCGAGGTGCTGCCGAACGGCACGATCACGCGCGTTCCCACCGCCGCGGCGACGTGCATCGGGCCGGTGTCGTTGGTGACGACCGCTTCGCAGCACGCGAGCGTCGCGGCCAATTCGCGCAGCGACGTGCGGCCCGAGAGATCGCGGATCGGCGAGGCGGTGGTCCCGATCCCGCCGAGGATTTCCGCGACGGTGGCTTTGTCCGACGGGCCGCCGAACAACACCAGGCCGTGACCGGGGCGTGCGGCGACGTCGCGGGCGACCGCGGCGAACGAAGCCGTCGGCCAACGCTTGGCGGGACCGTATTCCGCGCCGGCATTGATGCCGATCCAGCGCGTGCCCGTCCCGAGGTCGAAGCGTTCGCGGGCCGCGTCGATCTCGCCCGCAAGAATCCCGAGGCGCGGGGGCAACGGGGTGGGATCGCCGCCGAGCGATTCGACGAGTCGCAGGTAGTGGAAGAGTTGGTGGGACTCCGGGCCGGGCGACGGCAGGCCCCAGTTCGGCGCGGGATTGGATTCGCGCAGCCGCTCGACGACTTCCGCCGGCATGCGACGCCGCATTTTGACGACGCGCGGGTCCGGGGCGACGACATCGGTCAACAGCCAGTCACGCCAAGGCCACCGGATGCCGACGCGTCGGGGAATCCGCGCGAGGAATGCCTCGAGTCCGGCGCGCGGCGAATTTGGCAGGAGAAGCGCGAGGTCGAATCGCCGCGCGCGCAGAAGTCGGGCGACGGACATCACGCCCTCGCCGGCGTCGAACGACAGGACGTCGTCCACATCGGGATGCGGCGACCACAGCGGGGCGAGTTTGGCGGCGGTGAGGATCGTGATTCGGGCGTCGGGAAAACGGCGTCGGAGGCGGGCGAGCGCGGGCGTGGTCATGACGGCGTCGCCGAGCCAATTCACGCCGCGGACGAGGATGCGGGCGGGAGCAAGGGACCGCGATGGGCCGTCGGATGGCACGGCACGGAGTGGAAGGAAAACCGCGCTTGCAATCAACCCTTCGTTCAGTAGTTTGACCGGCTCTTATCCCGGATTTTCCCGGGCCGAGAAGTTTTTCAAATTATGGCCGTCAACGCGAACGATCTCCGGAAGGGGATGGCGATCCTGTACAACTCGGACGTGTGCGTGGTGCTCGAAGTCACCCACCGCACCCCGGGCAACCTGCGCGCGTTCGTGCAGGGCATCCTCCGCAGCATCAAGACCGGGAAGTCCATGGACGTCCGGTTTGCCTCCTCCGAAAAGGTCGAGACGGTGCCGTTGATGTCCAAGAAGATGGATTTCAGCTACAAGACGGGCGACGACTACGTCTTCGTGGATCCGGACACGTTCGAGGAAGTGACCGTGTCCCCGGACATGGTGGGCGACGCGAAGAATTTCCTGACCGAGAATGGTTGGGTAACGATGACCCTCATCGAGGAGAAGGTGGTGGCGGTCGAATTGCCGCCCAGCGTGATCCTGGTGGTTTCGGACGCGCCGGAAGGCCTGAAGGGCGACTCCGCGAACAACGTGCAGAAGTTGGTCACGTTGGAAACCGGGGTGCACGTGTCGGTGCCTCTGTTCATCAAGACCGGCGAGCGGCTCAAGATCGACACGCGGACCGGCAAGTACATGGAACGCGCCTGAGGCGCCGATCCGTGCGGGAGACCGCCGGACGACAAGATTTTTCCCCGACCGGTAAGGATCGGTTTAGGAACGTGTGATTGGTCCGCCTCCCGGTGAACGCCGGGGGGCGGTTTTCTTTTTTGGCGGCGAGCGGCTCGACAACGGTGGGTCGCGGCGGCCCCCCGCCACGGAACGCCGCGTGGGGGCACGCGGCCTACAGGTGGGGACGGCCGCGCTACGCCGTGGCGCAGCGTCCGGCGTGGGGCGGCCGTCCCCGGCTGCACAGAAAAGCACCGTCCCCGGTGCGTCTCCGTCTTGCAGCGACTTGCGAGGCACGGGCGGGCTTGCTCCGCCGAAGCTCGGCGCAGGCGAGACGCCCGCTGTTTGCGCAGGCGAGACGCCCGCGACTACCGCAGGCGGGGACGCCCGCGCTACGGGTTCGTTGCTGCGCGGGGACACGGCCCGACGCAGGATCGTCGCGGACATGCACATCTCGGAATCGCTTCGTTGGATCGCTGTCGTCGTCGCGTGGGCAGGGGCGTTGTCCTCGGGTCGCGCGGAGATATTCCACGCCACCGGATTCGCCGATCCAAGGTTGGCGCCGCTCGATGCCGCGATGTCCGCGTTCGTCCGGACCAACGACGTTCCCCGCGCGCAACTCGCGGTCGCCTTCCACGGCCGCATCGTCTTCAACCGCGCCTACACGTGGATGCCGGAAGGCGCGGTCCCGACCGAGCCGACGAATCTTTTCCGCATCGCGAGCGTGTCCAAACCGATGACGGCGATCGCGGTGATGCGTCTCGTCGAGTCCGGGAAGGTGGGGCTCGACCGACCGATTTCGGAATGGATCGACATCGCGGGCGCGAAGGATCCGCGGTGGACGAACATCACGGTGCGGCACCTGCTCAACCATCGCGGCGGCTGGGACCGCGGCGCCTCGGGCGACCTGATGTTTCGCGACGCCGACATCGCGGCGCGCACGGGTCGCGCGTTGCCGGTTTCGCGGTCGGACGTGATCGAATTCGCGAAGTCGGTGCCGCTCGATTTCGAACCGGGCACCCGTTACGTCTACTCGAACTTCGGATTCCTGTTGCTGGGCCGCATCATCGAGAAGGCGAGCGGCAAACCGTACGCGGGCTTCGTGAAGGAGAAGGTTTTCGATCGCGTGGGAGCGGTCGGAATGCAGGTGGGTCGTTCGCTCGCGGCGGACCGGATTCCCGGCGAGGTCGATTATTCGCAGCCGGATCTCGCGGACGAGGCGAGCGTGTTCGGACCCGGAAAAGTCCCGGTGGCCAACGGCGGGTTCAACATCGAGAACATGGACGCACACGGTGGGATCGTGTGTCCGGCGGAAGCGCTGGTGCGAGTGGCGTCGGCGTTCGACGATCCCTCGCGCAGTCCGCTGTTGTCCGCGGCCGGGATTGCCACGATGTGGGGACGTCCGCCGGTCGGTGATCCGAAATCTCCGACCTATTACGCCGCGGGATGGCTGGTGCGTCCGGTCGGCGAGGCGCGGGTGAACGCGTGGCACGACGGCAGTCTGCCGGGGACGCGCGCGTATCTCGTGCGATTGGCCGACGGCATCGTGTGGGCCGCGTTGTTGAATCGCCGCGAGAAGGCGGGGCAACCGGACTTTGGCGGCGCGCTGGATGTCGGCGTGAACCGCGAGACGGCGGTATTGGCGCGGCCTTGAGCCGATCGCGCGAAGCTTCGCCATGGCCCCGTCATAGGCCGCGCATCACGCGCTCACGCGAACTCCGCGTGCAACCGGTCCAACAGGCGCTTGGACGCGTTCACGCCCTCGACCTCGGGCAGGCGATCGCCCTCGTACTCGATGCCGAGATGGCCGTGGTAACCGCCGCCGAGAACGATCTTCAGCATGCGGTGGTAGTCGGTCTCGACGCACTCGCCGTTCGCCGCGAAGTCATGCGTCTTCGCGCTCGCGGCCTTCGCGTATGGCATCATGTCCGCGACGCCCTGGTAGCGGTCGTAGTCGTACCAATTGCCGAAATCCGGGAGCAGCCCCGCGCGCGGATGGTCGACGAGTTTCATCAGGCCGACGAGCCATTGGCCGTTCGATGCTAGCCCGCCGTGGTTCTCGACGATGCAGTTCAATCCGAGTCCCGCGCAGTATTCGGTGAGCGCGCGGAGCCCCTCGGCGGCGCGTTTCTGTTTTTCACCGGGCGACCCGACTTCGCCGACCTCGGCATTCACGCGGATCGAATGGCATCCGAACAGGCGACCGGCGTCGGCCCACTGGCGATGGTTGTCCACGGCCGCCCGGCGTTTCGCGGGATCGACGTCGCCCAGCGCTCCCTCGCCGTCGCACATGATGAGCAGGATCTTGGTGCCCTCGGCATCGGCGCGTCGTTTGAAGTCGGCGAGGTACGCGGCATCGCGTCCCTTGTCCTTGAAGAATTGGTTCACCAACTCGATGGCGCCGATGCCGTGCGAGCGCGCGACCGCGGGGAAATCGAGGTGGGACATTTTCTTCCCGAAGATCGCCTTGTGGTACGACCACTCGGCGAGGGAGATGCCGTAGCGACGACCGGGAGGCGGGGCATTGATGCCGGTGGTGGCGCCGGCACAACCGGCCCACGCGAGGGCGGCGGTGGCGGAAGTGGCGGCGAGGAAGCGTCGGCGCGACAGCGGGGTGTTCATGGGGATGCGGGAGGAATCTGGCGCGAGGAGGGGAAATATTTACAGAAGGAAACGAAGGGAACGGAGGTGGGACGGGCCCGAACTTTGGTTTCACTTGGGCCGGGTTGCGATGAACTCACCCCCGTCTTCGTTACCTCTGTTTGCTCCTGTAAAAAATATAAGGCACGGGCTCTCAAAACAAAAAGGGGGTCCGGCACGCGGCCGGACGCCCTCTGTGAATTCGGTGCGCGGGTCAGTGCGCCGGGGCGGACCCGCCGCCCGCCGCCGCCTGCAAGGCCTTGGGCGGATGGAAGAACAGGGCCAACGCGATGGCGGCGATCACTGCGCTGAACAACGGCACGAGGAACAGTCCGTGGAAATCGACGACGTTGCCGTGCGTGTAGACCACCTGCATGAGCTTCGGGCAAATCGAGTTCGCGATGAGCGCTCCGACACCGAGGATCTGCAGGTTGAAGAGGCCTTGCGCGCTGGTCCGGATGTCCTTCGGGAAGTACGCGTCGACGAAGATGTAGACCGTCGCGAAGAAGAACGCGTAGCAGATGCCGTGGAGGATCTGGATCGCGATGATGAGTCCGGCGCTCTGCGGGAAGTACGAGTACACCGCGAACCGCGCGGCGTGGCCGAGGATCCCGAAGATCATCGTGGTGCGCCAACCGAGCTTCTTCAGCGTCGCGCCCAGCACGAACATGGTGAGGATCTCCGCGACCTGACCGATGCTCATGATCGGTGCGATCCACGGGGCATCGATGCCGACGCCGCCGCCGCTGACGGGGGTTTCGAGGAACTGGCCGGTCCAGTTGAAATAGCAATTGTGGACGAACGAATCGACCAAGGTGACGAGCCAGAGCACGAGGACGAACGGGTGCTTGAGGAGTTGGAGCGCCTGGACCCACGCGAGGTTTTCACCGGAGCCGGCCTTGGCCGGTTTGGGCGGCGTGTGGGGCAACGTGAGGCTGAACCCTGCCAGCACGAGCGACGCGATGCCGGCGACTTTGAACGTCCAAGCGGTCGCGGCCTTGGCTGCGTCCCCCGTCAACGGATGCCCGAGCGCGGCCTTCAGGGTTTCCACGAACCCGGCGGGATGCGAGGCGTTGACGGCGGCCCAATCGACGAAGATGAAGGTGAACGGCCACGCGGCGAGGATCCATCCGATCGTGCCGCCCATGCGGACGATGCCGAATTCCTTCGCGGGATCCTTCATGCTGGCGAAGGCGATGGAGTTGGTGATGGAGATGGTCGGCACGTAGAGCAGGCAGTGCACGAGCATCAGCACGAAGAACGGGGTAAAACTGCGGGTAAAGCCGCAGCCAATGATGGCGAGTCCGCCGATGAGGTGGGAGACGGCGAGGAATTTCTCCGCGGCGAACGAGCGGTCCGCCCACTGGTTGCTGAAGAACATGCCGATGATCGAGGCGACCGGGAACGCATTCAGGATCAGCGATTGCTGGTTGGTGTCGAACCCGAGGCTCGGCAGGTAGCCGAAGATCAGCGGGAGCCAGGCGCCCCAGATGAAAAACTCGAGGGCCATCATCAGGAACAGCTTCAGTCGCGGGGTTGAATTCATTCGTGTCTTCCTTGGTTCGGCGTGTTCCACGAAGCGTAACCCGGCGCGCTCGCGACCGACAAGGGTGACGTGTGGCCCCCCGGGGGAGTTTCAAGTTTCAAGATTCAAGTTTGAAGCGAGCCGAGACCGTGGCCGCGGTCGTGAGACCGTGGATTTCGGCCGGATCGCAATCGCGGGCCGGGGAGGAGTTTCAAGTTTCAGGTTTCAAGTTTGAAGTTCGGAGAAGGGGAGGCAGCGGGGAGTTTGAAGTTTCGGGTTCGAAGCGGCTGGGTGGGAAGTGAACCGAACCCAACCGTGCGAGGCGGGCCTGCCACCCTGGCGGATCCCTCTCCTCAACTTTTCGTGTATTTCGTGTATTTCGTGGTTACCCATTACCCTCCCGGCATGCCCTGAAGCGCCGTGGAATTTGGAACCACGAAACACACGAAACACACGAAACGCCGAACATTTGGGCACGAAACGGTTCGGGGTGATTCAGGAGACGAGACCGGGCGGACCGCGCAGCCGTGGCGCGGGTGTCTCGCCTTCACCCGGTTTCGGCGGAGCAGGCCCGCCTGCGGTTGGGTTTCACGTTTCAGGTTTCAAGATTGAAGTTGGCCGGGAAGTCGGCGGACCTGTCCGCCGAAGTCCGACGAAGGCGGAAGGCTCTTTTCTGCGCGTGAATTGCCGCCCCGCCATTGACATCGTCTGTATGGGTGTTATCACACAGCCAAGCAACCGCGCTTCCCATGGGTTCACGGCTCCATCTCCAACTCGATCCTCGGTCCGGCGTGCCGGTCTACCGGCAGATGATGGACCAGATGAAGTACTACGTGGTCGGCGGCACGCTCCGGCCGGGGGACCAATTGCCGTCGATCCGCGAGTTGGCCGGGGCGTTGGCGGTGAACCCGACCACCGTCGTGAAGGCCTACACGGAACTCGAACGCGAGGGCGTCATCGAGATGCGCCACGGCAAGGGCGCTTTCGTGGCGGCCCGTTCCCATGGGCTTTCCATTTCCGAACAGGAGTCCGCGCTCCGCCGCACCGCGCGCCAGATCGCGCTCGAGGCCGCCCAACTCGGCGTCCCGGCCCCGCGCGTCGTCCAACTCGTCCGCGAGGAACTCAGCCAGATCGCGACGACCGCGGATTCCACCGAGTCCGAACCCGTCAAGTTCACCGTCGTGTCCGGCGGATGACGCCGCGCGATCCCGTCCCATGGAACCCGCCATCCATGCCCGAGACCTCACCAAGACCTTCCGAGGGGTGGTCGCGGTCAACGGCCTCGACCTGAACGTCGGCGCCGGCGAGGTCTTCGGATTGATCGGGCGCAATGGCGCCGGCAAAACCACGACGCTCCGCCTTCTGCTCGGGCTTCTACGACCCGATTCGGGGAAGGCCCATTTGCTCGGCAACGATTGGTGGCAGGCCAAACCCGGGCTCCGCGAACGCGTCTGCTACGTCTCGCAGGCATGGCAACATCCCGACTGGATGTCGGTCGCGGATCTCTGCCGTTACTCGGCCCACTTTTACTCGCGCTGGGACAGCGGGCTTGCGCGCGGGTTGGCGGGGCGCTGGGAACTTCCGTGGGATCGCCCGCTCGGGCGCGTCTCCGGCGGACACCAGCGCCTCGCCTCGGTTTTGGTCGCGCTCGCCGCGCGGCCCGACGTCCTGCTACTCGACGAACCCGCGGCGGGCCTCGATCCCGTCGCGCGGCGCGACCTCACCCGTTGCCTCGTGGACGCGCTCGTGCGCGTCGATAGCTGCGCCGTGTTGCTCTGCACGCACCTGTTGTCCGACGTCGAGCGACTCGCCACGCACGTCGGCGTGATGGACCACGGACGCGTCGTGGGTTCGGGTTCGATGGACGATTGGCAGCGCACCATGCGCCGGGTGCAGGTGGTGTTCGGGGGAACGTCGGTTCCCGAAGGCGCGGAAGTGCCGGGCACGCTCCGGTCCGAGCGGCTGGGTCCCGTGCTGACCGTGATCGCGCGCGTCGCCGACGATTCGCTTCTCGACGGACTGCGTTCCATTCCGGGCGCGCGGGTCAACGTGTTCCCGTTGTCCCTGGAGGAACTGTTCGTCGAATGGTTTGGCCCGGCCTCGCCCGTGGGCGCGGCGGGCCCTGAAGATTTGGGCCGGTCCGGTGACCCGGTCGGGGGAGTCCAATGAAACGTGTGGGTAACAGGACGAACCTGGCCTCCGCGCCCGCCTTGCGGGATCGCGGCCTGAAGGGTCACCGGACCGGTTTCACTTTGGTCGAGTTGCTCACGGTCATCGCCATCATCGCCGTGCTGGCCACGCTGATGGCGTCGGGTCTCGGCGGCACGCGGCAGCGTTCGCAACAGGTCGCGTGCCGCAACAATCTCCGCCAGATCGCCATCGCCACCGAGATCTACCACGACGACACCTCGCGGCGGCCGCGGTCCTACACGCGCCTCGCGACGCGTCCTTCCTGGATTTCGAACGTCCGCACGCTGGTCTGTCCGGCGGACCCGGCGTTGAAGAAGGCGACGAACGGGAAGCGCGGGGAAATGGCCCAGCTCTGGGGCAACCTCGCGAATGGGTCGCAGGAACCGGCCGAAACCTCGATCGGGACTCCGGAGGAGGGGACGTGGGAAGCGGAGGTGCGCGAGACGAAGGAGACGGTGGCGTTCTCCTACCTGCATCCGCTGGGTTGGCGTCGCGAGGCTTGGCAGCGTTTGATCCAGGCCGGCAACCAGTACGGGGTCAGCGCGTGCGAACTCCACGGGATGCGCGCGCCGGGCCAGGCGAAGCGCCTGTACGCGCAGTACGAGGGGCAAACGCTCCGGGTCCAGCGGGACGGTGCCGTGGTGAGCCGCAGGATTTTCCGGACGACCGGTCCCGGCGCGCCCGGCGGCGCCGAGACGGGCGTCACGTTCCCGGCGCCCGGTGATTCCCCGATTTCCGTTCCGGAGAACTCGGAAGGATATCCGTGGGAATTCTACAACGACGGAATTCCCGCGCCGCTGCGGTGAGGGAGCGCGGAGCAAGGAGCAGGGAACAGGGAGCAGGGAGCAGGGAGGCGTTGGCCTGCGTGGGTGGCGGCGGCCCGCCGCCACGCCGGGACGGATTGCCAACCGTATCTTTTGATCGCCACGGCATTCACAAGTTTGGATGACCCACCAACTGATCCCGAGTCTCGGCGGTGACGGCGGGGCCGCCGGCACCCACGGTTTCCAACACGCTGCGCGCGCTTGCGGCGCGGGCCCTGGAACCGCCTAATCGAACCGCCAACCCGTGAGTGCCCCCGCGCCCATCCCACCGCTCCATGTCCTCCGCGAATCCGACGCGCCGGCGACCGAGGGTCGGGCCGGCGCGCCTCCCATCCGCATCTGGCGCGCCTTGCTGTGGGGCGAGTGGTTCTCGCACAGCCGGCTGCTGCTCGCGTCGCTCGTCGCATGGCTGCTCACGGTTTGGTTCCTCCCGTTGGTCGCGCATCCCGTCTGGATCCTCGCGTTCGGAGTGGTGTTCGCCGCGATCGTCGCGTCGGCGTTCGGCGGCGCGGATGTCATACAGGGTTGCGAGGAGTTCGCGTTCGCGATGCCCGCGACACGCGCGCAGCGGTACGGCGCGAGGATGGTGGCGGGAGGCGGTTCGCTGCTGGCGTTCTCGCTGATGGATGTGCTCGCGTTGAAAGGCAACCTGTCCGACATGCTGTTGCGCGCGTTCGTGACGAGCGGGCTTCCGCCGGTGCAATTCAACCAACCGCTGTTCCTCTATGGGTTGGTGATGGCGGTCCCGTTCGCGGTGTTCGCGCTCGGATTCTCGCTCGCGTCGCTGGCGTCGTCGCGGACCGTCGCTTTCTCGGCGTGGGTGTGGGGCGTCCTCGCCGCGTTGGTGGTGCTGCGTGGCGGGGTGCAATTGGAGGAACTCAAGTTCGACCGGGCGAACGGCTATTTCGCGGTGCCGTTGCTCGCGGCGGTTTCCGTCGGATCGCTCTGGGTCGGCGGACGTCGCTACCGCGCGAAGGAAGCCGTGACCGGCGGCGGCCCGCTGCGGATGCCGCCCGGTTGGTGGCTCGCGCTCGCGGGACTCGTCGCGGCCGGCATCGGCGTCGCGCTCCTGCTCGCCTGGTTCGCTTCCAACATCGCGCGCTTCTCCTAGACGCAACGATGCGGTGAAACCCGTGGGTGACGGCGGCCCTGCCGTCACCACGGTTTCGATTGCATCGTTCGGGGCCGATCAGGCGCGGGCGAGACGCCCACGATTTGTGCAGCCGGGGACGGCCGCCCTACGCCGGACCGTTCACCGCGTGCCGATCGCTTGATTCGGAATTCCCAAACCGTTCCCGCACGTCCAGCATTTCCCCTATGCCAAACGAGGAGCGACCCGCGGGTCGGCGCCCGATCAGCGCGAGGAACACCCAATGGGCCGCAGCGACCGCGCGACGCCTTGCGAACGCGGGTGCCACTCCGAACGCGATCTCCGTCGCCAGCATTGGCTTCGCCGTCGCAGCAGGAATCGCTTTGTTCGGGTCGTCCCATGCTTCCGGTTGGACCCGTGCGGCGTGTTTTCTCGGCGGTGCCGCGGGCATCCAACTCCGTCTCCTTTGCAATCTCTTCGACGGCATGGTCGCCGTCGAAGGCGGCCGCAAGACGCGCTCCGGCGACATCTACAACGAACTGCCGGATCGGTTCGCGGATTGGGCCGTGCTGCTCGGCGCCGGGTTCGCCGCCGGATCCGGTCCGCACGGACCAACGCTCGGTTGGGCCGCGTCGTTGCTCGCGATACTCACGGCCTATGTCCGCGCGCTCGGTGCGTCGGCAAAGGCCTCGCACCACTTCGAGGGACCGATGGCGAAGCAACACCGCATGGCGACGATGACCGTTGCCGCGCTCGTCGCGGCGTTGGCGGCGGGATTCGGGCAAGGATGGCCGATCATGGAGTGGGCGTTGTGGATCATCGTGGCCGGATGCGCCGCCACCGTCGTCCGTCGCGCGATCGCGATCGTGCGGGAACTGGAGGGCCGATGAAGGGCGACTTCGTTGCATTCCTCGGGCGCCTGGCGACGGGCGCGCGCTCGCGGTGGCTCGGGTGCGAACCCGACACCCGGCAGCGGATCTATTTCGCGAACCACACGTCGAACCTCGACGCGCTCGTGTTGTGGTCGGTGCTTCCGTCCGCGGTGCGGGCGCTCACGCGTCCGGTCGCGGCGCGCGATTATTGGACCGGCGGATTCGTCCGGCCGTGGTTGGCGAGGGAAGTTTTCGACGCGGTGTTGATCGAACGAAAAAAGCCGACCGCGCACGACAACCCGCTCGCGGACATGATCGTGGCGCTCGGTGACCGCCATTCGTTGATCTTGTTTCCCGAAGGCGGGAGATCCAGCGGGCCGGAACCCGGTCCCTTCAAGGGCGGCCTGCATCACCTCGCGGTCCGTCGTCCGGACGTCGAGTTCGTGCCGTGCTTCATCGAGAACATGAACCGCATATTGCCCAAGGGAGAACTGCTCCCGGTACCCGTGCTGGGCGGCGTCACGTTCGGCACGCCGATCCGCGTGGAACCGGCGGAGACGAAGCCGGCTTTCCTCGAGCGGGCCCGACGCGCGGTGATCGCGCTGTCGAACGGTTGATTCAAACACGATGAACCCGGCTGACTTCCAATTGGACCCCGTCCTGAAGCGACTCTTCGGCGGCGTCCTCGTTCTCCTGGTGGTGGCGTCCGGCGTCGGTGCCGTGCTGTCGCGAAGGGCCAGGACCGACGCGGCGCGCGCGGGCATGCGGAATTTCAACGACCGCACCCGCGCGTGGTGGGTGATGGCCGGCGTGTTCGCGCTCGCCCTCGTGGTCGGCCGGACCGGCACGGTGGTCCTGTTCGGGTTGCTTTCATTCCTCGCGCTCCGCGAGTTTGTCACGCTCACGCCGACGCGTCGCGGCGATCATCGCACCTTGTTCTGGGCCTTCTTCGTGGCGGTGCCGCTCCAGTATTGGTTCGTGTGGAAGCAGTGGTACGGGATGTTCGTGATCCTGATTCCCGTCTACGCGTTCCTGTTCGTGCCGTTGCGAAGCGCGTTGGCCGGCGATTGCCGCGGATTCCTCGAACGCACCGCGAAGATCCAGTGGGCGTTGATGGTCTGCGTCTATTGCGTCAGCCACGCGCCGATGCTCCTGGCCCTTGATATCCCCGGATACCACGGGAGCCGCATGGCATTGCCGCTGTTCCTGGTCCTGGTCGTGCAACTCAGCGACGTGTTCCAGTACGCGTGGGGGAAAACACTCGGCCGCCACCGCATGGTTCCCGACGTGAGTCCCAACAAGACGTGGGAAGGTTTCGTCGGCGGCATCCTGACCGCCACCGCGGTCGGCACCGCGTTGTGGTGGGCGACGCCGTTCAACCCGTGGCAGGCCGCGTTGGTCAGCCTCCTCGTGTGCCTCATGGGATTCGCGGGCGGACTCGTGATGTCCGCGATCAAGCGCGACCGCGGCGTGAAGGATTACGGCGCGTTGATCGAGGGGCACGGCGGCGTCATGGATCGCATCGACTCGATTTGTTTCGCGGCGCCGGTGTTCTTCCACGTGATCCGTTTCTTTTGGACGTGACGTGGGGCGTTGGAGAAGGCGCAAGGCGCGCGGAAGAATCCGTCCGGCATCGCGCGCGTGACGCACGCGTGCGCGCGTCGTTTCGAACGCGCGGAGCCTAGCGGTGGAAATCACGAACGAGGCCCGTGGACGGGCTCGAAAGCGTGTTCCAGGAAAAAGAAAACGGACCCGGCGATGAAAAATCGCGGGTCCGGAAAAAGGCCGAGGCGGAGGAACCGCGAGTTAACACGGGCCCTCCGCCTCGGGTTGGCAGGGACGACTACTTCTTGCCCTTCTTCGCGGGCTTCTTCGCTGCGGCCTTCTTGGCGGGCTTCTTCGCTGCTGCTGCTTTTTTCGCTGCCATCGTTCTCACCTCCCCCCGACTCCGGACCATTTGTTCTGATTACGCCCGGAGTTTTTTCAGCTCCCGATGAGCTCCAACTTATAGGGATTTCGCCGCCAGTTTGCCGTGATGGCGCGAAAGGTCAAATCGTCTTTGCGTATTCGTAGCGGAATCGTGCGCGTGCGGATCGCGCCGCGCGCCGCGATCGAATGCCGCGCGCGCGCGCCGACGGTGTGCGTCGTTCGCGCGTCGCGATGCAACTTCTACAAGACGCGCGCGTCGCGTCGCGTCACGATCGCCGCGCATGAAATCCCGTTGGCACGGCGTCTTTCCCGCGATCACCACGCAGATGCACCGCGATGGTTCGCTCGATCTGGATGGCACCGCCGCGCATGTCGAGGCGCTGCTCGAGTCCGGTGTCGCGGGAATGGTTTTCCTCGGATCGCTCGGCGAGAACCAATCGCTCGCCGCCGAGGAGAAGCGCGAGGTGATGTCCGAAATGACGCGCGTGGTCGCGGGCCGCGTGCCCGTGCTGAGCGGCGTCGCCGAGACCAGCGTCGTCGAGGCCTGTAGCTATGTCCGCGACTGCGAGGCGATCGGCGCCGACGGTTTCATGCTGATGCCGCCGATGGTCTACAAGTCGCCGGACCCGCGCGAATCGCTGCACCATTTCCGCACGGTGGCGCGCGCGACGGGCCTGCCGATCATGGTCTACAACAACCCGATCAGCTACGGCCACGACGTGACGCCCGAGCTGTTCGCGGAATTGGCGGACCAGAAAAACCTGGTCGCGCTGAAGGAAAGTTCCGGCAACACGCGGCGCATCACCGATCTCCACAACACGGTGGGCGACCGCTACGCGATCTTCACGGGCGTCGACGATCTTCTGCTCGAGGGCGCGATCCTCGGGCTCGACGGCTGGGTTGCCGGCACGGGCATAGCGTTCCCGGCGGAGAACCAATATCTATGGGAACTCACGCGACGCGGCGAATGGGAGAAGGCACGCGACATCTACCGTTGGTTCGCGCCGCTGCTGCACTTGGACACGCATCCGAAGTTCGTCCAGTACATCAAACTCGCGGTGCAGGAATGCGGGCTCGGCGCGGAATGGACGCGTGCGCCGCGCCTCACCCTGACGGGCGCGGAACGCAAGGCGGTGCTGAAGGTGATCCACGACGGCATCGCGAGGCGCCCGAAGTTGCCGCGGCGGAAATGAGCCGCGGCGCCGTGGTCCCGGTCATGAAACGACGTTAACCCACGATGGCGAATCCAACCCAATCCCCAAGCCACCGCGTCGCGGTGCCGTTCATCGTCGCGATGGAGGCGTGCGAGCGGTTCAGTTTCTACGGGTTGGTCTCGATCCTCACGCTGTACCTGACGAACCGGCTGAAGCTGAGCGACGCGAACGCGAAGGAAGCGGTGCACGGGTTCAAGGTCGCGGTGTATTTCCTCCCGATCCTCGGCGGGTTGATCGCGGACCGATGGCTCGGGCGCTACCGCACCATCCTCGCGCTCTCGACGTTCTACTGCCTCGGGCACGGCGTGATCGCGTTGACCGACGCGAGCGGCCGCGGGCTTTGGATCGGGCTCGCGCTGATCGCGCTGGGGGCGGGCGGCATCAAGCCGTGCGTGTCGGCGTTCGTCGGCGACCAATTCGGGGAAACGGCGAAGGACCGGCTGCCGTTCGTCTACGGGCTCTTCTATTGGTCGATCAATCTCGGCGCGATGTTCGGGTTCGGATTGGTGCCGTGGGTGCGCGACGCGCATGGGTATCGATGGGCGTTCGGCATTCCAGGAATCTTCATGGGGATCGCGGCGCTGTTTTTCTGGCTGGGTTCGCCGCACTACCTGCGCGTGCCGGTGAAACCGCCGGCCAAGAGCGCCGCGCTGGACTTGAGAATTGTCGGACGCATCGCGCTCGTCCTGTCGCCCGTGCCGGTGTTCTGGGCGTTGTACGACCAGATCAACTCGAGCTGGGTGCTGCAAGGCGCGCGCATGACGCCGTTCGTCGTCGCGGGATTCAAGATGGACGCCGAGCGGTTCCAATCGGTGAGCGCTCTGCTCGTGCTGCTGTGGGTCCCGATCCTCACGCTGGTCGTATATCCATTGGCCGGACGCTTGGGATTGCGACTCACGCCGCTGCGGCGGATCGGCGCGGGCATGGTGTTCGCCGCGGGTTCGTTCGTCGCGTCCGCGTGGCTCCAGTCACGCCTCGACGGCGGCGAGACGCTCTCGCTGGCCTGGCA
>JANYDN010000128.1 GCA_025363585.1 Verrucomicrobiota bacterium | reverse complement strand
CGTTCGGCGACGCGGGTGAATGCCAGCGCGACCCGCTTGGATCCAGCCTGACGAACTGGGCCGCGGCGGTCACGGCGCGCGACGCCCGTCTCGTCGAGAACGACCAACGCCTGCGCCGCATGGCCGGAGAGGCGAACGCGTCGACGCGACGCTTCAACGAACTCGTGTCGGCCCACAACGCGACCGCGAAGGAACTCGACGCGCTGCGTGCCCATGCACTGGCAACGAATGCCGTGACCAAGCCCATGCCCTGACGTGGTGCCCACCTCCCTTGGGCGGTACCCGCGGCGAGGCGTAGCGCGGGCGTCTCGCCCGCGCAAAGCACGGGCGTCCCCCTTGCCGCGGCAGCAACCGGTAGGAACGCACCGGGGACGGTGCTGTCTGCGCAGGCGAGACGCCCGCTCTACGTCTTGCCTGCTCGGCCGGCGGGGGGCGTCGGCGCCCGTGAGGAAAGCGGTGTGGCGTCGCTAACGCTTCTTCCCACCGCACTCCGAAAGCGCTTCGCGCGGGGACACGGCGCGGGCGTCCCCGCCTGCGGTAGTCGCGGGCCTCTCGCCTGCGCGAGATCTTCGACCAACTTAGTATGTCTTGTCCCGCTCCCACGGCATCAAGCCGGGACGGCTCGGTCACCGCCCACGAGACGTGGGCGCAACGGGGCGAAGGGAAAGCGGCGGGAAAGCGCGGGAAGTGAACGCGAAGCTGCGGTCATGCCGCTATCTTGCCAGCCGCCCGAACACAGCCAACGCAGGCGGGGACGCCCGCGACTACCGCAGGCGCGGACGCCCGCGCTACATCTCGCTGCGGAAAAGTTTGGTCGGAGCCGCCGCAGGCGAGACGAATGTTGAGTTCAGTGAGTCTCGGGGGGCACATCTTGCCACTGTCCCCGGATCGCTAGGAAGGGGACCCGAATTTGTTACAGGAGGTAACAGAGGCAACGGAGGTGTGCACCGGTGGGTTGCTCCGATACCCGGACTGACTCGGTCTCCGTTGCCTCCTGTTAAAAAATTCCTCGGCCCGAATCCTGGTGATCGGGGAGGTGTCGAGATGCGCCCTCTCGGGGGGAGTGCCGCAATTCGCGCTGGCGACGATGGGACTCCGCGGCAAGGGTCGCGGCATGTCCATCGTCTCCCACCCGCGGATTGCCGTCGTCGTGCTCGCGTTCGCGCTCGCATCGCGCGCGGCGCACGGCGCGGAGTTTCCGGAGCCCCATGATTCCGAGAAGCCCGGCGCGCATCCGATCCCGGCGGCCGAGGCGGCGGCGGGATTCGCCATGCCGCCCGGGTTCCAGGTCTCCGTCTTCGCGTCCGAACCCATGGTGCGGCAGCCGATCTCGATGACATTCGACGGCCGCGGACGCCTTTGGGTCGCCGAGAATTATACCTATGCGGAGTCGCCGGTGAACTACGACATGCGCCTCAACGACCGCATCACTATCCTCGAGGATACCGACGGCGATGGAGTCGCGGACTCGCGCAAGGTGTTCTGGGACCAAGCCAAGATACTGACGAGCGTGGAGGTGGGGCGCGGCGGCGTGTTCGCCTTGTGCCCGCCGAAGCTGTTGTTTTTCGCGGATCGCGATGGCGACGACAAACCGGACGGGCCGCCGGAGACGTTGCTCGACGGCTTCATGACGACGACCGGGAACCGCCACACCTTCGCGAACGGTTTGAAGTGGGGACCCGACGGATGGCTGTGGGGACGCATCGGGATTTCCAGCGGCGCGAAGATCGGTCGGCCGGGCGATCCCGATTCGGCGCGCGTGGAAATGCGCGGCGGGATCTGGCGGTATCATCCGGGTCGCCACGTGTTCGAGGCGGTGAGCCACGGGACGACGAATCCGTGGGGGCTGGATTGGAACGCGGAGGGCGAGCCGTTCTTCATCAACACGGTGATCGGCCATTTCTGGCACGCGATCCCCGGCGCGCATTTCCAGCGGATGCACGGCGACGACGTGATGCCGCACGCGTACGGGTTGATCGGGCAACACGCGGATCACTATCACTTCGACACCGGCCAGGGTTGGACGAAGTCGCGCGCGGACGGGGGCGGGAACGCGGCGCCCGCGAGCGACGTCCTCGGAGGCGGGCACGCGCACTCGG
Organism: Verrucomicrobiota bacterium; assembly: GCA_025363585.1. Classification (GTDB taxonomy): domain Bacteria; phylum Verrucomicrobiota; class Verrucomicrobiia; order Limisphaerales; family UBA9464; genus UBA6176. The sequence goes on along the minus strand of JANYDN010000128.1, from coordinate 1,541 downwards.
GGTTGATGATCTATCAGGGAAACAATTGGCCGGCGGAATACCGCGGCCGCGTTTTCACGCTCAATCTCCATGGACGGCGCATCAACCAGGAGCGGATCGAGCGCGACGGATCGGGCTACGTGGCGCGGCATATGCCGGACCTTATGTCCGTCGGCGACCCGTGGTTTCGCGGGCTCGACCTGGTCGCGGGACCGGACGGCGGCGTGTTCGTGTCGGATTGGTCGGACACCGGGGAATGCCACGACCAGGATGGCGTCCATAGGAATTCCGGCCGGATCTATAAGATGACGTTCGGCAAGCCGGCAGCGGTGCGGTTGCCGGACCTCGCGAGGCAAACGCCGGCGCAACTCGCGGCGCTTGCGATGGGCGACGACGACTGGCTCGCGCGTCACGCGCGGCAGGAACTCGCGGGCCGGAAGCCGGACGAGGACGTCCGCTGGAAGCTGGCGGGAACCCTGCGCGACGATCCGCGCGCGCGCACGAACACGGCCGCGGCGCTGCGTTCGATGTGGGCGCAGGTCGCGCTCGAATCGTTGACGCCGGCCTGGTTGCTCGAGCGCACCGGCGATGCCGACGAGCATGTCCGGAGCTGGGCCGTGCGGTTGCTGGCCGAGCACATCGGGGTTTCGGAACGTCCGGAAGGCGGCGCGAGCGACCTCGATCCGGCGACGCGCGCGAGGATCGCGAAACGGTTCGGGCAATTGGCCGAGCGCGATGCGTCGGCGTTGGTCCGTCTCTACGTGGCGTCGGCCTTGCAGCGGCTGCCTTTCGAGGCGCGGCGCGCGATCGGGCGCCGGATCGTGGCGCGCACCGAGGACGTGGCGGACCACAACCTCCCGTTGCTCGAATGGGTCGGGTTGGAACCACTGGTCGCCGCGGACGGCGAGGCGGCGCTGGATCTGTTGCGGCGATCGGTCCACCCCGTCCAACGGACTTATATAACCCGGCGTCTCGCGGAGGAGTTGGACGCGAATCCCGGTCCTGTCGACGCGGCGTTGCGGTGGTCGATGGGCCAGGGGACGGCGGAGCGAGATGACGTGGCGTCGGGAATCGCGGCGGCGTTGCGCGGACGGCGTCGGGCGACGGCCCCGGCATCGTGGGCGCAATTCGCGTCGCGCGCCGGGGCGTCGGCGTCGCCGTCGTCGAAGGAACGCCTGCGCGAACTCGGCGCGGTGTTCGGCGACGGCCGCGCGCTCGACGAATTGCGCGCGTTGGCCCGCGACGGGAACGCGGACCCGGCCGCGCGGCGGACGGCGCTCCGGGCCTTGGTCGAGGGACGCCCGGCCGATCTGGGTTCGTTGCTGCGCGGGTTGGTCGATGACGGCGCGATGCGGACGGCGGCCTTGGTGGGCCTGCTCGAGTCGAACGATCCCGAGGCGGCGAAGTTGGCCTCGGCACGGATCCAATGGGTGGGGATCGAGGAGCGCCCGGCGGTGGTCGGCGCGATGGCGTCGCGTCCGGGAACGGCGATGGCGTTGCTGGAAGGGATCGCGTCGGGGAAGGTGTCGCGGTCGGACGTGAGCGCGTTCCACGCGCGGCAG
>JANYDN010000113.1 GCA_025363585.1 Verrucomicrobiota bacterium | reverse complement strand
TGGGACACGAATGGCGTCGTCACGGTGCCCTTGTCCGCGCTCGCCTACGACGGCATCGCGGCGAACCTCGTCGCGACGCTCGCGTCTCCCTCGCTCCAACCGTCCCTCGTGACGCCCGAGGGCAACGTGCTTTCGGTGCGTACGAATCCGACGAACGGCCCGACGCGGCTCGAGGCGTGGTTCGTGGGCGCCGACGCCGCGTGGCATCGCGCGACGGATCTGGCGGCACCCGCCGGCTCGAGCGACGTGCATCGTTCCGGGAACACCGTCGTCGTCTCGGGCAACGACCAAGTCGCGTTCTACGCCCTGGACGGCGCGGGTCTTCCCACCGTTCCCACGACGACACCGAAGCCCTGCGCGATCTGGATCGACTGGACCTCGGCCGTCATCGCCGACGATCCGGCGCTGTGGCTGCCTCTGGGAGAACTCGGCTTGGTGCGACTCGACGGGCGGTAGCCAACGCGGCCCGCCCTACTGCTCTGCCACGACTTTCGCGTACGCCTCGTCGAGACGCGTCGGCGACACCGGCACCGCCGTCCCCAACTCCTGCGCGAACAGCGAGACTTTGTACTCCTCGACGAGCCAGCGGAATTCCTCTGCGGCCGCCCTGCCCGCCGGTGTCCGCGGCGCCTTCGCCCGCAATTGCTCCAACCGCTGCGCCTGCGGCGCCAACAACCTCGCCCGCTCCGCTTCCTTCGGCGGATTCGTCGTCGCCCGCTCCGCCCGCAGGTGCAGTGCCTTGAGGTAACGCGGAAGTTGGACCAATCGCTCGAAGGTCGTCGTCGCCAGGAAATCCGGCGGTACGAGCGTCGCCAAATCCCGGGCCATGGACGGCGCCACGCCCGCGGCGGGTTTCACCGCGGGTTTGGCCGCCGTGATCCCGAGCTGCCGGAAATCCGTGAGCGTCGCCGCCTTCGGTTTCACGGACGACGCGGGCACCGCCGGCGTCCCGACTTTCGGCAGCACCTGTTGGCGCGCTTGCAACACCAGCGCCACGCGGTCGATCAACTGCATCGAAAGTCCCGGCAACCGCGCGCGCGTCGATGCCACCGCCGCTTCGAACGACGACGCGGTCAACGGCGACGGCACGACCGCCGGCATGGCGTGGCGGCGCAGGCAAACGAACGCGCCCTCCTGCAGCGTGTCCGTCGAGACCCAGCCCAGATGCAACGGCCCCAGTTTCGCGAGCCCGCGCAGGTCTTTCTGGAGCCACGCGAAATCCTTTTGCAACGCGAGCTCGACCAACCGCGCGAGTCCCTCGACGCCCGCGCGGCGCGCCGTTTCCGCGGACCGGAACAACCGCACGTTGACGCGCCCGCCTTCGTCCTCGAGTCCCGGCCAAGCGAGGACCGGCAGGCCGAGTTCCTCGGTCACGTGGATTTTCTCCGGCAAATCGCCGAACGACCACGCGGTGACGCCGAAGCGTTCCCATTGCCGCGCGGCGCGCGTCCACGCCGGGTTTTCGCCCGCGGGTTCCGCCTTCGCCTTGGGCAACGACGCCCGGACCGCGGCGAGGTCACGGCCCGCGGCCACCACCTTGCGGTCGGGTCCCACGAACTCCACCCGCGTGCGCAGGTGCATCGGCACGCCGTCCGCCGACCACGCGTCGGCCGGGATCTCCACGCCGTATTTCCGGCGCACGAACCGCGACAACTCGGCGAGGAACGAACCGACGCCCGGTTCGAATTCGGCGACGATCTCCGCCACCTTCGGCGGGAACGGCATCAGGTCCTTGCGCAGCGATTTCGGCAGGCTCCGCAACAACTCCTCCACCTTCGCCTCGCGCAACCCGGGCACCGCCCATTCCAGCATCGAGCCCGACGCCGACTCCGCCAGCGCCAGCGGCAACCGCACCGTGACGCCGTCGTGTTCCTCGCCCGGCGCGTACGCGTACCCGAGCGCCACGGGTTGCTCGCCGACCTGCACCGCGTCGGGAAACGCCCCGGGGTCGTAGCGCAGGTCCAGCCCGCCCACGAGGTCGGCCTCCGTCGCGCACAGGAACGCCGGGTCCTTCGTCTCGCGCACCGCGCGGTCGAGTTCGTTCAACGACGACACGCCGGAAAGGCGCGCCACGTAGAATTTGAAAAACGCCGCGTCGAGATCGAGCAACCCCTGCCGCCGCACGCGCGTCTGCCAATCCTCGATCTTCTCGCGCACGCGTCGGTTCTCCGCGAGGAAACGGTGCCGCGCCGCCGCGCGTTCGTTCCCGGTCGTAGCCGTCGCCGCCGCGCGCAACGCGGACGCCGTCGGTTTCACGCGGTCGGACTTCAGGTCGTCGCGTTCCTGGAAGTCCTCCGCCTCCGGCACCAACCGGTCCTCGACCAACGCCGACTGCACGAAGATCGCCGTCGCCTCGGCCGCGTTGATGTTCCCGTACGAAACCTTCCGGTGGCGCACCTCGAGCCCGTGCAGCGTGACGATCTCGTCCGCCAGCACGCGGCCCGCCGTGACGCTCCAGTGCGGGTTGCGGTACGCGGTCTGGCAAAGGTAGGGCGCCAACTCGACGATCCATTCCGGATCGATCCCCGCGAGCGTGCGCGCGAACAACTGCGAGGTCTCCACCACCTCGCCCGCCACGATCCACGCGGGCTGCCGCGTCTTGGCCCGCGGTTCCTCCTCCGCCTTCTCGCCGCGCCGGTCCTGCCGCGGCTTGTCCGTCCGCTCGTGCAACGCCGATCCCGGGAAAACCTGGACGGTCCGGTTGCCACCCGCGCGGTACACGTTGCGCTCCTGCCGCACCGCCACGTGGCCCAGCAGGCCGCTCAGGATCGAGCGATGGATGGCGTCGTAGTCGGCGTTGCTGTCGGACAGGTGCACCGTGGCTATGTCGCCCAAGGCGTCGGACAACTGCCCGTGCAGTTCCTGCCACTCCACCATGCGGGTGTACGAAAGGAACCGCGCCTTGCAGAACTTCCGCCGCGCGCCCTGGGTCCGCAGCGTTTCCCATTCGTCGTGCACCGCGTCCCACAACCGCAGCAGCCCCAGGAAATCCGAACGCGGGTCCGAATGCCGCCGGTGCGCCGCGTCCGCCGCCGCCCGCTGGTCGAGTGGACGCTCGCGCGGATCCTGGATGCTGAGCCCCGCGGCGATGACCAACAGTTCCCGCGTCGCGTGCCGTTGCTGCGACTCCAGCAGCATGCGCCCGAGCGTCGGGTCGATGGGCAACCGCGCCAGATCCCATCCCAGCTTTGTCAGCGCCTTCTCCGCGTCGAGCGCGCCCAACTCCTGCAGGAGCGCATATCCCGCCGCGATTGCAGCCGGCGCCGGCGGATTCAGGAACGGGAACGTCTCGATCTCGCCCAGCCGGAACGCGCGCATCCGCAGGATCACTTCCGCGAGGTTCGCCCGTTGGATTTCCGGCTGCGTGAACGCCGGGCGCGCCGCGAAATCCTCCTCCGAATACAACCGGATGCACGTGCCGTCCTGCACGCGTCCCGCGCGGCCCTTGCGTTGGTTCGCGCTGCTTTGGGACACCGGCTCCACTGGCAGGCGCTTCGTCCGCGTGCGCGGATTGTAGTGGCTCACGCGCGCCAGTCCCGCGTCCACCACGTAGCGGATTCCCGGCAACGTCAGCGAGGTCTCGGCGATGTTCGTCGCGACGATCACCCGGCGCCGGGTCGACGGCGCGAACACCCGCTGCTGGTCCCCCGAACTCAACCGGCCGTACAACGGGACCACCTCGGCGTCGTAACCGAGCCGTCCCTCCAGTTGGTCCGTCGCCTCGCGGATGTCGCGCTCGCCCGGCAGGAACACCAGCACGTCGCCCACCGACGACTCGTCGATCGCCCGCGTCGCCGCGCGGACCGCGGCGTCGATGAACGTGAAGTCGCCGCCTTCCTCCGCCGCCGCGTCGATCGGCTCGTACCGCACCTCGACCGGGTACACCCGGCCCGACACCTCGATGATCGGCGCGTCGCCGAACGCCTTCGAGAAGGCCTGGGTGTCGATCGTCGCCGACGTGATCACCACCTTCAGGTCGCGTCGTTTCTCGATCAGCCCACGCAGGTGCCCGAGAAGGAAATCGATGTTGAGGCTCCGCTCGTGGGCCTCGTCGATGATGATCGCGTTGTACTCCGACAACAACGGGTCGCCCTGCGTCTCGGCCAGCAGGATGCCATCGGTCATCAGCTTGATGTAGGTGGACGGCGACGAGCGGTCGTCGAAGCGGATCTTGCAACCGACCTCGCGGCCCCAGCCGACGCCGAGTTCCTCCGCGATGCGTTTCGAGATGGAGAGCGCGGCGACGCGGCGCGGCTGGGTGCATCCGATCCGCGCCTCGATCCCGAGCCCGGCCTCGAGGCACATCTTCGGGATCTGCGTGGTCTTGCCCGAGCCCGTCTCGCCGGCGATCACCACGACCTGGTTGCGACGGATCGCCTCCACGATCTCCGTGCGGCGGCCGCAGATCGGAAGGTTCTCGGGATAGGTGATCGAGGGCATGTGCGCCGCGCGGTCGGCGCGCAGCGCGATGGACGCCTCGGCTTGCTCGAGCAGGCGCGCGAGGATGGCGTCGTGGGAATCCGCGTGGTGGCGGTCGCGGAGCAAGCGGACCAGGCGCGACCCAAGGCGCACCCAGTCGGGCAGCATGCACCGGGGCAACAGCGACTGGAGTTCGGAGATTCGCGGGTCGGCAACCATGACGGACGGGCCGCGGACATTGGCAGACGCCGCGCCGCGGAAAAGCCCTGTTTTGCGTAGGGCGGCCGTCCCCGGCTGCGGTGGCAGTTTCAAGTTTCAAGATTCAAGTTTGAAGTGGCGTTCCACCGTCTCACGACGGCGGCCACGCGATGGAATGGCGTAGGGCGGCCGTCCCCGGCTGCACAATCCGCGGGCGTCTCGCCCGCGTCGGGATGTAGCGCGGGCGTCCTCGCCTGCGCGGAGCCTGTCGTCACTCCACCGTCTGACGACGGCGGCCACGCGATGGTACTACGCATCCTTCCACCCCCCGTTTTCCCGGCACGGGTGTTGCTTAGTGCGGCCGCACCCCGTCACCGAACTTCATGAGGGCTTTCCTTATCAGCGCGGGATTTCTCCTGGCCGTCTCCGGCCGCGCACTCGCGGGAGTCTCAAACGACTCGTTCGCCAATTGGGAAACACCTCCCGTGCACCCCGTCGCACTGAGTCCCGACGGTTCCCGGCTCGTCGTCTGCAATCTTCCCGACAACCGCATCGAGGTGTTCGGCGTGAACAAGGGGGTCCTCGTTTCCATGGGTTCGGTCGCCGTGGGCCTTGATCCCTGCACCGTGCGCTTCCGGACCGCGGACGAGGTCTGGGTCGCCAATTTCATCTCGGATTCGATCAGCGTCGTGAGCCTCACGGGCATGCGCGTCGTGGCCACGATCCCCACGGCGAACGAGCCGTCCGACATCGTGTTCGCGGGCGCTCCCGTTCGCGCGTTCGTCTCCTGTCCTCAACCGGGATTGGTCCAGGTCTTCGATCCCGCCACCCGCGCCGTCGTCGCCAGCCTGCCCATCGATGGCAACCGCCCGAAGGCGATGGCCACCAGGCCCGACGGAAAGAAAGTCTACGTCGCGATCTTCGAATCCGGGAACCGGACGACGATCATCGGCTCCGGCGTGGGCCTCGGATTCCCGATCCCCTCGCCCGTGGATTTTCCGGAGGGACCGCACGGCGGGGAAAACCCGCCGCCGAATTCCGGCACCAATTTCGTTCCACCTTTCAACCCCGCCCTGCCGACGGACGAACCCGCCCCACGCTCCGGATTGATCGTCCGCAAAAACGACGCGAACCGCTGGATGGACGACAACGGCGGCGACTGGACTTCCTATATCGGCGGCACCAACGCGCCCTTCACCGGACGACCCGTCGGATGGGACCTGCAGGACCACGACCTCGCCGTCATCGACGCCTCCACGTTCGCGCTCTCCTACGCGTCGGGCCTCATGAACATCTGCATGGACGTGGCGGTGAATCCCGCGAGCGGAAAGCCCACCGTGGTCGGGACCGACGCGTTGAACCAAATCCGTTTCGAGTCCGTGCTGCGGGGAATCTTCGTGCGCACGGAATTGGCGTCGGTCGACCCGGTCTCGTTGTCGCCACGCGTCGCGGACCTGAATCCCCATCTCGACTACAGCGCCGCGACCACGTCGCAGGCCGCGCGCGACAAGTCGATCGGCGATCCGCGCGGCATCATCTGGAGTGCCGATGGCAAGCACGGCTACGTCACCGGGATGGGTTCGGACAACGTCGTGATCCTGGATTCGGAGGGCCGGCGCGACGGGGCGAACGCCGTCATCGCGCTCGACCACGGCCCGACCGGGATGGCGCTCGACGAGCGGGCGCATCGCCTCTACGTGCTCAATCGTTTCTCGGCGACGATTTCGGTCGTCGACACCGACGCGCGGAAGGTCGTGCGGAAGGTGCCGTTGTTCGACCCGACGCCCGATGCGATCCGGCTGGGGCGGCCCGCGCTGTACGACACCCACAAGACCTCCGGCCTCGGGCAGGCCTCGTGCGGATCGTGCCACGTGGACGCCCGTTTCGACCGGCTCGCGTGGGACCTGGGCGATCCGACCGGCGCGATGAAGCCGCTCACCAACGCGGGCTTCGGTCGGTTCCCGCCGGCGGTCACGAACGCTTTCCACCCGATGAAGGGTCCGATGACCACGCTGACCCTGCAGGACATCGTGGGACACGAGCCGCTTCATTGGCGCGGGGACCGCGAGGGATTGGAGCAGTTCGACCAGACCTTCACCAACCTGCAGGGAGCGGCGACCGGCCTGAAGCCGGAGGAGATGCAGTCGTTCAAGGACTTCCTCGGCACCGTGCGGTTCGCGCCGAATCCGTTCCGGACTCTGAACAACACGCTCCCGACGAGTCTCGCGCTTCCCGGACAACGCGCGCTCGGCCGCGGCAACCTTCCCCTCGGCGCGCCCTTGCCCAACGGGAACGCCACGACCGGACTGACGCTGTTCCGACAGACCTTCGCGCTGAACGGTTGCGCCATCTGCCACGCGCCGCCATCGGGCGTGGGAACGGACCTGCACTGGAACGGCGCGTCGTGGGGCCCCGTCGCGACGGGTCCGAACGGCGAGCACCACGCCGCATCCGCCGCGGGCGAGCGCACCTCGGTCCTTCCGTTCAAGATCCCGTCGCTGCGCCATCTCGACGAAAAGATGGGGATGGATTTCCTTTCGACGACGAACCGTTCCGGGTTCGGCTACTTCCACGACGGCAGCGTGGACACGCTCGCGCGCTTCGTTCAGGACAGCTTCGGTATCCGCGACGACCAGAAGACCGCGGACATCATTGCCTTCCTGATGTCGTTCGTCGGATCGGATCTCCCGCCGGGTTCCGTCACCGACGGCGAGCATCCGCCAGGGATGCCGTCGTTGGACACGCACGCCGCCGTGGGCCGCCAGATCACGATCAACGGACCCGGCCCGGCCCCCTTCATCGATTCGATCCTCGCGCTGGCCACGCCGGCGGGCAGCCGCGTCGATGTCGTGGTCAAGGGATACAAGGAAGGGATTCCGCGCGGCTGGTATTTCAACCGCACCAACCTTCTTTTCCAGTCGGACCGTGCCTCGGAGACCCTGACCGCCTCCGCGTTGCGTTCGCTCGCCGCGGTCGGCAACGAATTGACCTACACCGTCGTGCCGCGGGGCAGCGGCCGCCGCATCGGAATCGATCGCGACGACGACGGACGTTTTGACCGCGACGAGTTGGACCACGGGACCGACCCGGCGAACCCGATGGCGATCGGCATCAACCACCCGCCCCTCTCCGGGGTCGAACTCCGCTTGCTCGCGCCATCGCTTTCCGACAAGGGAACCAAAATCTCATGGAAGGCCACGCCCGGCGTCGCGTGCCGTATCCAGTCCACGGCGAATCCCGCCGATCCGATCTGGACCGACGTCACCGGCGAGCTGCACGGGACCGGCGGCGTGATCACCACGACGATCCCACGCACCAACGCGCAAATGTTCTATCGCCTCGTGTTGTCCCCGTGACCCGATGAATACCAAAGCCGTCATCCTCGGCGTCGCGCTCGCCGCGGTGTTCGTCCGGAACGCCCGCGGTGCCGAGACCGCGCGCGAGGTGCCGATCTCCATCGCGCGTACCAATTCGGGCAAGTTCGCCATCGCATGGCACGCCCGGTCCGCCGTGCCGTCGCCGGGCACCGCGGTGATGCCGGAGTATCACCTCGAGCGGAGCACCAATCTCGTCGACTGGGTGGCGGTCGGACCGCGGATTTCCGGCGCCACCGACGGCGCAACGCTCCGGACGGTCGACCAGCCCGCCGGTCCGCGGGCATTCTACCGCGTGGCATCGGACGTGGAATTGCCGGGGGCCAACCTCATCGGGAAGAGTTTCAATGGAGGCGACCTCGCGCAGGCCAACTTGTTCGGCGCGCAGTTGTTCTCGAGTTCGCTGTTCGGTGCCGACCTCACGGGAGCCGACCTGCGGGCGGCGGACCTCCGCTTCGCCACGCTCAACAAGGCGATCCTCGACGGCGCCCTGCTACGGGCCGCGGACCTCACGCTCTCCACCAACCAGTTCGTGTCGATGGTGGGCGCGGACGCGAGTTTCGCGGGATTCGAACACGCGAATCTGTTCGCCGCGAACCTCCGCGGCGCCGACCTGCGCTCGGCGATCCTCACCGACGCGGAACTCCATTTCGTGTCGTTCCAGGGCGCGCGGATGGACGAGGCCACGCGGGTGGACCCGAAATGGCGGCAGGTCTGGCAGTTGGTCAACGGGCTCGCCAAGACGAACCGTTTTCCCGGGGTGGACTTCGGATTCGCCGACCTGGGCGGCGCGGACCTCCGGGGAATGGTCTTCACCGGCGGCGATTTCAGCGCGAGCGTCCTCAAGGGTGCCGACCTCAGAGGAAGCGATTTCACCGGTGCCAACCTCCGGTTCGTCGAGTTCGACGGCGCCCGCATGGACGCGGGCACGGTCATCGATTCCAAATCGCGACTCGTATGGGACATCGTGAACCATGCAATGGCCGGCCGCGACCTGCACAACGTCGACCTGTCCAACACGGTGCTGTCGCGCGCGGACCTGCGCCAAGCCAACCTCACCAAGGCCAACATGGGATTCGCGGTGCTGGAGCACGCGAATCTCGGCGGCGCGACGCTTGGCTCCGCGTCGTTGCACGACGTCGACTTCCTCGGGGCGACGCTCACGAACGCGGTGTTCAACCTCGCGACCCTGACGGGTGTCGACTTCACGGACGCCGACGCGCGCGGCGCGAACCTTGCGGGTGCGGACGCCAGCGGCTCGCTCATGAACCACGCGAATTTCGGAAAGGCCAACCTGCGGGGCACGCTCCTCGCCGGCTGCGATTTATCAGGGGCGAGCCTCAGGAACTCGACGCTCGACTCCGCGAACTTCTCCCTCGCCGATTTGACCGACGCCGACCTCACCGGCGCGACCATCAACGGAACCATTTTCAGCGGGGCGACCTTCAGCCACACCATCATGCCCGACGGCACGATCCAGGGTCCGTGACCCCTTCAGCGATCACGGTGAACCGCCGGGCGACGACGGCTTGCGGTAATCCGCTTTCACGATCGATCCCGCCCGCGCGAACACGTCGGGCGGGACCCCCAGCGCCTGTTTCAACGCCACGTCCCGCGCCCACGGATTCTCGATCGAAGACAGCCGCGCCATCTCCGCGCGCGTGAGGTTCAACGGGAAATACCAGGGCGACACCAACGCCGTGTTGATGAGCGGGTAGTCGGTTCCGTACACCAACCGGCCCTCGATCGCGGGATTCGCCAACGCCCCGCGGAGTTTTCCCAGACGGTTCGCCTGCGTGAGCGCGGAGATGTCGGCGTAAAGATTCGGGAACTCGCCCATCAGTCGGGCCACGCGGTCGATGTTCGCTTCGCCTTCCGATTCGCCGCCGGCGCCCACGTGTCCCGCGATGACGGTCACGCCGAGTTCCAACGCCAACCGCAGCTTCCCGGGATCACCCAGCTCGTCGCGCGATCCTGCGAAGGCCCGTTCCTTCCCGGTGTGCGAAAGCAACGGCATCCGCAGCGCGGCCATCCGCCGGTAGAACGGTTCCAAGCGCGCGTCCGACGGATCGAAATCCATGATCGGCGGGATCCATTTCACCAACACGGCGCCATGCGACGCGGCCCAATCGAGGCGTTCGAGCGCGTCGCGCCGGAGCGGATTGATCGATGCGCCGAACCACAGGTTCGTGTGCCGTACCACCTGCGCCGCGATGTATTCGTCCGGCACGAAAACCTGGGTGCGGTCCCGGTCCAACCGTCCCTCGTCGTCGACGACCCCGTCCAGCGCGAGCACCACCGCCGAGTCCACCGTGCCCGAAGCCGCGACGCGTTCGGAGATGAGGTCGATGATCCGCGAGTCGCCCTCGCGTTGCAGTTCCTCGAGCGACGTGCCGAACGATTTCAGGTAGAGGCCGAACTTCATCGAACCCTGCATCGCGGGGCTCACGAAACATCCGGACCCGCCCGCGCCGATTCCCGCCGTGTGGCAGTGGAAGTCCACGATCCGCGGGGGAACGACCGCAGGCGTTCGGTAGGGCCCCGAGAACCACAACGACCGGCATCCCGAGAGCACGAGCATCAAAACGACCGCGACTACCGTCACCTTCCGCCCGCGCCGCGCGCGTCGCGATCTTCCGTCCACCGTTCCATTGGTTTTTCTTCTCACCCCGCAAGCCTGCAACCGCCGGCGAACAAATCCCTAATCGAAGAATCCGATGCCATCATCGTGGAGAGCTTCAATCGGGCCCGGGTTTTTACAGAATGGAACGAAGAGAACGACGGTCGAGGGAACAGACACCCATGGGTACGGTGCGGTGGGGGAGAGGAATTCTTAAACAGGAGGAAACGGAGAAAACCGAGGCGGGACGAGCCGTTGGAAATCCGGAATGGAGGTCGTCGCGGAAATCAAGAAATCGGAGCAACGCCTTCGCCGTCCATATCACTCACCTCTGTTCCCTCCGTTTCCTCCTGTAAAAAACTCCCGCGCGGCACCGCCTTCGTTCCCTTCGGTTCCTTCTGTAAAAAGTCCGCCCACTACCCGATGAAAACTGACCGCGGACCCCTGACGACTGAAAACTGAAGACTGAAAACTGATTACTGCCCACGCCCCTCCCCTACGGCCACACAAACCCCGGATGCTTCGCGCGCAGTTGCGTCCGGATTTTCGGATACTCCTTCTCGCGCCACGCCGGCCAGTCGCGCGTGCTCCCGATGCGCTTGCCGCCCGGATCCATCAACCACACGCGGACCGCCACGCGTCCCTCCGCCACGCGCGGGTGGTCCTTGTGTCCCATCCATTCGAGAATCTTGACCTGCACCTCGGGCACCGGCGCCGCGTCGGGATCGTCCTTGTCCTGCGCATACGCGAGCTTCAGCGGTTTTCCTTCCGGACCGGCTGCCGTCAACGGCACCAATTCGTCCACGAACGAACGGCGGCCCGGATCCATCGCCGACTTGAACGCGCCGGACAGGTTCACTTCCTGGGCGCCGCGGCCGAGCGATTGCCCGCGGAACGCCTGCGTCAACGCGCGGCGCAGGCCCTCGCCGCGGTACGTCGGCATCTCCAGTTCCGGCACCGCCATCCGCAGGCACTCGACGCGCGCGATCCATTGCTGCGCGGCGTGGTCGAGGTTTGTCGGCTCGATCCAACCGCGGACCATCGCGTCCGCCAGACACGCGCCCGCCGCATCGGGATCGAGGTCGCGCTGGTGCTCGTGGTCCACGACGAGATCGAGGAACCGCACGAGCCTGACCGCGGCGACTCGCTTGTTCCCGCGGTCGTAAAGGTGTTCCACGCGCGCGGAGAAATGCTGCGGGAACATCTCGCGAAGCCACTCGATCTTCACCGCCGTGCATTGCCCGAGCAACGTCAGGTGACCCGTGCGCCCCGCCACCTCCCGCACCGACGCCACCACCATCAACGGCGCCTCCTGCACCACGCTTTCGCGCATCAGCGTGCCGCGGCGTCCCTCCGTCAGGTCGCAATCCAGCGAGCCCAGATCCCGGCGCACCGCGATCTGGTCGACGAATCCCGCCGCGAGGCATCGCTCGAGCGCGTCCGGCGTCGTGGCCGCCGCGCCTCCCGCCGTCTCGTCGCGCTCGTCCACCAACCGCTCCCTCCGCGCCACCATCATGATCTGCCGGTAGGTGTCCTCCACCATCCGCGCCGTCTGGCCGTGGATCCCCGCGCGGCGGCAGGCGTCCACCGAGAACCCCATGTTCTTCGCGTGCTGGAACGCCCGCATCAACGTGTGGAAATC
>JANYDN010000099.1 GCA_025363585.1 Verrucomicrobiota bacterium | reverse complement strand
TGCATGGGAAAAACCAAGAAGCCTTCCTCCACGCCGGCCCCCCTCGTCGTGGCGCCGCCGGCACCGGTGGTCGTCGAACCCGGCGCCGTGCCTCTCGTCCTCCAAAACCTTTCGCAGAAAAAGCCCCTCACCGGCGCCGGTCATCTGGACGCGCGGGATTCGCGGGGCACGGCCAGCCGCACGGACGCCCGCCGCACGAATCCGCGCATCGACGCGCCTCGCCAAATGAGCGCGCCTCCCGAACGTTCGCGTCAACCGCGCAGCCACAAGGCGGGCGGCGCCGGCGGCGCGCGCGGTCGATGACTTGCCGGGCCGAGTCATGGGCCCGGCCGACGCCAATCGCTGGCGTGCGCCTTCGTTATTTCACGGCCCGGAAATAGGCCGGGCCGGAGAGCGTGGTGGTATGGCTCGCCTTCCCGTTCGTCAGGGTCAAGGGGCCCACGGTTTTCCATGTCGTCAAATCCACCGACGACTGGAGGGTCACGGTGGCATTGGCCGGACCCGTCACGTCGAACGACAACTTGCCCGCGACAAGATGCAGGTTGCCGAAATGGATCGGCTCGACGCACGGGTCGACGGCGGTCGCCGCCGCCACGACCTTCACCTGAACCAACGGATCATGGACATTGTTGAAGGTATCCGACTCCGGAAATTCCGAGAAATCATTCAGGAAAATGCTCACGTCCCAGTTGCCGGGCAAACCCGTCGCCGGGATCTGGAACGGAAAGTTGAAATCCGCCGTTCCATGCGCCGGGATCCCCGCGGTGGGTATCTCGTTGCTGAAGACTTACGTCGCCCTTCTTGGCCCCGACCGTGAACAGGCCGGAGCCCACCTTCTCGACCGGGCCGTGTCCGTTGAGCAATTCCCACTTCCCGGCGGCGTGGTCCGCGGCCGCCAGTCGGTCGGATTCCGCGCCCGCCTCGCGGATGGCCTTTTGCTGCGCGGCAATCTCCTCGGCGGACAGCTTGAACAGTTGCGGCTTGAGAAGGTACAGGACCGCGACGAGCTGTTGCTTGGTCAGCGCATCCCCCTCGATCGAGTAGATTCGGTTGTCCCGGAAGCTCGGGCAAAGGTTGGGATGCTGGTAGTTCATGAGGACCTTGCCGTTGGAACTCGCGCCGTGGCGGATGTCCGCGCCGTCGAAGTTGGCGATCCTGACGCCCGCGACCGACGGCCTGACGTCCACGTCGTCGACGACGAGGAACGCCTTGGCGTGGATGTCCTCTTTCAGGAGATCATTGCCGTCTATATAGATCAGCATCTTCCCGCCGGGTCGCGAGACTTCCTTGCCGTCGATCTGGACGAGTCGTTTGCCGCCCGGTTCCTGGCAGATGAATGAGGATGACATGAGATGGGTTTGGAAAAGAAGGGCGCCGAAGCTCAAGGCCACCGCCAGTTTGAATCCGTGGTTCATCGGAAGGTTGGTATAAGAAGGAGGGCGCCCGTGCGCCCTTGGATTGATCGCGTGGGAATGGGCCTCGGGACTCCGCTGGATGGGTTCGAATCCACCGTCGCCAGGACGATCCGATTGTCCTCGGGACTTGATGGGAAGCAGTGGGGCCGGGTTTGGGTTCGCGAAAACCGTCTCGGCGCGGTTTCGCAGGGTTACAAGACCGTGCAGCGCGAAACAATCAACCCGGCCGGCCAATCATACCGCACGAACTTTGGGGCACCGCTCGCGGTCGATCGTCTCTCGCGTCTTGCTGGGTCGGAGGCCGCCGCTTTCCGTCGGCAACTCAAGCCAATAGTCCCGTATGAGAACAAGCCCCCGCATCACGTCCGGAGAATTGCTTGTGGTGCTTCAACGCATCGTCCCACCCGCGACCATGGAAGGCCCGTTGGCTCGCCGCGCGGACGCAGGCGGCCGCTTTCGCTATCGGCCCGGCCGGACACGGTCGAGGGCAACCCTTAGATCCGCCGCGAGGCCGTCGAGCAGTGCGTAGCGCTTGCGGTACTGCGAACGTTTGTTCGCCTTGATCTCCTCGATTGGCCGCGGGACATAACGCGGCGGCAACACGAAGAATCCCGTCCCGTCGTCGGTGCCGTCCGACTCCTTCCAAAATTCGTCGTACGATGCCGCGACGTCGCGGCGTTTCTGGAAATGCCGGTACACGTGCTGCGAATCGCCGACGCCGCGGATCGAGGGGACATCCCACGCCTCCGCCACCGCCTGGACGCCCCACAGCGCGAAGGCCTTCGGACGAAGTCCCCACATCTCCTTGGTGACGTCGCGGATCACGTCGAGCTGGTCGGCCTTGTTGTTGGCCTGCAGGCCGCCGACGAGGAACCCGGGCGTGCCGTCGGCCGCGCGCGACACGGAGAAACTCGCCGCGGTCACGAGACGCGCGGGTTCCCGCGCGTAGATACCCAGGGTGAGTTCGCCTTCCTTCTCGTATTTGTCGGTATATAGGAACCGAACCGAAACCGGTCCCGTGGACTCATGGTGCAACGTGCACAAGACCAATCCGGCGGGAGCGCAAATCTCGGCGAGGGCGTCCGTCGAGAGCCGCGTCGCGGTGAAGTCATAGTGCGCCTCGAGAATCGCAAGCCGTCGCGCGGCATCGAAGGAACTGGCGATATAAGGTCGCTGGAGCTTGGCGAAAACCCTCGGGCGCCCGGACGCGAGCGGCGCCATTCCCGGGCGGGAAAGGTATTGGTACCAGCGACGCGTGAGCCCGGGATTCAGGAATGCGCGGGCGACGAATTTCCAGCGTTTGACGCGCCAGTCCAGACCGGGACGATCACAGGCGCGCCGCGCCTGTTCGTTCACCGCCGTCCAGAGGCTCGCGGGACGGGATTCGCTCACGGTTTGCCGGCTAGTTGTCGTTCGGCCTTGGCGAGCGCGCGTCGGGCGGTCTCTTGCTGCGGATTCAAGGCAAGGGCGCGCCGCAGGGGTGCGATGCTTTCGCGGGCGCGTCCTTCCTGGACATAAGCCATCCCGAGGTTGCCCCAAGCCTCGGCATAGTTGGGATTGAGTTGGGTGGCGCGGACGAAATACGGGACGGCTTCCGGCACTTTTCCCTGCAGGGCAAAGGCGGTGCCGAGATTGTTGTGCGCGTTGCTATTCGACGGCGAATGGCGGATGGCCAGTTGGAATTCGTCGATGGCGCCGTGGAAGTCGCCCGTTTTGCGGAGAATGTTCCCGAGGTTGTTGTGGGCCTCGCCGTACTCGGGAAGGATCCGGACGCATTCCCGGTATTGCGCGATCGCGTCGTTGGTCCGCTTCAGTTGCATGTAGGCGTACGCGAGATTGAAGCGCAGTTCCTCTTCCTCGGGACGCACCTTCACCACCCGCTCGTAGGCGTTTGCCGCCCCGGCCCAGTCGTGGGCTTCGGTCAACCGGTCCGCCTCGACGACCAACGCGTCCGCCTCGGCCCCGGGATTCGCCGCCTTGCCGTCCCTCGTCGCGGTCCCGTTCGTGGACGCACCCGCCGCCGCCGGATCGCGTGGCGTCCGGTCGCATCCCACGCCCGCGAGGGCGAGGGCGAACGCGAACATCCAGCAACGAGTTGTACCGGCGCAAATCATCGGACGGACTCTTCCCGAAGGAAGCGGACCGGCGCGAGAAGGAAAGCTGCGGCGCAAACGTGTAGGACGCGTGCCCCCACGCGGCGTTGTCCACAGCGACGCAGTGGGTGGCGGCCTCCCCCGCTGCGGCAGTCGCCGACATCCGCGCCATATGTGGATGGTGGGCAATTGCAAAGCCCCCACGGGAGGCGGCACTCTACGACCGACGCCGCGTGGGGGCACGCGGCCTACAATCCAGACGCCGCGTGGGGGCACGCGGCCTACAATCCAGCGTTGGCTTGGAGGGAACCCGCCCGGGCGATCCCCCGCGGCAACGCGGCGCGCTACGACACTGCAAGACGTTCGGCGACCCAGGCGACGGTCAATCCCGACACCACGAATTGTTTGTGGCTCGAGGTCGCTCCCCGCGCGAGGACGACGTCGCGTCGCGGACAACCGAGACGATCCGACAGGAATTCCAGCAGGGCCTCGTTTGCGGCGGAATCGACCGGAGGCGCGGCCACGCGGATCTTGAGTTCACCGCCGTGCAATCCGGCGATTTCAGTCCGGCGGGCCCGCGGCTGTGCCTTGATGGAGATTGAAACGCCGTCGTGCGCCTCGTGGAGATACGGCGGAAGGTTCATGCGCGGCTCAGCCCCACGGAAGCGAGCGATAGAGCGTCGGCAACACGCCGAACT
>JANYDN010000088.1 GCA_025363585.1 Verrucomicrobiota bacterium | reverse complement strand
TTCGAGTGTCCAACCAAACGTTTGCCGATTGATGACATGTATTAACAGCCACCCGAGTGCGGTGCTGACGAAAAGTCCGCCGACGGTGCCGGCAAGGGCGACCACCGTTCCCTCGGCCGCGGCGGCCCGGGCCATTTCGTGACGCGCCATGCCGAGCGCGCGCAACGTGGTCAGATCCGTGCGTCGCTCGAGCAGCACGCTCGCGAGGGTCAACCCGAGCCCGGCCACGGCGACCACCACGCCGATGAGTTCCAGGGCATAAGTAATGGCGAAGGTCTGGCCGAAGATGCGGAGCACCTCGCGACGCAGGTGGGCGTTGGTGAGCACGCGCAGTCCCGGGTGCCGGCCCTCGATCGCGGACCGCACATTCTCGTCGGTGTTCCCGGGCCTTAGGTACAGCACGATCGAGGAGGCAAGTTCGTCGCCGAACCATTCGGCGAAGTGCGTTCGTTCGACGAGGATCGATCCGCGCTCGTTGCCGTAGTCGGAAAACACCCCGGCGATGCGCAGGCGGTGTTTGCCCGACGGCGTCGGCACGTCGAGAAGATCGCCGGCGCCCACGCGGAACCGCTCGGTGAACGACTCGCTGACGAAGGCCATCCCGGCGTTGCGCGAGGGATCGAACGCCGAGTCGTCCTTCGGGGCGTCGAGCCACGAGAGCGGCATGTGTTTGCGGGCAAAGCGGAGCTCGCTCCCGACCAGCATGGTCTTCATCCCGGATACCGTGACGTCGCCGACCTGGACCACGTTCCAATCCGCCACGGCGGGATCGCCGACGATGGCACGCCACGTCTTGGGATCGATCCGGTTCTGCGCGGACGCGCTTTGGGCGCCGTCGCTGGAGATATATAAGTCCGCCTGGAACGCGCGCTCGATCCAGCCGCGCATGGTGCGGTCGAAACTGGCGACGAGGATGGCCATGCCGGCGGTCATGGAGATCGCGCAGAGCAATCCGGCGGCGGCGAGGCGATGTCGTCCGGTCGGGCGTCGGAGCGCGGCGAGGGCGAGGCGCCACGCGGCGCTTCGCGAGCCAAGCGGCGCCAGCACCCGCGCGACCCCGGCGAGCGCGCCGCCGGTGACGACGCCCCCGCCAAGAATCCAGAACAACGCGGCGACATAACCCGCGGCGGGAATCCTAAGCGCGCCGGCAAACCGAAGTGGCGGCGCGAAGGCGAGCAGCGTCCCGATGCCGACGAGCAACGCGCCGAAAGCGTTCCTGGACCAAAGGCCGCGGCCCGGCGTCGGCACAGCGTGGCGCGAGAGGATCTGCGCGGGGGGCGTCCGAGCCGCGGCGCGCGCGGGAAGCCAGCCCGCGACCAATGCGGCGGAGACCGCGAGCGCGATGGCGCCGAGCAGTTCGCCGAGCGAGAGAGCGGCCGATCGCGCGCTGGTGGCGTAGTAGAGCACGTTGACGGTGCGTCCGACGAAGCGGACGGAGAATTGCGCGCCCGCCCAACCGAGCAACGACCCGAGAATGCCGCCCGCGAGACCCAGCACGGCGGCCTCGACCCACCACGCCGCGCGGATGGCGCGCTCCTCGACGCCGAGCGAGCGGAGGATCCCGATTTCCTCGCGTCGCCGGACCACGGCGCCGTCGAGCGCCTGGAACACGAGGTATAACCCGACCAACAACGCGATGAGGGAAAGGATCGTGAGGTTGAGTCGGAACGCGCGCGTCATGACCTCGCCCGCGGCGCGGCGGTCGGCGGGCGATCCGACCAGCCAGCGTTCTCCGCCGGCCTTGGCGAGGATGCCTTGCGTCTCGAGTCGGACGTCGTCGCGGTTCGGACCGGGTTCGACGCGGAGTTCCACGCGGTCGATTCGCCCGACGCGTCCCGTCAATGCCTGCAGTGCGGGAAGGTCCATCACCAGCAGGTTTTCCGGCGGTTCGGGATTCCCGGGCGCGGACGGGATGATGCCGGCGACGTGTAGCGCGACGAGGCGTTCGTTGACGAGCACGCGCAATTCGCCGCCGACGCGAAGGCCGTCGCGGGCCGCGAGCCGGGCCGGCACGAACACCGCGAGCGGGTCGCGCAACACGTCCCAGAAACCCGACGGCGACGTCGCGCGGTCGGCGTTGGTGGACCCGAACCAAAAGCCCGCGCCGTGGTTTCGCGCCGCGATGTTTTGGATCCCGACGAGATCGATGCCCAACAGGTGGAAGGTGGCGCGTGTCCCGATCGCGTCGTCGTCGGCCGTGGCGCGCGGCGCGGCGGCGGTGCTTTCGA
>JANYDN010000081.1 GCA_025363585.1 Verrucomicrobiota bacterium | reverse complement strand
GGAAGCCGAGGCGCGCGGCCTCCGCGGCGACGAACGCGGCGTCGGCGGCGCTCTCGGCACCGCGCAACCGGTGGTCGAAATGCGCGACGGCGAGGCGCCACGGCGAACGCGGCGCTGCGATCGCGAGGGCGTGGAGCAACGCGATGGAATCGGCACCGCCGGAAACCGCGACGAGCAGTGACGCCCCGCGGGGCAGGAGGCAGAGCTCGCGGAGGTTGCGGTCGAGGTGGGCCGGCAGTTCGCGCACGGGCCCCAACGTATTCCGGTGCGGCCAAGGACGGAAGGACGGGGTCGCGCGACCGAAGTCGTTCCGAATCTCGGATACGATGGCGTCCTTGTGGCAGCGCGCCGAGGTCCGTTAGCGTCGCGCCGCATGAGTGACGACGGAAGCCATCGACACCCTGGCGCGCTTTCGATCCGCGAGCGTTGGCGCCGAGGTTTGGATTGGATGGTTTCCTGGGAAGGAGTGACCACGTGGGGTCGATTCATCCCGCGGTTGCGGCGTTTGCAGTCCCGGGCGCCGTTGGTCGACGTCACCCAGGTGCGTCGGCTGGCGATATTGCGTTACGACGGGATGGGCGACCTCGTCATGTGTTCCGGAATGCTTCGGGAACTGCGGCGACAATTGCCGCGTGCACGTATCACAATGGCCTGCCGCACCCCGTGGGCGGCCTGGATGAAAACCTGTCCGTGGGTGGACGAGGTCGTCCATGTCGAGAACACGTTTCCAAAGCGGTTCAACGACCTGAGGCGGGTAATGCAAATGCTTCGGTTCGCGCGTCGGGAACTATGGCCGCGCGAATTGGAAGTGCTCCTGCAACCCGGGACCCATCATTGTTACTCCCACGCTCGTGCGCTGGCGTGGCTGAGCGGGGCGCCATTTCGGATGTGCTGGGAAGATCCGGGGGGAGGCGTGGATGCGGGAGGACGATTCCATACCCATTGTCTCCCGTTCCCAAACACGATGCACGAGGCCGACAAATGCTTCGAGATGCTGCAGGCGTTGGGACTCAAGCCCGAGGGCCGCAGGCTCGATACGTGGTGGACCGCGGAAGAGGAACGTCTGGCGGACGGAATTGTCGGCGAAATGAGGGGAACGAATTGCAAGGTCGTCGCGCTCGGTGTCGCGAGCAGCGAGGTCGCCCGACGGTGGCCACGGGAGAATTTTCTGAAGGTTGTTCGGGAGATCCGGCGGCGCGGCAACGTCGCGTTTCTGGTGTTTGGTGGTCCGGATGTCCGGGAGACCTGCGAGTGGATGATCGCGCAGGAGGGTGATTCTGTTCGGTATGTCGGTGCGCGCGAATCCTTGGGCACGAACTGGGCGGGGATCGCCAAGTGCGACCTGTATCTTGGCAATGACACGGGATTCACGCACATGGCCGCCGCGGCGCGGACGCCGGTGGTGGATATCCGGGGATTGTCGCCGAATGCACCGCGAGGAACGCGGGGCGATCCACTGACGACCGGCCCTTACGACACGCTTAGTCGCGTGGTCCGGCCGCCTGTCGACACCCCCGGCGGCCCGACGTTGGACGCTAGCCTAGTCCGCGTGGAATCCGTCTTGGCGGCGACGCTGGATCTTTTGGGGTTGTCGCGTATGGCGGGCCAAATCGGAAAGGAGTGACGCTGCGGGTCGCTCAGTCCGACCGAGGCTAGTCAGCGAGTTTTCGGACAATGCACTGGATCTGGGCCATGGCGACCGGTCCCATGGTCTGATCGTGAACCTCGTATAGGCGCATCCATTCCTCCATATCCTCCGAACGAAAGCCGAGACGGTTCCGAAGAATGGTGTAGAGTCGGAATACTTTCCTGACCACGGGTGACGGTTTCCGGAGATGCCCATGCCGCATCAGTCGACGGTCGTATCCGATGTCCTGGAGTTCCAGGCTGACGAGGCTGCCCCTCGGAAGGGACCTTGCCAATTCAAGGACGTTGATCGAAAGCGGCGACCAACTCTTCGTTTTGCTGATGGTGAAGGTTGCCTTGTGGTCCTTATTGAACTGGCCGGGGAAGACGCCTTGCTCGTAAAGGTCTTCGTCGGGTACCAGAAAATAAATGTGTCCGCCCGGTTCGACCAGCTTCCACCAATCCAGCAAGGTCGCCCGCGGATCGTGCATGTGCTCGAGGCAATGCGATGCAAACACGAAGTCGAACCGCTCTTGGACGAAATCCGTGATCCGGTTGGCATCGCCGTCGCCGACATCGAAGCATCGCACGTTCGGGACGATCGGGTCGCGTCCGCAGCCGATGTCGATGCCCCGCCCCGTGATGCATGAAACCTCCATGGGACCCATGATCCGCCGTGTCTTCGATGCTTCGTCCATGTCGCTTGGTGTAGTTCGATCACTGATCGCCGGCCTAAGATCGCGACCCGAATTCAGTGCTTCGAGAGCGCCGGAGGACAAGTCGCGCCGCACTTCGTTGGATATTCGATGGACGCAGGCGGCGCAAGAACTGCGACTCAAGTTCCAGACTATGCGGGGTGTCCGCGCCGATCGGATTCGGGAGTCAACCCGCGCGGCGGCGGTCGCCCGCCCGAATGAACGCGCGCGGGAACACTCGTTGATTGCTCGGACGATTCCCTCGCGAACCTGCGGGGAGATGTGCTCGAACACCGATATGCTCGCCACGTGGGTGACCTCGGGATGCCGTTCCAGAAAGGATCTCATTTCCTCGTAGGACGCGTTGCGTCTCACGAATTCCACGTTTTCGGCCGCGACCGCATTCGGGGCGATGTTCGGGTCGAAGATGAATACCTTTTTTGCCGCGGTGGCTAGCAACGACGCGAAGAATCCGGTTCCGGTGACCGGTGACCGGTGAGCCCCCTCCGATGTCGACGACGACGGAGTCCCCGTCCAATTCCAGCAATTCGACCGCCTTGAAATATTCCCAGAACCGTTGGCTGAGTTTCCCGCCGCCGTAAACGTGACCGTCCCACTCGGCCGGATGCGCCTTGGAACCGAATCGTTTCCATAGTTCCGCCTTCAGTTTGTTAGTCATGCTCGTCGATTGGGGTTGCCCGCGGATTTCACCCGCGCTCTCCATCGCGAGCAATGCCGAACCGCCGAATTCGTTGCGCCACTCCAGCCTTTCGGACCCGGGTCCGTGCGGCCTAGGGCGCGAGGACCACAAGCAGACTGGCGAATCCGCACCCTGAACGGGCAGCGCGCATGCATGAAGGTCGCTGGAAGGCCGAATGACGGGATTTGAACCGATTTCGCGGGACATCGTTCCCTCAACTTTTTACGGTCCGGCGCGTGAAGCGCATCACCGCCCGCGAAAAAGCCGCCACCGGCCCCTCCGCAATCTCGCTCGATGCCATCCGCGTCGTGCAGCTCCTGGAGCCACCCGAGCATCGCCGACTCCAGTCCCTGCTCCGCAAGCACCACTACCTCGGTGGCCTGAAACCCGTCGGCGAACGCATGTTCTACGCCGCCGTCGATGCCGACGGGCGCTGGTTGGCCGTGTTGGTCTTCTGCGCCGCGGCCAGACATCTCAAGGCCCGCGACCGGTGGATTGGGTGGTCGCAGGCCCAGCGTGACCGCCGTCTGTGCCTCGCCGCCAACAACAGCCGCTTTCTCATCCTGCCGGAGGCCCACCGCCCCAACCTCGGCTCGCGGGTGCTTCGCCTCGCGCTGGATCGTCTCGGCGCCGACTGGATGGCCCGCTACGGGCATCCGGTGTTGGTCGTCGAGACCTTCGTCGACCCCGAGCAATTCCAGGGAACCGTTTACACCGCCCAGGGCTGGCAGGAGCTGGGGTTGACCGATGGCTGCGGTCGCCACCGTCGCGACTACTACGTGGAGCACGACAAACCCAAGCGCCTCTTCGTGCGGGAGCTGGTGCGCAACGCCCGTCGCAGCCTGCAGGCCGAGCATCTCAAGCCGGCGTTGGCCGCGGTGGAAAAGAAGGCGGGCGCCCGCTGCTACCTGAAGGGCGCGGAACTGCGCGCCCTGTGCGGGCACTTCCGGGATTTGCCCGATTACCGGGGCCGCACCGAGTCCTACCCGGTCTCTTCGCTGGTGACCCTGATGCTGGTGGCGATTCTGTGCGACGCCCCGCGCGGCCAGAAGGATCTGGCCAAGCTGGCCCGGCGACTCAACCAGCGCCAACGCGGGGCCCTGGGCATCCGACCCGATGCCAAGGGCTTCTTTCCCGCCCCCAGCCAATCGACCTTCTCCCGCCTGCTGGCCGGCCTCGATGCCGAGGCCCTCAACCGGCTGTTGCTCCGAATCCAGGCCAAGGTGCGGGGAGAACCTCCACCCGGGGAATTGATCGTGGTCGACGGCAAGGAGCCCCGCCACGGCCCGGGCGATGCGATCCTGGCGGCCGTCACCGTGCCCGGCCAATTCTATCTGGGCAGCGCGCTGGTCGACACCAAGACCAACGAGATCCCGGTGGCGCGCGAACTCTTCGGCACGCTGGATCTGGAAGGAAGGACGGTGTCGATGGACGCGCTCCACACCCAGGACCGGACCGCCCGGGAGCTGGTCCTCGAACACGGCGCGCACTATCTGATGAGCGTCAAAGACAATCAGCCCACCCTGCGCAAGAACATCGATGCCGCCGTGCCCCTGCCGCCGGCGGGTTTTTCCCCCTCGGCCGACCACGCCCACCGAGGTCCGGACCCTGGAGACCAACAAGGGAGTGCGTGAAAGCCGCACGTTGGTCACCCGCCCGGTAAACGCCGAGGACATCGGATTTCCGTTCGCCGCGCAATGCGCCCGGCTGACCCGACAACGCCGGGGCCGCACGGACGAGACCGTCGGGCTGATCACCGATCTGAGTCCCGAGGAACTCACCGCCTCGCAGTGGCTGCGGGCAAACCGCCAGGGCTGGGGCATCGAGAACGGCAGCCATCAACGACTCGACGTCTCGCTCAACGACGATCGCTGCCGGGTCCGCAGCACCAACGGCCTGCTGGTCCTGGGCATGATGCGTCGCATCGTCGTCAGCTTCTTCATGCACTGGAGAAACCGGCAGCGGAAGCCGCGGCAGAACTCGCTCACCGACTTTCAGGCCCTCATGGGCGAGGACAATCTCGCCAAGGCCCTTGCCTTCGTCACCCACCGCAACCCAAAGCTCACCTGAGGACTTCATGCATACGCGCTGCTGAACGGGCAGGGTCCCGCCAAAGGGCTTGCGCCGCCGCCGCGCTTCTGGTTCTTCGCGGAGACTTCCATGCACGCCCGCATCGTCCGTCTCCTCTTGGCCGCCGTTTTGGCGATCCTCGCGCCCGTCGCCATGGCGGCGACGAAGAAGATCGTGCTGATCGCGGGCCCGATCACCGGGCATCCGAAGGAAGCCCACGAGTACGAGAAGGGCGTCGTGCTGCTGAAGCAATTGCTCGAATCGTCGCCCTCGTTGAAGGGACGGGTCCGCGCGGAGGCGTACCTGCACGGATGGCCGGAGGATCCTCGAGCGCTCGACGATGCCGACACGATATTCGTCACGAGCGACGGCGGGGACCACCGCGAGGAGGATCATCCGCTCTACGTCGGCGATCGTTTCGCGCAATTGAAACGCCAGATGGACCGCGGATGCGGGATCGTGTTCTACCACTGGAGCGTGTTCCACCCGGTGCGCGTGGACGCGGAAATCACCGAATGGGCGGGCGGGTATTTCGACTACGAGACCGGCCCGGGCCCGCAGCACTGGCGCTCGGCGATACAGACCTGGACGGCGGACGCGGTGCCGGTGGCGGGACATCCGGTCACGCGCGGCGTGAAGCCGTGGTCGGCGCCGGAGGAATTCTATTATCGAATACGCTTCCGCGAGAACGACCCGCGTCTCAAGCCGGTGTTGCTGACGCGACCGCCCAAGGAAGGCGAGGACCAAGTCGTGGCGTGGACCGTTGAACGCGCGAACGGCGGGCGCGGGTTCGGCACGACGGGCGGCCATTTCTACGCGCAGTGGTGGAACCCCGAGTGGCGTCGGCTGATGCTCAATGCGATTGCCTGGACGGCGCGCCTCGAGGTGCCGCCCGGCGGCGTGGACTCCGAGGAATTCGCGCGGTTCAACGTGCTCGTGGTCACCGGCGCGAACCATCCGGCGCACGATTGGAACGCGGTGAGCGGCGCGCTGGTGCAGGCGATCGAACACGATCCGCGCGCGCGCGTCCACGTGCTCGCGGATCCCGACCGCCTCGGTGACACGAAGCCCGCGCCCGGCGGATTCACCGGACGATTGGCGGACTACGACCTCGTCGTGTGGAACTACGTGAACTGGGAACGACCCGGACTCGCCGCGACCGCAAAGGAAGCGCTACTCGCGCATCTGGCCCGTGGCGGCGGGCTGGCGTTTGTTCACTTCGGCGCGAGCGCGTTCCACCCGTCGTTGCAGAAAACACCGCCCGATTCGGCGTGGCCCGAATTCTCGGAGAAGATCGCGCGACGGGTCTGGGAGCATCGTCCGCCGTTGCCCAGCGGACACGACGCATACGGTTCGTTCCATGTCGACATCACCGCCGCGAAACATCCGGTCACGGCGGGAATGGCCGGATTCGAGACGAGCGACGAGTTGTATTTCCACCAAGCGGGCACGGACCCGATAGAGCCGCTCGCGACGGCGTGGTCAAGGATCACGCGCACGAACGAGCCGATGGCGTGGGCGTACTCGTACGGCAAGGCGCGGGTATTCCAGACGGTGCTGGGCCATGGCGCGGACTCGATCGAGAAGGCGGCGGCGCTGATCCGTCGCGGTTGCACTTGGGCGGCGGGGCGCGAGCCGTTGGCGATCGATCCGCCGACCTCGCCGGCGGCCGCGTACCTTTGGCGCGAAGGCGCGACGTGGCGTCCGGTGCCCAAGCCAGCGGGCGGTACGGGTGCATCGACCGGCGCGCCCGGCGCGTTGCCGGCGAAGGGTGAGGCGTTGGTGGCGGGCAAATCGGGACTCGCGTTGGACGCGCGGGTGCGCGGCGTTTTGCGCGATGGCGTTCCGGCGCTGCGTCGCGCGCCCCTCACGATGGAGGCGTGGGTACGGATCGGGTCCAAGGATGCGTTCAACATCGTGGCCGCGAGCGAGGCCAAGGCATCGCCCACGCATTGGGAGCTCTACACGTACGCGGGTTCGGGAACGTTGAGCTTCTATTCTCCGGGAATGTCCCCCGCGGAAATCCGGAGCACGCGGGACGTCTGCGATGGCACGTGGCACCACGTCGCGGCGCAGTACGCCGCGGACCGCGTGCGGTTGTTCGTCGATGGCGAGCAGGTCGCGGACACGCCGATCGCGCGGGTTGCCGAGGCCGATCCTTCCGCCGCGCAGTTCGCGGTGGGACGGTTGGTCGAGGGCGGACTTGTATGCGCAGGCTGGATCGATTCGCTGGTGGTGCAGGAAGGGATCCTGTCGCCGCGGCGCGGCGCGGTGCCGGAGAACGCGTTGCTCGCGATGCGTTTCGAATCGAAGGACGAACTCACGGAGATTTCTCGCTTGCCCGCGGTCGGTGGAACGCGCGCCACGGCGACGCGAGGAGAAGCGGTGCGCACCGCGGGCATGCCGGCGGTTTCGGGTCGCGAACCGGCGACGCAGGGCGAGAAGGATTGGGTCGACAATCGTTGGGAGCAGACGGAAGTCGGACCGTTCCTCGCGTCGGTGCTGGCGTTGCCCGGGGGCGCGGTCGCCAAAGGGTTGACGGTGCGCGTGGGCGGGCGCGATGGGCGCGCTGCGATGGCATACGACACGGCGTCGCTCGCGTGGCGCGCGGCTTGGGACGGCGGTTTTTTGAAATTCGATCCGGGTCGTTTCGGATTGATCGGCGCCCCGCAGCCGGCGGTCGCGCCGTCCGTGGTCGTGCCGGCGGGCGACGGTTGGCCGGACCAACGGCACCGCTTCGTGGGCATCCATCGGAACGGTTGGCGCACGACGTTGGAATACGAGGTGTCGGGAACGCGCGTGCTCGAGGAACCGGGCACGATGGACCTCGGCGGGCGGACCGTGTTCACGCGGACGCTCTCGATCGGTCCGGCCAACGCGTCGCTGCGCTTGTTGGTCGCAGGGCAATCTCCAAGCAAATTGGCGACGCACACAGCGATCGAGTCCGGACCGGCCGGCACGGGCGCGTCGCTTGAGGACGACGGGCAGACCACGGTCGTGGCGATCGTCGGAGCCGCGGTTTCCGCCGGGCGCGGCGCGGACGGACGGTTGGTCGTGACGTTGCCCGCGGGCGCGCGCGACCGGACGCTGGAGATCCGCGTGTGGCGGGGAGCGTCGGCGGACGCGCCGATGGCGAAGGTGCTGTTGGAGGCGCGCGCGGGCGTGGCGATGGTGCCGACGACGGCCGCGGGTCCCGCGTGTTTCCCGGAGGAATTGAAAACGGTGGGGCAGGTGGGCGGTGGCGACGACTTTCTCGCGGTGGACACGCTGTCGTTGCCGTACGAAAACCCTTGGCACGCGCTGTTCTTCGCGGCCGGCGTGGACTTCGCGCCGGACGGCGCGGGCTATGTCTGCACGATCCATGGCGACGTGTGGCGCGTGACGGGCGTGGACGCGGGATTGAAGGACCTGCGCTGGCGGCGCTTCGCGACCGGGCTTTCGCAACCGCTCGGATTGAAGGTCCGCGACGGCGAAGTCTTCGTGCTCGGGCGTGATCGCATCACGCGGTTGGTCGACGCGAACCGCGACGGCGAGGCGGATTTCCAGGAGACGTTCTTTGACGGCATCGAGACGTCGACGGGCGGGCACGACTACGTGACGGATCTGGAGAAGGACGACGCGGGCAACCTGTATTACGTCGACCCGAAGGGAGTCCACCGCGTCCTTGCGGACGGGAAATCGATGGAGACGTTGGCGACGGGATTCCGGAATCCGAACGGCATGGGCGTGCGGCCGGACGGCAAGGTGATCACGGTCGCGCCGCAGCAGGGGAACTGGACGCCGTCGTCGCAGATCGCGGAGATCAGGAAGGGTGGTTACTACGGATTCGGCGGGCCGAAGGTGGGGCCCGATCGGCCGCTGGGATACGACGAGCCATTGTTGTGGATCCCGCATGGCGTGGACAACTCGAGCGGCGGGCAGGCGTGGATCCCGGAAGGTCGCTGGGGCGTTTTGGGCGGGCAGATGATGCACCTGTTGTGGGGACGATGCGGCATGATGCTGGCGTTGCGCGACGAGGCGCCGGGCGGCGCGCAGGGCGCGGTGGTGCCGTTGCCCGCGAGGTTTTTGTCGGGACCGGACCGCGCGAGTTTCCGCGAGGCGGACGGGGCGTTGTACGTGGCGGGAAGCACCGGTTGGCAGACGAGCGCCGCGCGCGACGGCGCGGTGCAACGCGTGCGGTTCACGGGAAAACCCGTGCCGGTGCCGGTGGGCTGGCACGCGCGGCCGGACGGCATCGAGGTGAAGTTCGGCGTGCCGGTGGACAAGGCGACCGCGGAGGATGCCGGCAGTTGGGCGGTGAAGCGTTGGAACTATCGTTACGCGTCGGAATACGGCTCGAAGGATTGGTCGGCGGAAGATCCGAAGCGCGAGGGACGAGACGAGGTGGCGGTGACCTCCGCGAAACTGCAGGCCGACGGCCGCACGGTGGTGCTCGGGTTGGCCGATGCGAAGCCGGCGATGCAATACGAGGCGAAGTACAACGTGGACGCGGCGGGCGGGAAGGCGTTGAAGGGACAGTTTTGGTTCACGATCCGCACGGGTTCGTCGGCACGTTGAAGCCCCGACGGATCCGTCAGCGATGGATCGCCGCGAGTGCGTCCGCGGCGTCGCGGTAATGCCGGATGTCGCGGAGGGCGCAGGCGCGGATCTTGGGCTCGAGCACGGCGGCGGCAGGTCCCATTTCCAAGACGGCCCGCAGCGCGAAATGCCGTTGCCACGGATCTTCGGAGTCCAGAGCGCGCGCGACGCCGGGCAATGCCTCGTTCCGATCGCGCGTGATCCGCCAAAGGCTCCACGACGCGATGACGGGAACCCAACCGGACGCGGGCATCGCCGCGCCACGGAGCGCGGGCACGGCGGCGATGGCGTTGGTGCCGAGTTCGCCGAGCAGCCATGCGGCGGTCTCGCGGTGCGGGAGCGTGATTGCACCGAGGGAGGGATGGACGAAGCCCGTGTCCAGCGGCGTGAACGTCGCATTGGAATCGACCGGCGACCGGCCGCGCATCTCGCGGACCAATGCCTCGACGCATTCGGCGGGCCTGCCGTGAATGGCGGCCAACGAACGCGCGGCGAGGATGCGTTCGAGCGGGACGACATTCGTGACGCGTTCCGCCAAGACGTTTTCGAAGGCGATGCCGTTGATGCCGAGCGCGACGAAGAGATTGCACGGCACGAGAAACCTCGGGGCCGAAGTCCGGGGAATCGTGCCGGGCTTGGCGGCGGCCATCGCGACTTCCAGCGACGCGGCGACGTCCCGTGGAGGGGGCCGGATTGCGGCCAGCGCATTGGCAGTGGCCTCGGTTCCGTCTCCTGAGGCAAGGCTTTGGAGGAGGAAGGGAACCAAGGCATCGGCCCCATGACCCGCCCGCAACACGAACCTCGCGCCCAACTCGGGGCGAACCGTCCAGTTGGTTCGAAGCGCGGCGACCACCGCCTGCGTCACCTCCGCCGATGGGATTGTCCGCGACAGACAGGCGGCCTCGACCGCCTGTTCGCGACTGGAGCCCCCGAGCGCGGCCACCATGGCGCGACCGGTGTCGGGATCATGGGGTGCTGCGTCGAGAAGCGCGACGAGAACACCCGTGGAAACCGGGACGGTGCCCGCCAGCGCTGCGATTGCATGAAGGCGCGGGAGGACGGGCGCGGCATCGCGACCGAAGCAGGCGAGGAGGCGTCCGGCGACCTCGTGGACGAAGGCCGGATTGGACGTGCGCCATATCTCGAGGCGGCGGTCGATCGCCGGTTGGTTGGGGAATTGGTGTGCGTTGGCGAAGCGCTGGAACGGGCCCGGCTCCCAATCGACGGCATCCACGAGTTCCGGCAGCGCATTGGTGCCGAGTTCGGCTACGCGGAACGGAAGGTCTATGAAGTTGAGCCCGGGATTCCGCAGCATCCGGTCAAGGGAGCGCGGGTCCGAACCACGACTGGCGTCGAGGAACACGATCGTGGCGGCGATGGCGACGACGACCGCGGTGACGACGACGATTCCGCGCCGTCGCTTCATGGCGTGGGCTTCGCCGTGGATCCGGGCTTCCGGAAAACCAACAGATGCTGGCGCGGAAGCCCCTTCAAATCACCGACCCATTCGAGCGCGTGCAACGCCATTTCGCGGCGGACCTGTGCCTCCGACATTTTGTGCAGCGGCTTGATCGGGATCCAGCGTTCCTCGGCGCGATACTCCACGAGCGCAAGGCGTCCGCCGGGTTTGAGCGCGCGCACGAAGCCCTGCACCATCTCGTATGGGTGGTCGCACTCGTGGTAGACATCGACGAGAAGGATCAGGTCTAGGGCGTTGGTCGGGAGATGCGGGTCGGTCGCCGTGCCGAGCACAGGGACGACGTTCGTGATGCCGTGGGCGAGCACGTTGGTGCGGAGGATCGCGAGCATCTCCGGCTGGATGTCGGTGGCGTAAACGCGACCCGCGGGGCCGACGATGCGACCCATGCGCCACGAGAAATAGCCGCTGCCGGCGCCGACATCGGCGACGACGTTGCCGGGTTGGAGCTTGAGAAG
Source organism: Verrucomicrobiota bacterium (assembly GCA_025363585.1). Lineage (GTDB taxonomy): Bacteria > Verrucomicrobiota > Verrucomicrobiia > Limisphaerales > UBA9464 > UBA6176. The sequence continues at coordinate 6,563 of JANYDN010000081.1, read as the reverse complement.
TTCGAGCGCGATCGCCGGGCTTTCCTCGTCGGCGCGTTCGGGTCGCTCCAGCCAATCCGCGCCGCGATGGGTCATGAAGTGCGCGATTTCACGGCCTTGAAACCACTTCCCCAATCCGTCGGGCGTGCCGGGAGCATCGGTGTAGAGCGGATCCGGCGCGGGCGGCGCACCGGTCGCCGACTGCGCGCGTGCGTGGGCCCCGGCAATCACCGAGAGCAACAGGAAGACGATCGGAAGGCGCATGAGACGAGGGTCGCGGGGCGACGGCGTCACCCTTTTTTGTACTCGGGGAAAAGCTCGCGGATCCGATTGCGGACCTGCGTGAGGTGCTCGGGTTTGTAGCGCCTCCGCACGTAGCCGCGTTCCAGCGCGTCCAGCAACTCGAGCCAATCATCGAGGGGCGGTTCCGGCATCGGGATCCACTCGATGTCCGATCCTCGTCGTTTGGGACGCTCGAAGAAACGCCACTCGGAGCCGACGTGCTGGGCGTAGACATGGCGCTTGATGCCGTCTTCCCCGGGAGTGGTCCAGCCGATGTCCGCTTTTGCGCCCATGTGCCGACAGGATGGCTGGGGAACGCGGGATGGGAAAGAGGGGAAGTTGGACGCGGATTCGGAAGTCGTCTCGCCACGCGCGGCAACTCCAGTCACGCTTCCCGGCATGGTTCACGTTGGAATCGGGTACGATGTCCACCCGTTGGTGGAAGGACGTCGGTTGGTTTTGGGCGGCGTCGAAATCCCGCATGCAAAGGGATTGGAAGGGCACAGCGACGCGGACGCGTTGATGCACGCGCTGACGGACGCGGTGTTGGGTGCGATCGGGGACGTCGATATCGGGCACCTCTTCCCGAACACGGATCCGTCGTGGAAAAACGCGCCGAGCCGGATTTTCCTCGAGGAAGCGGCGCGGCGGGTCCGGGCCAAGGGCGGGCGGATCGTGAACGTGGACGTGTCGTTGGCGGCCGAGCAACCGAAGATCCACCCGCACATCTCGGCGATGAAGGCGAACGTCGCGGCCGCCCTGGGGATTCCCGTGGGAAAAGTCGGCGTGAAGGCAACGACGAACGAGCGGATGGGTTTCGTGGGTCGGGAAGAGGGGATCGCGGCGATGGCGGTGGCGTCGGTGGATTTGCCGGAATGACGGGAAGGTTCCGCCGCGACGGGCAGGGAAGACCCGCGCAAGAATGCCGTTGCAGGGCGCGTGATGCTTCGCTAATCACGCGCCTCACCTTATGAAGTATTCCAAATTCGCGGTCCTGGGCGCCCTCGCGGCGTCCGCCGCCCTGCGGGCGGAAGAACCCGTCACCGGATGGCAGACGTCGGCCACCGTCAACGTGGCCGTGAACAAGGGCAATTCCGACACGCTGCTCGCGGGCGGAAACATCCTCGGCATCAAGAAGTGGGACAAAAACGAGCTGAACGCGGGCGTCGACGCCGTCTACGGCAGCAACAAGGACCAGGCGACCGGCGTGCGCACCACGACCGCCCAGAACTACGGCGCGTCGATCCAATACAACCGCCTGATCACGGATCGGTTTTACTTCCTCGCCCACGGCGACGCGCGACAGGACAAGGTCGCGGACATCAAATACCGCGTCACGCTGAGTCCGGGCGTCGGCTACTACTTCATCAAGAACGACACGACGACCCTAAGCGGCGAGGTGGGTCCCGGCCTGGTTTTGGAACAGTTCGAGCACCAGAAGGGTCATCGATACTTCGTGCTGCGGATCGGGGAGAAGTTCACGCACAAATTCAACGACAGGGTGCGTTTGGTGCAGGACGCCGACTACAGCCCGCAGATCGATGACTTCTCGAACTACGTCGTCAACGCGCAGGCGACGCTCGAGGCGGATCTCTCGGCGAAGTTGTCGGCGACGCTGACGTTGGGCGACACCTACCGCAACGAGGCCGCGCCGGGGCGGAAGCAGAACGACATCCGTTTGCTGGCGGGCATCAAGTACAAGTTTTGAACGGAAAGCCTTTCCCGGGCGCCGCGCTTCCGGTTTCGGAAGCGCGGCGTTTTGCCGGTGGGTTGGACCGTCGCGGTGAAGCGGCGGCGGCCCGGAGGGTCCGGGATCCGGATCGGGGGACCGACGCCGTAGATGCAAAGGATCCGGGAAGTTGGAAGTGGGTTCCGGGAGGGTTTGGACGGTCCAAATTGGTAGGAGGCGGGAAACGCCGAACTCCGTGCGGCCGTGGGGCCGAGGGAAACCAGATTCGCGAAAAAATCCATTGACCTTCGCTCCCTCCTCTGGCACAAAGGGGTCAGAACTGAGTCAGCGCAACCGAAACCGACTATGAAATCTACGACGAAGAGTCTTCTCGCTATCGCGGCCCTTGGCCTTCCGCTTGCAACCCAAGCAATCACTTTCAACACCATTTCCGACTTCAGCGGCAACACGTCGTTGTCGGCGGGCGGTGGAAATGCCGGTCACATGTTCACCGTGACCAGCGCGATCAACATCTCCGATGTTGGCATTTTCGACGACTCTGCCATCGCTGGCCTTTCGTCCGCGGGCTCCGTGAGCATCGTTTCCCTCAACAACAACAACGTGAGCAGCCCGTTCCCGTTGACTGTTCTGGGCTCCTACGTGGTTCCCGCGGGCACCACGGATCTCAACGGTGGCTACTCGTACGTTCCGACCGGCGGCTTGGTCCTCGGCCCTGGGTCCTACGCGATCTACGTCACCTCGTTGGATGCCGCTGACACCATCAAGTGGTTCAGCAGCACGCCGAGCTTCGCCGGCAACGTCGGTCTGGGCTACAGCGGCGACATCAGCGGCAGTTTGGCTGCCGGTATCGTCGGCATCGGTTCCCGCTACGAGGTTGCGAACTTCCGCTACTCGGTTCCGGAACCCGAAACCTACGCGATGGTTGCCGGTGTCGGTCTGGTCGCCTTCGGTCTCTGGCGCCGCCGCCAGTAGTCTTTATCAGTTCTCTAAAGGGCGCGATCCTCTGGGTCGCGCCCTTTTTCTTGTGAACATCGTGATCGGGGCGTCCGCCGGTTCAGAATGCGTTTCCCATGAATCGGGGCTGTTGCCACCCGCCCTTTCCGGCGAAGCTCAAGCCCAATGCCGGTGGCACCTAAAGTCGCGTTGATTTCGAGTGGGTTGGGACGGGTGCGTCGGGGCATCGAAACATGGATTGGCGAGTTGGCCCGCAATCTGGCCCCAAGGATCGACGTTCAACTTTGGGGCGCCGCCCCGCTGGAGGGTTGGCCTTGTCGCACCTCCGTCCTTCCAACCATCAGTCGGCTTTCGCCAATCCTGAAGCCGGTGAATTGGGCCGGACGATATCATTTCGAACAAATGTCGGCCGTTCTGCCGGCCATCCTCAAACTCCGCTTGGGCCGCTTGGACCTTGCGTTTTGCGGTGATCCAAGTTTGGCCTGGAATCTGAAGCGTTTCCGGAAGTTCCATGGTGCCAAAGTGGTTTTCAGCGATGGAATGCGCCTGAGCCAACGTTGGCTCCAGGATTATGACGGCATCCAGTTGCTGGCGCCGCCCTATCTCGAGGAAGCGGCACGCGTGGTTCGTCCCGAACGCCTATCCCGATTCTTCGTCATTCCCTATTTCGTCGAGGTCGATCGCTTTCGACCGCCCGAAAAGGGCGAGAAGGAAGCGCTACGGGCCGAGCTGGGCCTGCCGGCCGATGCCTGCGTTGCGATGACCGTCGGTCCCGTCGGTCGGGTTTCGGACAAGCGTTTGGAGCATGTCGCGGTGGAGGTGGCGGCAGCCGGACCCCGGTGGCATTTGGTTTCCGCCGGTGGCGATGAGGACGGGGCCGACGCCGTGCGGCAGGTCGTCCGTTCCGCTTTGGGCGATAGGGTCCGGTTTCTCGGCGCCGTCCCGCGTTCGCGGCTCGAGTCCCTGTACCGGGCCGCCGATTGCTACATTCTCGGCGCGTTGGCGGAACCGTTCTCCATCGCCATTCTCGAAGCCATTTCATCGGGGTTGCCCGTCGTCCATCATCCGGATCCGATTACTTGCTGGGTCGCCGGCACCGGAGGCTTGCCGGTGTCCATGGAGACGCGGGGCGCCGCTGCCGACGCGATGAAACGATTGATCGAGGAACCGGGCCTTCGCGAACGCCTCGGAGCGGAGGGCAGGGCATTGGCGTTGCGACGTAATCATCCGGACATCGTGACGGATGCCCTTGCGGCACGGTTGCGTGGCATCTGTGCCCCCAACCTTCCGGCCGCGGGTGGCGCCAGCGGCCAATGAACGTCGCTTTCATCAACGAGAACACGCTGGGCCACACGTCGTACCTTCCGCGCTATGCGGACGCGTTCGATGCGAATCCCGAGATGGGAATCGTGCCTTTCCGCATCGATGCCACTCCCTTGCCGCAATCCATGCGCTCCGCGGAACGTGGAATTCGCGGATTGAACCGGCTGGGGCTGGATTTTCTCGCGGCACGCTGGCGTCGGGCGACGAGTCGTCATGCGGCCGATCAATTGGTCGCGTTGCGGCGAAAGGTCCGCGTCGATGCCGTGGTCGTGAACACGCAGAGCGTGGGCCTTTGCCTTCCCGAGGCCGCGCCCGATCTACCGTGTTGGGTGGCGCTCGACGCAACCTTCGACGAATTGCGGCGATCGGCGTGGTTTGGTCCGACTGCGGTTTCGAGGTGGTTCCATCCGCTGACGCTCCGATGGCTCATGGCCAGCGAGCGTCGGTTGTTCCGTCACGCGACCGGATTGTTGCCCTGGTCGGAACACGTTGTGGCGGCTCTGGCCACGTATCATCCCGGATTGGCCGCAGTCGTGAATCGTCTCCCGCCTTCGTTGCCCGACCCGGGTCCTCCAACGGAACCGGCGGGACGGACAGGGCGGCCCAGAATCCTGTTCATCGGCGGGGATTTCCGGCGAAAAGGCGGCGCGGCATTGGTCGCGGCATGGAAGTCCGGCCTGCACGGGACCTGCGATCTCGATTTGGTGACGCGCGACGCGATCCCGGAAACGCCGGGTCTCGAGATTCACCGCGGCGTCGAGGCGGGCAGCCCGCGGTGGCGCCGACTTTGGGAACGAGCGTCGCTGTTCGTGTTCCCTTCTTCCTTGGAGACATTCGGGATCGTGTTGCTCGAAGCCCAGGCATTCGCCGTACCCGTGGTGTCATCTGCCGCCGGTGCCGCACGCGAGATCCTCGACGAGGGCCGCGCGGGTTGGCTGTTGCCCGACTCCGATCCCGCTTCCATCGCGCGCGTCGCCGGCGAGGCATTGCGATCGCCCGCGGACCTCGCGCGGAAGGCGGGGGCGGGCCGCGCGCGGTTCCTCGAACGCTACGAAATGTCGGCGAACGCCGTCCGGTTGGCGGGATGGCTCCGTGCGGCAGCCGCCTGAACCCGTGCCTATTCCCAGCGGGGACGGTCCGCGAGCAGGAGGTGGCCGTTGCGCGCCGATCCCGGGTAGCCGTACTTGAGCGGGAAACCCGTCGGAAGATTCGCGCGCAGCAGCGCGTCGAGGTAGAACCGCCCCCAGACGAATTCCGCCAAACCCACCCGGCGCAGCGGTTCTTCCGATGTGAGCGGCGAGAGATACAGCATCGCGACCGGACGCTCGAAATCGTTGATCGCGTAGAAATCCTCGCCACCGGGATCCTGAAGGGCGAGCGCCAGCCAGATGCAATCGCGATTCCCATACCACGCGACGGCCCAGGGAATATCGCTCATCAACAACTCGCTGGGTTTCGCGTACGAGGTGATGTCGCGGATGATGTCCGGGCGATAGGTGGGTTCGACGAGCGGATACGTGCGGGGCGGAAGCAGCGATGTGAGCAGGGGGAAGCTGACGACGATCCATGCGCCGCCGACGAACAGGGAACGGAAGAGCGGGTGGCCAAACTCGGTGTTGTCGATGAGGCTGAAGAAAAGGGCCGAACCGAGCAGGAAGATCGGGGGCGTGAGCAGCACGAGGAGGTTCTCGGGATTCACGTCGGGAACCAGCGTCGCGGCGTAGGTGTGGAACATGGCCTGGACGATGGCCAACAGCGCGAGCGAACCGACGGTGAACCAACGGAGCCTTCGCAATCCCGGCCGGCGGAACGGCAGGACCAAGCCCGCGATGAACAGGCAGGTCATCCAACTGCCCGCGATCCGGGGCACCGAGGTCCGCAGGATCTCGGACAAATTGACGGCGAGTTTGACGCGGAGTTCGGTGACGTCCGGCAATTGTTTCGGCGCGTGAAGGTAGCGCTGGGCGGTGGACTCCGGGAATTTCGCGGTTCCCTCCATCAACCCGGTTCCGGCGGTGCCGAGGAGATGCCCGCTGATCTGGTAGTTCCGCGCGAGCCAAGGCGCGGCGATCAGCCCGAACACCAGCAGGCACACCGCGCTCGTGCTCCAGCGCCGGACATGGGTGATCAAAAGCCACGTCACCGTCGGGATCGCAAGCCAGCCAAACGCGTAGTGGGTGAGAAAGCCGATGCCGAGCACGAGTCCCATCAGGACCGCAAACTTCCACGCCTTGGCCCTCGGCGGCACCACGCCCGGTGCGGATTCCGCGCTGGTGTCGTCCATCCGGGTCAGCAACTCGATCAACAGGATGACGAGCACCACCAACATCGGCGT
>JANYDN010000079.1 GCA_025363585.1 Verrucomicrobiota bacterium | reverse complement strand
TCTCGGTTGCGATCGCTGCGCAACGCGGCGGCGGCACGGTCGAATCCATGCCGGCGGCCACCACCCTGATCAAGGTATCGGATCGACCGGGCGACCTCGCGATCAAGCGGGCCGACGAACCCCTCGGTGCGTTTGCCACCGACGGCTTCCAAGTGCCCGAGCCCGCGGGCGCGCAGGTGTCGAGCACGCTGGCCCTCACCAACCGGCCGGGATTATACGACGTGCGGCTGCGCAATGTGGGCAAGTTGCCGCGGTCGTTCACGCTGTTGGGACGCGAGAATCCGGGGCCGGCGGTCGTCGGTTGGCAAAGTACTTATATCGCGGGGGTCCAGGACATCGGTGCAGCGCTCCTTTCACCCGCGGGATTCGTCACGCCCACGTTGCCCACGAACGGCACGTTCGCGTTCAAGATCTCGCTCACGCCCACCAATGCCGCGCCCTTCAGCCGCTTCGTGGTCTCGGTCCTCGCGGTGGATAGCCCGGCGGCACCCGAGGCGATGGATGCGATCGAGGCCCAGGCCGTGTTCGGGTCGGTGCCCGTGGATCTATCGGTCTATCGCGCGACCGGCAGCGGCCTCACGCCCGCAAGCATCGAGGCCGGCAAGACGGACATCGACGCGCCCCTCGTGCCGCTGCCGGATCCCAAGGCTTTGGAGGTCCAGCGGTTGATCACGGGTGGGCTGGTGGCGGACGGCGTCACCCCCTTGTTGGTGTCGGCCACGGCCAGCGCGTTCGATCTCAAGCCGCTGGGGCATCCGCAGAAAATCCTACTGCGGGCCTCGATCACGGGTGGCGGTCGATTGGCGGGTCCCGATATCAACGACCGGTTGCGCGTCCTCAAATCGGGTGCCTGGAGCGGGGACCTTCATGCCTCGATCGATCCGGATTCACCGCGAGTCTGGGCTTATATAACCCCGATCGATTCCGACGACCTGCAGCTCGATTTGCCGCCCGATCTCTTTGTTCGTCTCGAGGTGGTGACGGACGATCCGGACGCGGTGGTTCTGGGCAGCAAGACGATCCGGGTGCGTCGTCCGCCGATCGCGTTGATCCATGGATACAACACGCTGGGCGACTGGGGCGACGGCGTGATGTCGATACTCGGCGGGTCGCGGGGCGGGGGAGCCGGGGACGACTTTTCATTCGTCCGGGTCTGCAAATACGGTCTCGCCGCGAGCGACGGCAACCTCGGGAAAATCACCGAGAATTCGATCTACCAGAACACGCTCCTGCCGTTGCGAAACCTCGTCCCGCTTGCCGAGGCCTCATTCCAGAAAGGCATCTCCCCGCTCGCGGACGCGTGGGCATTCACGCGGCACGACGTCGTGGCGCACAGCCAGGGAGGGTTGCTCACGCGCATGCTGTGCTCATATCAGCCCAACCAATATCTCGCGCAACCGTTCCGGAATGCGGACAATTTCTACCGCGGCCGTTTCCATCGGGTCGTCACGATCGGTTCGCCGCACAACGGCACGCGCCTGTTGAGGTATCTGCTCACGCTTTCGCAGCGCACGGCCACCACCTATAGCCAGACGTTGCCCGCGCTGGTCGGGACGTTCATGGTGGTAAGCGACACCGCGCAGGCGAAATTCGACCCATTCGGCGAACAGATCCGCGAGCTGAACGATCCGTCTCCGGGCGCCCCTTGGCAGCCCGATCCCGCGGCGAAATTCCACATGGTCCGCGCCGTGATCAACGGCGGGCTTCCGCCTTCGCTCGCGCATTTCACCAAGGCGGATTTTGCCCTCGGATTGGCCGACGCCTTCGGGATCGGCGGGGTATCGGTCCTTCCCCGGGGTTCGGACGGCGTCGTGGACTTTGATAGCATGGGCGCCCATGGACCCCTGCAACCGGCCGGGGCGAATGTCTATCTTATATCTCCCGCGGTCTCGACCTCGCACTCGGGGCCCGTGTCGCTGTGGGGCGCCACCGCAGGCGAAACGGATTCGGTGCTGGTCGCCCGGCACGTCATCGATGCCCTCGACCAACAGCCGGGCATGCCCCCGGGCGACCGGGTTTTCTCGCGCTTCACGGTCCCGACGTTGTTATCGGACACGCTCAAGGTGGTGATCGACGGTTGGGCGGCCCGGGTCACTCCGGCACCGGGGCAGGTATTGCCGGACCTAGGGGGACGTCACGCGACTCCCGACGGCGGCGGGGTGTACCACTTCAAGTTACAGCCGCCCGGTGGCACGGTGGTCGGTACGAATATAGAATGGGCCGCGTACGCCCTGGGGCAGGACGGTCCCGATCCCGAAGGTCTCACCGTCATGCCGCGGGCGGGCGACCCGACCCGTGTGACGCTCTCGGTGGATCCGTCGGTGGAGGGCGATATTCTCCTTTATGTCGCGTATGAATCGGGCGGGAACACCGTGGCTCCTCCGGCCATCTTCGTGGGCACCCAGGGATTCGTGGACGCGGACATCGCGGGCGTGGAGGTCGTTCCCACCCAGATCTCGGTCGCTGGTGGCGCCCGGATCCCGATCCGGGTTTCCGTCCGGCTCAAGGATGGACGCGTGTTCCCGCGCAACATCGACGCCAAGGACGTGAAGATCGTCAACTCCTCGCCGGTAACGGTCGATGTCTCAGATCCCCTCGACTGGCTGGCGGTCGGGGAGGGGACGTCGACGTTGACGACGACTTACAAAGGATTCCCGGCGAAGAGCGTCGTCCAAGTGGTCGCGTCGGTATCGTTGGCCACGTCGGTCGAACTTGGTTTCTCACTGGAGGGCGCACAGATAGTATTGTCGTGGCCGGCGGCGGCGGGAGGCTCGATCGAGTTCGCGCCAAATCTGGGCTCGCCCATCGTCTGGAAGACCGCGCCGGGAACGCCGACCAGCGCAAATGGCCGGCTCTATCTAAGCCTGGCTGCCACGACGGAATTGCAGTTCTATCGACTCAATGTCGGCGGCGGCGGAACGGTGATCCCGACCGACGACCAAGTGCGCGGTACCTATGGTTGGAATCGGTCGGGTGACGGTGGCCTTTGGAGCGACGGATCCAATTGGGACACCACCGCGATGTTCGGAGGCCCGCCGGTCGCCAACGGGGTCGGACTCGTCGACGTCCGGTTCGGCGCGTCCGCGTCGCCCGTGGACAACACCGTCGACGCCCGGTTCGCACTTCGCAGCCTGTCGTTCGACGGCGCGTCGCCGGGCGTGCATCTCGGCGCCGGCGACGCCTCAGCCGCCCTCACGCTTGGAGCCGGTGGCCTTGTGAAATCCGGGGTGGGAACCGACGTCGTGGATCCCGTGATTCTATTGGACGGGGACCAGACGTGGACCATCGACGACGGGACCGTGACCGTTGCCTCGGTGGACCTTCACGGGCACACGCTGAACGTCGTGGGAACCGGGAAACTTGAGATCGGGCGATTGTCGGGAGACGCCACGACCCAGCTCGTCGCTGCCGGGCCGGGACAAGTCCATCTCCTTGCGGGAGTCGCACCGGTGTTCAAAGGCACCGCCGCCATTGCGGGGGGTGATCTGTCGTTCGACGGCGTGAGTCTCGACGGGGCCGTCGGCGTGTCGTTGGCGGGCGGGACGCTCACGCTGCCCCAAGGATATGATCTTTTGTCGAGCACGCCCCTGCGATTCGCGGGCGGCGTGATCGCGGCCGCCGGCGCGCGTGGGTCGCTGGGGGCGGTGCAGTTGTCCGGAGAGAATTATATAAGGCTCGGCACGGGCACCAATACCCTGCGGTTCGCGGGCATCGGATTGGCCGACGCGACCGGGCATCTCACGGTATCGGACTGGACCGGGAGTGCGGGAACCGCGGGAACCGGCCGAAAGCTTCTGGCGACAGCGGCGCCCGCGGCGGCGTTGGCCAAGATCACGTTCGTGGGTGATTTCGACACCGGATCGAAACGCCTGGGCACCGGGGAAATCGTGCCGTTGTCGAAGCCGATCGCGTTGCTGCCGGCGGACGCCGCGCTCCAATTAGCGCCGTACGGGACGGGGATTGCCGCGGCGGTGGTGTCGGTGCAAGGGCAGACCTTCAGCACCGCGGTGGAGATGACCGTGAGCGTCGCCGCCTCGCAACCCTACAACACCGGGGCGACGCTCAGGACGACGGCCGGCGTGGCATCCGGCGACAATCTGCTGGCGAGATTCTGGATCCGCCGGACCGTGCCGTTGGCGGGCGCCGGGAAAGCGCAGTTCAACTTCGAGAAGGCGAGCGGCAACTTCGACAAGAGCGTGCAGACGGTGGTGACGCTCAACGACGGCAACTGGCACCAGCAGACCGTGAAATTCAAGGCGGGCGCCGCGTATGCAGCGGACGCGGCCGAGGTGAGTTTCTGGCTGGGGTACGGCCTGGAGACGATCCAGATCGGGGGCCTGGAATTGTTCGATTACAAGGCGGTGACCCCGCCGTGAGGCGTGGCAAGCGGGAGGAAGGAACGCAGGCGACACGATGCTCTCGGGCGGGCGTCAAAGGGACCGGGACCCTGGGCATTTGGTGGAGGGATTGGCACAACAGCCACTTTCAAAGGCCGACCAGGGACTGCCGGATCCCGTTCCTCAACTTTTCGTGTATTTCGTGTATTTCGTGGTTAGATAGCTAAACCGAATGCATGCGGTGTAGGGACGTGGAATTTATGTCCACGAAACACACGAAACACACGAAAAGTCGCGACACTCGCCGCAATTGGGAGTCGTTGGATGCAATGCCACGGCCCGGAACTAATAACGTTGGGTGGCGGTGGCCCGGCCGCCACCGTGGCGACCAACGAAGAAAGTCTCCGCACTAGCAGGCCCTGTCTTGGGGCGGAAATCAGCGAAGATCTACAGTGGGACCAAGAAAGAAGTCGGAGGGAGTGACGGCAGGGCCGCCGTCACCCACGAAGGCTACGTCGCCCCGGGGGGCGAGAAGCCCGGAAATCCCGGCGGTCAAAAAGAAAGCGGGCGGAGAGCAAGGTTACTCATCCGCCCGGTTTCGCCAAGTTGGGCCAAGGCCCGACGGGTCTACTTGTTCCCGCGCTTCGCGCCGGAGTCTTCCTTGAAGCCAGGCTTCAAGGTCAGATAAATCGACGTCCCATCCTTGGTGGACTCCAGCATCTTCTGCATCTCGGGCGTCTTGCGGTACGTGTTCAGCGACTGATAGCCGTAGCCGATCTTGTCGGCCAGATCCTTGACACTGAGACCCTGGCTGCCGGCCGTGCCGAGGGCGGTGACGATCCTTGCGTTGAGTTCCTCGCGGTTCACGCGGGGCTTCTTGGTCTTCGCCGCGCCCGGGGCGGATGCGGGGGCAGCGGAATGGGGAGCCGCGACCGGCTTGGGCTGCCCGATGTCCAGGATCTTCTGGTAGGTGAGGATCTGCCGCTGGACCTCGATCAGGCGCGCCTTGATCGTGGCCTCCTCGGCCTTCAGGTTCTTGAGAGCGTCGGGGTCCTCGATCAACCTGAGCATCTCGCGGAGTTCATCCGCCTTCTTCTGCCGCAATTCCGTGAACGTGCCTTCTGTGGCCATGATGATATAAAATAAACCGGCTTTCCTTCGGACGGGACGATCTTCGAGAATATAATGGCGCGGTGTCAACCGGGATCAAATGCCCCGGGATTTCCATGCCGGTCCGGGGGTTGCCAAATGCACGACCCGGCGGGCCATGGCGGTCGTGGTTCCGCGGTCCCCGCCGGCCATATCGCGCCGGCGTGGCCGGGCCCGGCGCCACCGAGGGGCTGGCAGTCCTGACAAAAGCGGCATCGCCTACGGACTCCACGCTTCCACGAATGGCCAAATCGCTGTATAAGTCGTTCCTCAAGGCGCGGTTGCGGGCGATCCGAGGCACAGGCGATCTCGGGTTGTTTTTGGCATCCCGGGGCCCTTCGAAGACCCTAAGCCGTGCCATGCAGTAGCGGCCGAGGAATTTTCTCACGCCAAGCCGGGCCAAGGCCATCCAAGGGGGCAAAGACCGCCGGCGTGTCGTTTCACCGAACGGTGGGATCCAATCCCTGGTTCCCGATGCACGTTCCCGCCTTCTTGGCCGGCCTTGGTCCCCCTTGGCGTGGGAGAATTCCCATGCCGCGACCGCAGGGTTCCGTCCCGGCCCGGTCGGGAATGCTTGGATTCTTGGCGTCTTGGCGCCTTGGCGTGATACCCAATCGAGTTCTTACCGCATGGATACGGCTAAGAGCCCATCGGGTACCCGAACATTCCCTTGGCTCCGGCTCGGGGTCTCGGGATAGATTGGCCTGCACAGCCGACGAATGCCGCGGGTTGTCGCGGCGTCTTGGAATGACTCCATCTCACATGCAAAGAATCACAGCCCTCGCCGTTGGACTCACGCTGGCGACCGGAATGCTCCGGGCCGCGGACAAAGTGGATTTCGTGAAGGACGTCGCGCCCATTCTCGCCGAGCACTGCGTGAAGTGCCACGGCGAGGAAAAGCAGAAGGGCAAGCTGCGCCTCGACTCGAAGGCCGACGCGACCAAAGGCGGGAAGAGCGGGAAGCCGCTGTTGGCGGGCGGCGACGCCTCCAAGAACGAATTGTTCCGCCGCGTGTCGTTGCCCAAGGGTGACGACGACGTGATGCCGCCGGAGGACGGGCCGTTGCCGGAGAAGGCGATCGCGGTGCTCAAGGAATGGATCACCCAGGGCGCCGAATGGCCGGAGGGCGCGACGGTCAAGGCCGCGGCCAAGGCCGGTGCCGCGGCGAACGTGGCGCCCGAGACCCCGGCGATGCCGCGTCGTCCCGTGCCGCCGCTGCCGGAGTTGCCGAAGGATTTCAAGCCGGCGGCGGGTGAAGCCAACGCCATCGCCACGTTGACCAAGGCGGGCATTGAGCCGCGGCCGATCGCGCAAAACTCGCCCTGGAAGGAAGTGAACTTCCGGCTGAAGGGCGCGGAGGTGAACGACAAGACCCTTGAGCCGCTCCGCGAATTGACCAGCCTGATCGAGGTTCGGTTGGGCACGACGAAGGTCACGGACGCCGGCTTGGCGTCCCTGCAGGGACTCTCGCAGTTGCAGGTGCTCAGCCTCGAGTCGACGGGAGTGACCGATGCCGGTCTCGAGAAGATCAAGGGACTCGGCAATCTGGTTTACCTGAACCTGTACGCCACCGGGGTGACCGACGCCGGGCTGCAGCAACTCACCGGACTAAAGCACCTCAGGAATCTTTACCTGTGGCAGACGAAGACCACGCCCGACGGCGTGAAGAAACTCCAGGAAGCGTTGCCAGGCTGCGAGATCAACACCGGCGCCGATCTGACAGTGGTGCCGCCGGCCGAGAAAAAAGAAGAGCCGAAAAAAGAAGAGGCGAAGAAGTAGGCGCCGTCGCCTGCCTTTAGGAAGCCCGCCCATGGGAAACCATGCGGCGGGCTTTTTGGTTTTCGGAGCCGTGGCCGGGTCACTGGGAGGCGTGGGTCTTGGCCGGAACGATGCGGTGGAAACCGTGGGTGGCGGCGGGCCGCCGCCACTGGACGAGAGCTCCGCGCTTCGAAACCGGTCGCCACGGGGGCCGCAGGGTTTGCGCGTCCATCCTGCATGTCGGCCGGGTCTCGTGACCCGGCGTTGTGGGGAGCGGCAATAGATATCCATCGGGCAAGAATCCCATGGTGGGACGCCGCGTGGGGGCACGCGGCCTACAGACGGGCTCTTAGGTTGCCGCGCGTCCCACGACTACGGGACGCCTCGCGCGGGCTCCATTTGCAGCCCTGCAACTTTTTGTTCGTAGCCTCCCTCCGTCAGTCGGTGACGGCAGGGCCGCCGTCACCCACTGAGCTCTCGTTCCGTTTTCAACCGCAGTTGCCCGCACGCGGCATCGATGTCGTGGCCTTTCTCGAGCCGAAGGGTCGCGGTGCATTCCAACGACTCGAGCGCGGCGGCGAACGCCTCGCATCGGTTGTCCGACGGACGTTCCCACGGGAGCCCGTCCACCTTGTTGTACGGGATGAGATTCACCTTCGCGTGGAGGCGTCGCGCGAGGCTGGCGAGGGGGACGGTCTGGGAGGCGTCGTCGTTCACGCCGGCGATGAGGATATATTCGAGCGTGATCATCTTGCCCTTGCGCCCGACGTAGTGCTCGCACGCCGCGGCGAGTTGCTCGAGCGGGTACTTGCGGTTGATGGGCATGATCTGGGCGCGGACGGCGTCGGTCGCGCCGTGCAGGGAGATGGCCAACCGGAATTGTTCCGGTTCGTCGGCGAATTGGCGGATCCCCGGGACGACGCCGCTGGTGGACACGGTGATCTTTCGGGCGCCGATGCCGCCGCCCCACGGCGCGTTGAGCGTGCGGAGTGCGGCGATGAGGTTCTTGTAGTTGGCGAGTGGCTCGCCCATGCCCATCACGACGATGTTGTTGACGAGGCGGTCGTCGTCGTCGCCGGTTCCATCGGACGCGGGAGGCGCGGAGGATTTTGGCCGCGCGGCGTGCCAACGTTCGACGGCGAGGACTTGTCCGGCGATTTCCCAGGGCAACAGGTTGCGTTTCCAACCGTCGAGTCCACTCGCACAGAAGCGGCAACCGTAGGCGCACCCAACCTGGGTCGAGATGCAGAGGGTATGCCGGTCGGCGCGTTCGCCGTAGAGCGCGGGATTCGCGGGGATCAGGACGCTTTCGACGAACGCGCCGTCCGCGAGTCGCCAAAGAAATTTGCGGGTGGAATCACCGGAACCCTGCACGCGGGCGAGCGAAAGCGATCCGAGGGAATACGCGGTGGCGAGGCGTTCGCGAAGCGCCTTGGGGAGATTCTTCATCTCGTCCCACGACCCGGCGCGCTGGAAGTGGAGCCAACGCAGGAGTTGGTCGAGCCGGTACGAGGGTTCGTTCCAGGCGGCGAACGCGGTGGCGAGTGCCGCGCGGTCCTGGTCGCGGATGTCGGGCAACGCCGGTGAGGCGGGCGCGGGAAGGGGTCCCGGGAGCGATGGCGGCGTGGATGGCGGGGTGGGCTCGTTCACTCCTGGATGAAGTAGGAAAGGTTTTCGAGTTCGATGGCGAGGTTGACGTTGTTGACGGTCACCGACTCGGGGACGTGCGGAACGATGGGGGCGAAATTCAGGATGCCGACGATTCCCGCCTGGACCAGCCCGTTCACGACCTCCTGCGCGACGGCGGCGGGGACGGCGAGGATCGCCATTTTGACGTGCTGCGCGGCGACGATCTCCGGGATGCGGTCCATGGCGTGGACGGGGACTTTCGGGTTGCGGTCGCGTTGCCGGTTGGGATCGGCATCGAACGCGGCGACGACTTCGAAACCTTCCTGCTCGAAGCCGCGGTATTGCAGGAGCGCGGCGCCGAGATTGCCGACGCCGACGAGGATGACGGGTTGCAGGCGACTGGTGCCAAGCAGGTCGCCGATCATCCGCGCGAGTTGGCCGACGTCGTATCCGAGGCCGCGGGTCCCGAACTGGCCGAAGTAAGTGAGGTCCTTGCGAAGTTGGGTGGGTTTCACCCCGGCGGCACGGGCGAGGGCCTCGCTGCTGACGGTCTCCAGTTGGTTTTGACGGAGCCTATGGAGGCAGCGCAGGTAGATGCTCAGACGATAGATCGTCTTGCGCGGTATTTCGGGGCGGGTGCTCTTCTTCAAGCCGGGGGAAGCGTAGGGAACAGGTGGTGGTGCCCGCAAGCCGGGCGCGGGGCAAAGGTTGTGGCAGACACCGATGGTTTGGCGCGGTCAGGGGTCGCCGGCAACATTGCCAAAAATAATCGGCAACTTTTCCGGATGAACCCCGTGACTACCGGGTGGCGTCCAAAGAAGGATTTCCGGCGACGCTGCCCGCTCCGGTCGGGAGGTTGGTTGACGATCGGAGCGAAAAAGACGGAGGAGTCAAGGTCCGCTGCCGTCGGAAATCCACCGGGAGAGCCGGTCCGTGGTGTTTAGACCCACCGCGGGCCGGTGACTCCCGGGGCGCTTCATTCCATGGCAGCCGCCACCGTTGGCGACGTTCCCGCTCAACGCCCGACGGCGTTGGTTCCCCCGACTTCCTTTTCCATCTTTTCCGTCGTGGATTCGGTTTTGTCGGCTTTTTCCGCCTTCCCGGAACCCCGGAAACGGAACAACGCCGAGATGTCGTTGCTGGTCACGAACAACATGAAAGCCATGAGAAGGAGGGCGAAAGTAAGCGACAACGCTTCCTGAAGCCGGGCCCCGATCGATCGGCCGGTGGCGATCTCGAAGAGTCCGATGACGATGTGACCGCCGTCCAGCACCGGTAGCGGCAGGAGATTCAGCATCGCGAGGTTGATGTTGAGCATCACCAGCAACGAAATCGCGAGCCGGGGATCGATCCGGAGTTCCGAGGCGAGGCTGCTGAAAATCATCACCGGCCCATGGAGATGTTCGACGCCGACGCTCGATTGCTTTTGATGGGTCAGCGCCTGGACGAATTTGAAGATGCGCGAGGCCGATGCGGTGATTTGTTCCCAAGGCGTCGGGTGGTCGATCGTGAGGACCGGGGGGGATCCGATCTCGATGCCGATCCGTCCCACTTTTCTGACGGGATCGAGAATCGGGGTGATATCGAAGTGCACGGTGTTGGTGCCACGGAGGACTTCGACGACCGACCGGTGGCCGTGGCGTTTGTTGATGAGGCCAATGAGTTGTCGTTGGCCGACGATCTGCACGCCGTCGAAACTGACGAACACGTCGCCCGCCTTGAGGCCCGCGGTTTCGGCCACGCTGCCGGGTTCGACCTTTGAGATGGCAGGATGCTCCTTCGGTCCGAGGGGGAGCAGCTTCAGGTGGAACTGCTCGTTGAATTCGGTGGGCACTGGGTAAAACGCGCGCGTCCCGTCGGGATGCTCGATCTCCACCTTGAGGACGTTGGTAAGCGCCACAATGGCGGCGTCTTGGATATCGACCCAACTGCCAACCCGCTCGCCTTCGATCGAGAGGATCTTGTCGCCCTCCTTGATGCCAAGCCGGCCTTCGGCGGAATCGGCCTCCACCGAACCCACGATGGTGTTGTTGCTGGTCTTGGGAACACCGACCAGCCAGATGAGGGTGCCCAGCGCGAATGCCAGCACCACGTTCATGAAAGGCCCGGCCAACGCGACGAGGATCTTTTTCCAGGGTTGAATCGGTGGAAGGCCGCCTTCGGAACGTCCCTCGATCATCTCGGACGTGATCATCTGCGGCAGGCGCACGAAGCCTCCGGCGGGGATCCAGCGGATCGCCCAAGGCACGCCGTGACGGTCGGTCCAGCCGAAGATTTTCGGGCCGAATCCAATGGAAAAGCCCTCGACTTTGAGGCCACAAAGCCGTGCCACCCAGTAATGCCCGAGTTCGTGGACGAATATGGCCAGCGTGAAAAGCAAGGCCACACCCAATCCGACGACGATCCAAATCAAAAACGACGGCATGCGCGGGCCGAAGGTATTCCGCCATCGGGCAACGGCCCAACGAATTTTCGGAGACCTTCGGCGCGGCTTCTGGCAACGGAGCG
>JANYDN010000078.1 GCA_025363585.1 Verrucomicrobiota bacterium | reverse complement strand
TGCCGAATCCCGACTTCGCTCCCCGGCGCCTGTTCCCAACTTCAAACTTGAAACTTGAAACTCCCCCAACGGGGGCGGGGACGCCCGCGCATTGTGCAGCCGGGGACGGCCGCCCTACGCCGCGCCGCCCTTCTTCAAACTTGAATCTTGAAACTCCTCCAACGCAGGCGAGACGCCCGCGACTACCGCAGGCGGGGACGCCCGCGCTACCCCAAGACAACTCGGCCTCTTGAATCTTGAAACTGAAAACTCTCCGCCTGCCCCCCCTCCCCGAAAATATTCCCGTCCCCGCGAAGATTTCCGCAAACGCCCGGCAAAAAAGCGCATAGGAACCCTTGAGTCCTCCCGACTCGACTATGACGCACCTCCCGCCTAACCCGGCCGTGTCCCTCCGGTTGACCCGTCGCCATGCCGGGGCGATTCCGTTCGTTTTTCTGGCCCTTGTGCTGGGTATTTCCCTCCTCTCGCTCCGGGCGGAGACGATCGGTCGCGAGGAGTTCCGCTACGCCGACGGTCCCATCGCCGATGCCACGGGCGGCCTTTTCTGGGATTGGAGAAACATCCCGAGAACCACGGTCTCGGCCGGGTCGGTCGTGGGCACCGCGGACATCGGGACCCATACCGGCCAACGCTCGGACTGGGACGTGGTCTCCGGTGTTCCCTCCGTCGCGAACCACCGGTTGGTCACCCTCGGTGCCGCCGCCAAGCGCGAATACAACGGCCCGGTCGAGGGTTCCACCGCTCCTTCCGACGAACGCGACGGCGCCGTCAACGGCGGCAATCTCTCCAAGGTCGTCTACTACCGCGTCACCCTGAAGCGGGACGCCGGCGCGGAATCGAGCCTCGTGTCGTCGCTCGACTTCGGTGCCCAACGCGTCTCGTTCGGCGTTTTCCCGCCTCCCGCCGTGGCCCGATTCGCCGTGGCCGCCCCCGATTTCGGGACCAACGTCTCCGCGATCAACGTGGTCGACGGACAGACCTATACCCTCGTGGCCAAGATCGATTACCCCGGCGATCGGGTGGCGTTGTACGTGAACCCGAATCTCTCGCTGGGAGAACCGGGCGTCGCGGACGCCGCCTTTGTCTATACCGGCACCCATTGGAGCACGGGCATCCAGCTCGCCGGCACCGGCACCGGCGCCTCCACCTGGTCCGACCTCGTCGTCGGCACCACATGGGCAAGCTTGCGTCCGGCGGTCGTCGTGACCACCGTCGCCGACGAGGACACCGGCAACGCGTCGGCCGCCTCGGGCAACGGCACCTCGCTGCGCGAGGCCCTCAAATACTCGCCCGACGAGGCTTATATAACCTTTGATCCCGCCCTGGCGCAGCAAGCCATCCTGCTGAATGGCGAATTGCCGGTCACCCAAAGCGTCGTCATCGACGCCACCGCGTTGCCCGGCGGCGTGTTCATCGACGACCGTTCCAACGGTGACCTCGTGGCCGACGCGGGCGAGGTGCGTTGCCTTAATATCGACGATGGCAGCGACGCCACGTTCCGGTCGGTCGCCCTCTGTGGCCTCACCGTGCGCAACGGCGTCACCAAGACGGGCTCGAACCGGTATGGTGCCAACATCTACAACCGCGAGACCCTCACGATCCAAAATGCCTCCATCCGCGGCGGCAGGGCGTTGTGCGCGTTCTCGGCCGACAGCGCCGCGGGCGGCATCTTCAACGACCGCGGCCATCTCTCGATGTCCTCGTGTTTGCTCATCGACAACCGCGCGTATGCCACGGGCACGAGCAGCCCCAACCAGTCCGGATTCTCGAGCGCCGGGGGAATCCAGTGCTATGCGGGAAGCCTTCTGCTCAACGATTGCCGCCTCATCCAGAATTCCGCCACGGGCGGCTTGGCCGCTGGCGGCGGACTCCAAGTCCAGGCGTGCGCCGTCACGCTCAACCGGTGCCTTTTCCTGGGGAACACGGCCACGGCCAGCGTCGTCGTGGCTTATGGCGGCGGCATCTTCACGGAGGATTGCTTCATAGGTATTACCGATTGCTCGTTCGACAAAAACAGCACGAGCGGTTCACCCATATCCGAGGGGGGCGGGATCTATTCCCATGGCGACGAGTTGGCCCTGACCGGCTGCACGTTCGACGGCAACCAAAGCACGGGTCCGGACATCGCGCGGGGCGGCGGACTTTTCGCGCTCGCCGGGCCGGCACCGAGTCCGAAGGTCAACAAGGTGCTGATGTTGAGTTGCACGCTCACGGGCAACCAGTCGTCAGGCTTGGGCGGCGCCGTGGCGGACAACGGCGTCCAGATGCTCGTCGATCGCTGCACCATCACGGGGAACCACACGGGGGGCGCCGGCGGCGGGATCGCGTTCCAACGACTCCCGGGATCCGCAGTCGATGCCGTGGTCATCGGCACGATCCTGTGTGGCAACTCGCCGGACGATGTCGCTCAATTCGGACCGGGAACGCCGGTGAACCTCCAATCTTTTGGACACAACCTCGTCGGCGCCGGCAATGCCCTCGGGGTGTTCGCCGCCACCGGCGACCGGCCCGGAACTTTCGATCCGCGGCTCTTGCCCCTCGGCAATTATGGCGGCCCAACGAGCACCATGCCGCCGCGTCCGGGCTCGCCCGCGCTGGACGGCGCCGAGGCCGCGTCGCCCGGCGGTGTCGACCAACGCGGATTGCCCCGCGTGTTCAATGGCATCGTGGATATAGGAGCGGTCGAGGCCGCCGTGATCTTCGTCCACAACACGGACGATGCCGGCCCAGGCACGCTGCGGCAGGCCGTCGCCGATGCCGGGGAAGGGACTTGGATCGGGTTCGACCCGGTGTTGTCGGGACGAACCATCGCGTTGCAGGGAACGTCGATCCCCATCGTTCGCGGGGTTGGCATCGACGCCTCGTCGCTGGCCGACGGCGTGACGGTGGACGGCCGCGGCGCGTCCCGCATCTTCAGCGTCGCCGCGTCGGCTACCGGCGTCGCGCTGGACAACATGAACCCGGTCGGGGGCCACGTGGACGGCGGCTTTCCCGAAGGCTACGGCGGCGGCATCGCGAACGAGGGTTCCATCACGCTGACGGCGTGCACGCTTTCCGGGAATTCCGCGCACGTCGGCGGTGCCTTGTTCAATGCCAACAACGGGGTGGCCACGATCTACCTCGTCCGCTCTACGGTTTTCGGAAACTCGGCCGACTTCGGCGGCGGGATCCAAAACGAGTCGTCGCTCCAGGCGAGCGCCTCGACTTTCTCCGGCAACGCCGCGACCGAGGAGGGCGGCGCCGTCAGCGCGCCGTTCGGGAGCCTGGCATCGCTTTTTCACTGCACGCTCTCGGGCAATTCCGCCGGCACCCACGGCGGCGGCATGGTCGGCGACAATATCAATGTCTATAACTCCATCGTGGCCGGGAACTCGGCTCCGACCGATCCGGAAATCTCCGGGAATTATACCGCCAACGGATCCAACCTATTGTCCGGAAACCCGGGCCTCATGCCGCTCGGCCGCTACGGCGGTCCCACGCCGACGCGCCATCCGGCCAAGGGCTCCCCGGCCATCGATGCCGCGGGTCTTTCCGATCCGGGCGGCACCGACCAACGCGGGTTGCCGCGATTCGCCAACGGTGCACTCGACATCGGCGCCGTCGAGGCGGGCGCGGTCATCACGGTTCAGAACGCCAACGACGCGGGTCCCGGATCGCTCCGCGCGGCCGTTGCCGCGGCCGTTCCCGGACAGCGCATCGAATTCGTCCCCGGACTTTCGGGCGCCACGGTGGCGATGACCGCCGGCAGCATTGTCATCGATCGACCGCTGTTCATCGACGCCTCCGCGTTGCCCGGCGGCTTCATTCTCGACGCGAAGGACAACGCCGAGTTCTCCAACATCATCGAGATCGAGCCACAGGCGACCGGGGTTTATATGGATTCCCTTTCGTTCGTGAACGGCCGGCAAGCCACCGCCGGCGGCGCGATTTTCACCTCGGGCAACCTCACCCTGGTCCGCTCGACGCTCTCCGATAATTTCGCGTTCATCCAGGGCGGCGCGATCCGCAATGCGGGCCAGTTGGTGATCGATCGCTGTGTCCTCCGGAACAACCAGGCCGGCGGGGAAGGGCAGAACTTCGAGGGCACCGGCGGCGCCCTCATGAGCAATGGATCCGTGTGGATCACCGACTCGACGCTCGATGGAAACTTCGCGGCGCTGGTCGGCGGCGGGATCCATACCTTTGGTCCCGTCTCGATCGTCCGGTCCACGCTCGCCAACAACACCGCGCTCTATGGCGGCGGCGTGTATGCCCAGACGACGTCGCCCAACGGCAAGGTATCCGCCGACAACTCCACGTTCGCCGGGAATTCCGCCACCTACCGCGGCGGCGCGATCCACGTCGCGGAGGGAATTCTTTCCATCGACCGTTCCACCCTTGTCGGGAACACCGCGGCCGCGGGGCAGGGCGCCGGGATCGCAAGCATCGGGAAAGCCGGCGTCTCGACCACCGTCCGGCGTTCCATCGTTTCCGGCAACGGACACAGCGACCTCGTTTTCTTCGGCGACAACGCGATCAACACGATTTCGAGCGGCGGATATAACCTGGTCGGGCACGGCAATGCCGTCGGTGCCTTCGCCCAATCCAGCGACCGCACGGGAACCGACGATCCGTTCCTGATGCCGTTGGGATCTTATGGCGGACCGACCGCGACGATGCTTCCCACGAAGGTTTCCCCGGCAATCGACGGCGCCGGAAACAACGACGCCGGCGGGACCGACCAACGCGGTTTCCCGCGCCTGAATGGCGGCGCGGTGGACATCGGCGCCGTGGAAGCCATCCCGGGTCCCGCGGTCGGCTATCTCTCGGTGAACGGAACGCAGGAAACCCTGGCCATTGCCTATGACCTCGTGGATCCCGACGACGCGACGCTCCAGGTGAAGATGGAGATCTCGACCGACGGGGGCCTGACTTGGATCGTGCCGGCATCGGCCATCGGGGATCTCGGCCACGCCATTCCCACGGGTTCGGGACACGGAATCACTTGGAACACCCGCACCGATCTCGGCGAGGTGTTCACGACCCAACTGCGCGTGCGGATCACTGCCATCGCACGCGGGACGCTCACGGCCTCGGTCGCCACCTCCGACCTGGTCCTCGACA
Organism: Verrucomicrobiota bacterium; assembly: GCA_025363585.1. Taxonomy (GTDB): domain Bacteria; phylum Verrucomicrobiota; class Verrucomicrobiia; order Limisphaerales; family UBA9464; genus UBA6176. The sequence goes on along the minus strand of JANYDN010000078.1, from coordinate 520 downwards.
ACCGCCCGCGTTTCGTCGAGGTGCGCGGCCGCGTCCTCGACACCACCGGCAAGGCGGTCCCGGGTGCCACCGTCCAGGTCCCGCTCGTCGCGTCGGTCATCACCGATGCCCTCGGTCGCTTCTCGGTGCCGAACGTGCCGCGCGCGGGCGGAACGCTGGCCGCGTCGAAACAATTCTTCTCGTCGCAAAGCCGGACCTTCGCGCCCGTTCCCGGAAGCCACGTGCACGTCGTGGAGGACGTGCTGTTGGTTCCCGTTGCCTTCCGAGTGATCGACGTCACCCGCGAGATCGGCGGCATCTATCTCGGCGGCCATATCCCATTCGAGGACACGGTGACGGCGCACATCGACTGGGGCGGGCGCACGCCCGGCCACGTCAATTTCTATATCAACGACGTCTTGAACAAGACGGTGCCGGCGAGCGGTGACCAAAGTTCCATCAAGCTCGACATGCGGGACCTGTCGAACGCGTCCTCGCCCTATTCGACCGTGAGGCTCAAGGCCGAGGTGGTGGACTCGCT
>JANYDN010000110.1 GCA_025363585.1 Verrucomicrobiota bacterium | reverse complement strand
CGTCAGCCGACGCGACGGCGCGCGGCCCAGCAACCGGTTGTCCGGATCCGCCGCCAGCATTTCCGGCGACGCCACCGAGGTCTGCCGGTAGGTTCGGCTCGTCACGATCAACCGGCACAACGCCTTGTAATCCCAGGCCGCGACCGGATGCGCCAGATCGTCCGCATTGCCCGAACCAAACGTCACCGCGAGCCAATCCAACAGCTCGGGATGCGTCGGCTGCGTGCCCTGGATGCCGAAGTTGTCAGCCGTCTCCACCAACCCGCGCCCGAAGAATCCCTGCCACACGCGGTTCACCGTCACGCGCGTCATCAGCGGGTTCGACGGCGCGAGCAGCCAGTGCGCGAGGCCCAGCCGGTTGCGCGGCTCGTTGGCCGGCAACGTCCCGATCGCCGACGGCGTCTCGGCCGTCACCGCGTCGCCCGGCGAGTCGTACATACCGCGCCGCAACACGAACGCCGGCTTCGGTTCCGCCATTTCCTGCATCACCATGATGTCGGGAATCGACGTCACCTTCTGGTTCTCGTCGCGCCGCGCGGCCGCGAGCGCTTCGAGATGTTTTCGTCCCGGCTCGTGGATCACGTCGCGGAAGAAGGCCAGCAAGCCGGCGCGATCCGATTCCGCCAGCGAATCCTCGGGCGTCGCCAACGCCCGCGACAAATCCCCCCGCCCCGCCAACTCGCCGATCTCCAGCGGCGTCAGCGCGCGCGCGTGGATCGCCACGTCGTCCACGCGACCGCCCTTGAACCCGCTGTCGCGCATCCGCTGGCCGATCGTCACGTCGGGCGACCCGTACGTGATGTCTTTCCAAAGATGATCGCGGAGGACCTCGACCTCGACCGGCCGACCGTCGAGGTACACGCGGAGCCCGCGGGCGCGGCTCGAACCGTCGTACGCAAACGCGACGTGGGTCCACGCGTTCGTCGGGATCGTCGCCTTCGTTCGCACCTTGATCGCGTTGCCCGGCCACATGTGGTGGAGACCCACCGAGGCATGCCCGTCCTCCATCACGATCTCGTACCCGCGGCTGCCTGCGTCCATCCACGCCTGGCTGTGATGGATCACGACTTGTCGCGGCGCGTGCGACGCCGGCTGCATCCACAGCGACACCGTGAACGCGTCCGCGCGCGAGAAATGCCCGATGCCCGGCAGCTTCACGCCGTTCTCGCCGCTGAGTTCCAACGCTTGCCCGCGGTGTCCCGGCACCAGCGACGGCGACTCGAACACGTTGCCCGGCTTGTCCACCGCCGCCGCGTTCGGCGACTTGCCGTCCTTGATTTCGTCGAAGGCAAACGCGCCGACCAAACCCGGGATCGTCGGTTCCTTCGGACGATGGGCCAACCACTCGGCGAAGGCCGGACGCGCGCTCGCCGCGGCCGCCGGCTCCGCATCCTCGAGACCCCGGATCCGCGCCCGCATCAGCGACAGCTCCCGGTCCTGCGTGTCCGTGCTCAACAGCATCGTCGGCACCGGCATGATGTCGCCGAAGTAAACCGATTGCCCCGACTCGTCGATATTCTGCAGGAACGCGAACATCCGGTAGAAATCCTTCTGCGGGATCGGGTCGTACTTGTGGTCGTGGCAACGCGCGCACTCGAACGTCAGCCCGAGGAACGCCGTGCCGAACGTGTTCACGCGGTCGGTCACGTAGGCCACGCGATACTCTTCCTCGACGATCCCGCCTTCCTCGTTCTGCAGGTGCAGGCGGTTGAACGTCGTCGCCAACCGCTGTTCCTTCGTCGCGTTCGGCAACAGGTCGCCCGCCAGTTGCCACAGCACGAATTGGTCGAAGGGGAGATTCCGGTTGAACGCGCCGATGACCCAATCGCGATACGGCCACACCGGACGATACCGATCCGCCTGGAACCCGTGCGTGTCCGCGAACCGCGCCAGATCCAGCCAGTCCGTCGCCATGCGTTCGCCGAAGCGCGGCGACGCCAACAGCCGGTCCACCGCGCGCTCGTACGCGTCCGGATCCACGTCCTTCTCAAACGCCGCCGCCTCCGCCGGCGTGGGCGGCAGTCCCGTCAGATCGAGCGACACCCGCCGCAACAACCGCGCGCGGTCCGCCTCGCCCGACATCGCCAACCCCCGTTCCTCGAGCCGCGCCGCGACGAAGGCATCGATGGGATTCCGCGACGCGCCCGCCTTCGCGCGCGGAACCGCGGGAAGCACGGGCGGCACGAACGCCCAGTGCTTGCCCCACTTGGCGCCCTCGTCGATCCAGCGCTTCACCGTCTCGATTTGTTTCGGCGTGAGCGACCGATGCGAATCCGGCGGCGGCATCACCTCGTCGGGATCGGCCGACACGATCCGTCGGTACACCTCGCTCTCGCCGCTCTTGCCCGCGACGATCGACGTCTTGCCCTTGCGCGTCCGGAACGCGCCCTCCTGCCGGTCGAGCCGGAGCTCCGCCTTGCGCCCCGTCTCCGCGGG
>JANYDN010000393.1 GCA_025363585.1 Verrucomicrobiota bacterium | reverse complement strand
CCAAGCCCTCCAGCGGCGCGGGGCTCGAGAAGTCGGGGCGGAAGCCGACGGCGTTGCGTTGGCGGAGTTCCTCGCGCGCCAACCTTATACGGACGGCGTCGAGGAGTTCCTGTCGATCCACGGGCTTCACCAGATAGTCGTCGGCGCCGGCAGACATGCCCGCGCGGATGTCTTGTCGCTCGCCCCACGCGGTTAGGAAGATGAAGGGGACGAATTGCGTCTTCGGATCGTCGCGCAGGACGCGCAGCACGCCGTGGCCGTCGAGTTGCGGCATCTGGACGTCGCACACGATCAGGTCGGGGAGATCCGCGAGGGCGAGTTCGACGCCGCGCCGTCCGTCTTCCGCGGAGACCACCTGGAAGCCCTCCATCTCGAGGGTCGTGGCGAGACTGCGCCGCATGGGCGGATGGTCCTCGATGATCAGGATGCGTTTCATGGCGACAATACGGCGGCCGTGGGTCGGAAGAGGGGAAGTCGGACGATGACGGTCGTGCCTCGTCCGATCTGGCTGTTGAGGCGGATCTCGCCGCCGTGGACCTCGACGCAGCGTTTCACGATGACCAAGCCAAGGCCGGTGCCGGGAAGTTCTCCGACGTTGCCGCCGCGATAGAACACCTCGAAGAGCCGCGGTTGGTCCTCGACGGGAATGCCGATCCCTTGGTCGCGGACGGTGACGACGGCATCGGTGCCGATGACCGCGATGGTCAGCGAAACCGGGCTGCCGGGCGGAGAATACTTCACGGCGTTCGTGAGGAGGTTGGAGAACACGTGGCGCAGCAACGTCTCGTCGGTCTGCGCCACCGGCAGATCCTCCGCGCTGTCCACGTCGATGGGATTCCGCGCGCCGGTGGCTTGGATGACTTCCTCCGAGAGTCGGCGGAGGAATGCCCCGACGTTGAGGGGGCGCAACTGGAACGGAAGGCGACCGGCCTCGATGCGGCCAAGAAGAAGGACCTCGTCGATGAGGCCCGCCATGTGGCGCGCGGCGTCGGCGATGTCGCCGAGATGGTCGGCGCGGCGTCCGGCCTCGAGTCGGTCGAAGTACGATTCAAGCACCTGGGCGGAACTCAGGATCACGCCGATCGGCGTGCGGAACTCGTGCGAGACGAGGTTCACGAAATTGCCCTTGAGACGCACGAGCTCGCGTTCCTGCTCGAGCGCGCGCTGGAGATCGGTGCCGGCCCGCTTGCGGTCGATCGCGAGGGCGGTCTGGTCGGCGACGAAGCTGAGGATCTGTTTCTCCTCCGCGCCGAACGCCTTGGGGTCGTGGTGATCCTGGACCGCCATCACGCCGAACGTTTGCCCGCGGACCGCGAGCGGGACGCCGAGCCAGATGCGCGCGGGCGCCCCCGTCTGGAGGTATTCGCCCAAGGCCTTGAGCCGCGTGATTTCGTCGAGGTCGGCAAGGCAGGCGCGTCCGGTGCGGATGACGTACTCGGTCATCCCGCGGTAACCGCCTCGGCGCTGCGGCGGCGGGTCGAGTTCGTCGACGTGATACGGGAAGTTCACCGTCTCGCCGTCGCGTTCGAGGAGCGCGAGGTAGAAATTCCGCGCCGGCATCAACGTGCCGATGACCTCGTGCAAACGCTGGTAGAGCGCATTGAGGTCGCCCGACTGGTGCATGGCCTCGGAGATCTGGTAGAGGGCCTGCTGGATGCGCTGGGCGCGGGCGCGTTCGGAGACCTCGCGTTGGAGACGGGCGTTCGCGGCCTCGAGTTCCGCGGTCCGGTCGCGCACGCGCTTTTCGAGATCCGTGTTCAACCGGCGGAGCGCCTGTTCCGCCCAGACGCGCGTCAATTGGTTCGCGAGCAGCGACGCGATGGCGGCGAGGATCTCGAGATGGTTCTCGTTGAAGAATGCCGCGTCGGGATGCTCGGCGTCGATAACGCCCATCACGACGCCGTCGACCATGATGGGAACGGTGATTTCGGAAAGGCGCAGGGCGTCGTCGAGGATGTAGCGCGCGTCCGTCCGCGTGTCCGACACGATCTCCGGTTTGCCGGAGACCGCGACCGAGCCGACGATGCCATGGCCCAGCGGGATCTCGAGCGGGTTGACGATCGCGCGGCCCACGGGGGCCTTGGGACCCCAAGCGGCGCGCTGCACGAGCAGGCCGCGGCCGCGGTCGACGACGTAGACGACGCAATCCGGGAAGCCGAGTCGACCGACGCACCGGCTGACGACGTCCCACAGGACATCGTCCTCGACCTTGAGTTCGAGGAGCGACGTCGCGAAATCGTTGATGACGCGCGCGCTTTCCTCGGAGCGACGAAGGCGTTGTTCGGCGAGGCGTTGCTCGGTGACGTCGCGCAAGTGCAGGACGCGGTTGCCGACACCCTCGCGGGAGGGCAGGGCGGTGCCGGTGCCCTCGAGATCCATCGGTGGGCCGTCGAGCGTGACCCATCGGAACGGCGGGAGGCGCAACGGAAGGCCGCCGCCGGCGGCGATTCCCTCGAGCGCCGCGGCGAGGGCCGCGCGGTCTTCGGGCAGGACGCGGTCGAGGAGATTCACGGGCTCGCCCGAGCGCGGCGTTTCCCCCATCCACCCGCGGAAGGCGGCGTTCGCGTAGCGCACGCGGCCCAGCGGGTTCACGATCACGACGCCGTCGGTCGCGAGCTCGACCAACGCGCGGAAGTGCGGCGTTCCCCCGGAAGCGTCGGCCGCGGTGCGCAGGCGGATCGATGTGTCGGCGGTTCGGGCCATCGGGGAAATCCTCGGGCCCGACGCTCAAGGCGCGCCCATCGGCGGGCAATACTCTTGTCGAGGTATCGGGGGGACGGGCGCATTCATAAGGCCCCGGTTTTTTTACAGGAGGTAACGGAGGAAACAGAGGCTGGCTCTTAGCTGGGACCATGCAGTCGCGGTGGAGGAATTATCTCACGCCAAGGGGGACCAAGGCCGACCAAGGAGCCATAAAGTTCGAGTTGGATGCCCTCATCGAATCCCACGGTTCGGTGAGTTGATTCCCCAGCGGATTGGGCCCCCTTGGATGGCCTTGGTTCGCCTTGGCGTGAAATACTTCCTTTAACGCGACTACACCGAGGAGTGGCACGCCGTCGTGGGAGAGTCGACGCGGCCATCGGGGTGAGGAGTGGAATCGTGGAAAGCGGTGTGGCGTCG
>JANYDN010000064.1 GCA_025363585.1 Verrucomicrobiota bacterium | reverse complement strand
CTTTTCGTGTGTTTCGTGTGTTTCGTGGTTCCACATTCCACGGCCATCCACGGCACGCTTCGGTTGAAATAGGTAACCACGAAATACACGAAATACACGAAAAGTGGAGGAAAGTAGACTCTTCAAGGGCGGTGGGACGGGTACGCGGCGGGCCTACTTCTTCTCCTCGTACCAGGCCATCTGGATGTTCTCGAGGACCTTCTCGTTGGAGGCGTTGGGGTCGCCGCCGAAATCCGCGAGCTCGCACACCATCTTGTGCAGTTTGGGGAAGCTCAGCCGAAGCGGATCTTGATCCGGGAATTTGTCGGCCAGAGCCCAGGCGATCTCTTCGTGGTCCTTCCAGTTCAGCTTCATCCGGAACACTTGTGCCGGCGAAGAAGGCCGGCGTCAAATCCAGCCGTTCACGGGGAACCCGTGGCGGTGCTGTTCGTCGGCGCTGGGGTGGAACGCTTGTCGAGAAGCGCGTCGAAGCGCTCCCGTTGCTCGGGCGTGAGTTCTTCGGAGATGCGTTTGCGGAGGTCCTTCACTTCCTGCTGGAGCAACGGCGCGACAGGACTCCACAGCGCCCGGAGGCGTTCGGTGGATTCGGCGACGAGCCCGTCGATGCGGGCCCGGCGCGCGGGGTCGAGGTCGAGTTGCCGGCTGGCGCGCCGGAAAGCCTCGAGGCGCTGGACGGCGTGGGGCGAGCCGGAAGACCGGTTGGTACCGCCGCGCGTCGTGGCGGCTGTGGCGTTCGTTCCGGGAAAGTTCGTCGAACCGGGGCGCGGGGATGCCGACGTCGTCCGGGCGACGGCGTGTGTTCGGGGGGTCCGCAACGACGCGCCCACGGTCATGCGGCCGGTGAGGACGCCGCCGGCGAAAATCAGCAGCGAGGCGAGGACGATTTTCCAGGTGCCTACCATGGCGTGGCGGGATCGAGATCCGAGACATCGGGCAGCGCGGATTCGGCGAGCTCGGTATCGCCGGCATCGGAGATGTCGAAGGACGGCTGGGTCGGCGGGGCGAGGAACATGCCGGCCACGAACGCGATGGCCATCGCGCAGAGCGCGGCGCGCCATAGGCCGGCCGACCAGACGCGCATCGGATCCGGTTCGAGGGCGCGGATCGCCGCGCGCACCCGTCCGGCGAATCCCGGCGGCACGGTGTCGTCCGGCACCGCGCGGCGGGCGGCGCGGACAAGTGTGTTCCGGAGGATCTCGAGTTTCATGGCGTTCCGGCGAATTGGACGGGCGATGGAATGACGGGGTTACAGGTACTTGTCCACTCCCATGCGGGCGAGGACGCGTCGCATCTCGGCGCGCGCGCGGAACGCACGGACCTTGACGAGCGGGACGGACCAACCGGTGAGCGCGGCGATCTCCTTCACCGAACGGTCCTCGATCTCGAGGAGCGTCAGCACGAGACGCGCCGGGGGGCTCAGGGATTCCATGGCTTTCGCCACGAGCGACCGCGCCGCGTCCGCGTCGGTCGGATCGGTGTCCGGCGACAGCGCGTGGCGCGCGAGCCAATCGGCCTCGGTGGGATCGAGTTCGGTGACGGTGATCTCGCGGTTGCGCTGGTGGTGGCGGAGTTGGTCGTAGCAGGCGCGGACGGCGATGCGCATCAACCAGTGTTCGAACGGGGCGTCGCCGCGCCAGGAGCCGATGTGCTGGAAGGCGCGGACGAAGATCTGTTGGACGACATCCTGGATCTCGTCCTCCCGTCGGGCGTAGCGGCGCGCCGTGGCGAAAACCCGGGGGGAATATTTCCGGACCAACTCGTCGTAGCGATCGATCTCGCCCGCGCGAACGGCGGCGATGATCTCTGGGTCGCTGGGGTCCATTCCGGGAACGATGGACGGGGCGGGGGAAAAGGGAAGGGCCACGACCCGTGGGTCGTGGCCCGATAGCCCTTTGCCAAGGGCGGGCGGCCAACCGGATTACTTGGCGTCGGACTTGATATCCGACTTGGTGGCGTCCTTGGCCTTGCCGTTGGCGGCGTTTTCGGCGGCCTTCTTGAACCGGGCGTTCTGGGCCTCGAGGCGCTCGAGTTGGCGCGTCTCGTTCTCGTTCAGCGTGCCGGCCTTCTGCTTTGCCTGGAGCGCCTTGATGCGGGCCTCGCGCTTCTCGGTGGCTTCCTTCCGGCGCGCCTCGCGCTGCTCGGGCGTCAGCTTCTCGGCTTCCTCGCGGCGCTTGCGGGCCAACTCCTGCTTGGCGGGATCGGAACCCGTCGCGGTCGCGGCGGCGGCGGGAGCCTTCGGGGTCGTGTCGGGCTTGGCATCCTCGCCGCGCAACGCGACGGATCCGAGGAGTGCGGCGACGACGAACAGAATCGGGAACTTTGCTTTCATGTGTGGAATGTTTCCGCGGCATGGCCTGCGGTTGCCATCGGAGACGCGTGTTGGACCGGGATGGTTACAAGCGTCGCCGATGCCTTTCAAGACGGGAGACGGTCACGGGTATTCAACGCGTGCCTGCCGACACCGGGGGAATCCGGGCCGGAAATTCCCCTTTCCATGCGCACGATTCTTTAACCGGAGCCAACGGAGGCAACGGAGAGCGGGAATGCCTTTGCCGGGTAACCGATGAGGCCCGAGCCCTGCCGAGAGCCTCGGTCCGCGCGGTTGCCGCCCGTGCATGACCTGCTAGCCTCGCCCCACACATGAGCGAGCTTCTCGTCGGCGCCTTGTCGGTCCTGCTGGCCACCAACCAGCCGGCCGCGCTCAGCAATCTGGTCCAGATGAAGACCGGCTTGCCGTTGGCCGCCCAGCCCGACACCGACCCCCGCTCCATCGAACTCCGGCGCATCATGGAGGAGGACGACGCCGCCCGCGAGGAGGTCTCGCGATGGGTCGAGGGGGCGAAGCTCAAGCCCTCGGTCGACACCACGAAGGAATCGCCGCTCGCGCTGCAGGCCCGGATCGATGCCCGGCTCGGCAAGGTGCGGGCCGCGTACGACGCGTATCTGACGCGGTATCCCGACTACGCGCCGGCACGGAACGCCTACGCGACGTTCCTCGAGGAGATCGAGGACGAGGACGCGGCGGTGGTGCAGCTTGAAAAAGCCCGCGACGTCGATCCGAAGGACGCGGCGGTGTGGAACAATCTCGGCAACCACTACGGGCACGCGGGTGAAATCGAGAAGGCATTCCCGGCGTACGAGAAGGCGATCGCGTTGATCCCCTTCGAGCCGGTGTACCGCTACAATCTCGCGACGGTGACGTTCCTGTACCGCAAGGACGCGCGGGAATATTACCACTGCGACGAGCAGGCGGTGTTTGCCCGCGCGCTTGACGGTTACCGCGAGGCGCGCCGGTTGCGTCCCCACAATTTCCAGTATGCCTTCGATTTCGCGCAGACGTTCTACGGCGTGAACCTGCCGCCGACGAAGACGCCGGCCGAGAAGCACGAGGGCGAGGTGAAATTGGCCGAGGCGGCGCTGGCGGCGTGGGACGAGGCGTTGTCCCTTTCGGACAACGACGTCGACCGCGAGGGGATCTACGTGCACCGCGCTCGGTGGCACCTGAGGGCGGGGCGACCCGAGGCGGCGCGGACCAACCTCGTGTTCGTGACGCTGGCCGAGCACGACGAGATCAAGGCGCGCATGGCGCGGAACATCGACGCGGCGCTGACCAACGCCCCCGCGGCCTCGCGATGAGTGCATCGCGGCGTGCGGGCGTCCTTGCGTCCGGCGCGCGGTCGACGATGGTTTTTCGATGAAGTCGCGGTACTTGTCGTTCGGGTTTTCGTTGGTCGCGTTTTGCGCGGCGTGGCTGGGCGCGGGATGCCGGGATAAAAAGGGAACCGAGGAAGTCCACGACGTGCGCGGCGTCATCCGCGAGATCCGCGCGTCGGACAAGGAAGTCGTGGTGCGCCACGAGGAGATCCCTGGATACATGGCCGCCATGACCATGCCGTTCCCGCTGGAATCGATGGACGTCCTAGGCGGCGCGAAGGCCGGGGATCTGGTGAAGTTCCGCCTCCATGTGACGGCGACGAATTCCCGTTCCGACGGCTTCGTGGTGCTGAGCAACGCGCCGGCGACGGCCTCGCCGGCCGTGGTGCTCAACGACACCAACGCGGTGTCGCTGTACATCGACGTCCCCGAACTGAAGCGGGGGGACTTGGTGCCCGACTATGTTTTCACGAACCAATTCGCCCAACCGTTTCGTCTCCGCGATTACCGCGGGAAGGTGCTGGTGTTCAATTTCATCTTCACGCGTTGCCCGCTTCCGGATTTTTGCCCGCGCGCATCGACCGGCCTCGCCGACACCATCGCGCTTTTGAAATCGCGTCCGGGCGTGCCACCGGACTGGCGGTTTTTGTCGCTTTCGTTCGACCCGCTCACGGACACGCCGGAAGTGCTGCGGGCGTACGGCGCGCGTTTCGGATGCGATCCGAAGGTGTGGACGATCGGGACGGGCGCGTACGAGCAACTGCAGCCGTTGGGCTCGCACTTCGGGCTCTACTTCGCGAGGAACGTCACGCCGGACAACCAAAACCACAACCTGCGGACGGTGGTGGTCGACGCGGCGGGGCGGGTGACCGACATCCTGGTCGGGAAGGAGTGGACCGCGGAGATGCTCGCGGACGCGGTGACCAAGGCGCTCGAGTCGAAGCCCTGATGCGGAACGATGCAGTCGCGGCGGAGGAATTGTCTCACGCCAAGCAGGGCCGAGGCCATCCAAGTGGGACAAAGACCGCCGTGGTGTCATTTCACCGGACGGCGGGATTCGATCTCTGGTTCCCGATACACGTTCCCGCCTTCTTGGCCGGCCTTGGTCCCCCCTTGGCGTGAGAGAATTCCCATGCCGCGACCGCATGGGTCCGTCCCGGCTCGGTCGGGAATGCTTGGATTCTTGGCGTCTTGGCGCCTTGGCGTGATACCCAATCGAGTTCTTACTGCATGGATACGGCTGAGGCGGGGCGCCGGAGCGGGAACCATGGGTGGCGGCAGGGCCGCCGCCACCCACGTCGACCGTATCGGCTCGGGCGGGATCTAGCGGTGGCCCGAAGCCGCGGCGATGGCGGCGAACACGAGGACAGCGACGACGATTCCCGCCACGAGGAAGAAAATCTTCCAGAAACTATAGGGCCGTTCGCCGGCGATTTCCCCGGTGTAGCCATTCACCACGACCTGGAAACTCTTTCCGTTGAAGTCGTAACTGAGCAGCCAGATGGGGACCAGGATGTGCTTGAAAGTCTGGCCCGCCCAATCGGCGGAAACCTGGAGATTCCGGTGCGTGTCGCCGGGAACCTGCCGGCTGCACATCGACTGCACCTGCGCCGCCATGCTTTCGCGCGCGCGCCCTGCGGCCGTGACGAGGTCGATCTGGTAACGCTCGACGGTCCATCCGGCGAGGAAGCCCGGGTTGTAGGGCACGAGTTGCTGGGTCGGGAACGTGCCGACCTTGGATAGCAACGCCGCGTTCACGCCCTTCGTCGCGGGAACCAATTCGTCGTCGAAGAAATGGGACAGCGAACCGGCGCTGGATTCCCAGCGCACCTGCTGGACCTGGCGCGACTGTTGGTTGCCATTGGCGTCCGTATAATACTCGGTGACGTAATAGTAGTAGCCGCTGTCGGCGGTCCACGAGGCATCGACGTGCGCGTCGAACGTCCAGTAGGGGATGTAGATCCCTTTCAGCGTGTCGGTGAGCGCCTTCGTGCCGAGCGTGTTCGGCGCGAACCATCGCGAGCCGTACCAGGTGCGGATCGAATCGCGCACCGCGGTGTCCGCGAGTTTGATGGGAAGGAGGCTTTCCGGGCAGAACGCTTCCTTGACCTCCGTGTACGGCACGAGGCTCGCGGAGCCGCAGAAGTCGCAGCGTTTGCCGATCTTGTCCGGATCGAAGACCGAGATGGCGTTGCATTGCTGGCAACGGACCTGGATTTTTTCCGCCTGCCAACCGCGGCGGCTGTCGGGAATGGACCGAAGCGCGGAGACGAGATCGTGTTCCTCGACCGTTTGTTCGCCGGTCGCGGAGGTTTCGAGTTTCGCCGGCGAGACGGTGCCGCAGAATCCGCAGACGAGCGCCTGCTTGGCGGGATTCCACGTGGCCTCTGCACCGCAGGTCGGGCAACTGAATTTCCGGCGGGCCTGGACCTCCGGCGCGGGACCGACCGGGGGCGGCGTGGATGGGATCGGGGGCGGCTGGGACATGGGATGGAGTGGCGGCGCGGACAAAGTGCCCGCGCCGCCTTCCCGCGTTCAAGCTTCAGGATTTCAGGAACTCGTCGACCGCCGCGCGGCTGATGCGCCAGGTCGACCCGATTTTTTTGCCTTTGAGCGAGCCGTCCCCGAGCGCCTGGACGATGTCGGCTTCCGTGACGCCGAGCACCTTGGCGACATCGATGGGGCTGAGCAGTTCGGGAGTCACCGACGCGGGGGGCGCGGTGGGCAGGGGAGGCGGCATCGCCGCGGGTTGCGTGGCCTGGGCCATGATGCCGCCCGCTTGTCCCAACATCTGTTGCGCCATCGCCATGCCCACCGCGAACTGCGTCATCTGCCCGCCCGTCCCGCCGCCGCCCTCGCCCTTCGCGAGGCCCTCGGCCATCTGGAGTTTGACGTAGTCGTTGAGGTTGCCGATCGCGGCCATGCTCGAGCGCTTGTCGATCGCCTGCTCGACCTCGGGGGGCAGGCTGACGTTTTCGACGATGAAGCTCCCGAGTTCGAGTCCGTACTTCTGGCGGAGCGTGGGATTGAGGATCGGCAGGAGCGCCTCGCCGAGTTCGGAATACCGCGCGGCGACGTCGAGCACCGGGACCTTCGCGCTGGCCAAGGCGTCCGTGAAGGCACTCACCAACCGCGAGCGCATCGCGTCGACGAACTCGTCGAGACGGAAATGGGCGTCGGTGCCGGCGACTTCCTTCAGGAACGTCTTCACGTCCACCACGCGGAAGTCATAGGTACCGAACGCGCGGGCGCGGACGATCCCGAAATCGGGGTCCCGCAGCATCACCGGGTTCGACGTCCCCCATTTGTTGCCGGTGAAGAGGCGCGTGTTGACGAAGTAGACGTCGCACTTGAACGGGGAATGGAGGCCGTACTTCCAGCCTTGGAGGGTGCTGAGGATCGGGATGTTCTCCGTCGTCAGCGTGTGCTTGCCCGGGGCGAAGGTGTCGGCGAACTGGCCGAGGTGGATGAACTGGGCGGTCTGCGATTCGCGGACGATCAACTGCGCGCCGTTCTTGATCTCCTTGTCCTGGTCGGGGAATCGCCAGGCGAGGGTGTCGCGGGAGTCGTCTTCCCACTGGATGATCTCGAGGAATTGCGTTTTGAGGTAATCCATCAGGCCCATAATCGTTCCTTTGTTGGCGGTTGAAGCGGTGCGCTGTTTTGGTAGTGCGGGCAGGATGGCGCGGATACTGGAATTTGAAAGAGGCCTTTCCAGATTCGCGGGGCGCGACGTCGCCGAGAACCCGCGCGCCGCGACTCCGCATTCGACACGGCCATCGGCTTGCCCCTAGGTTTCGCGCCCTATGTTCGAGGTCACGCGGGCCACGGCCGAAGGGCTCGCCTCCAAACTCTCGCAATTGCGCCGGTTTCTCGATCTGCCCCTGCTCCAAAAGCGGGTCGCGGAGCTCGAGGCGCAGATGGCGTCCGACAGCTTCTGGAACAACCAGGACGCCGCGCGGAAAGTCATCGACGAGGCCAACACCGTCAAAAAACGCGTCGAGCCGATGGTCGCGTTCGCGCGGCGCCTGGAAGACGTCGGGGTGTTGCTCGAACTCGGCGAGGCGGAGCCCCCCGCGGGGCAGGACGCGGTCCAACGCGAGGCCGACGGCGAACTCGCCGCGTTGGGACGTTGGGTGGACCGGTTCGAACTCGAGGTGCTCCTGACCGGGCCGCACGACGCGCGGAACGCGATCTTCAGCATCCAGGCCGGGGCCGGCGGCACCGAGGCGCAGGATTGGGCGGAGATGTTGTCGCGCATGTACGGCCGGTGGTTCGACGCGCGGGGTTGGAAATGGGAAGTGACGGACGCGCTCCCCGGCGATTCCGCGGGATTGAAGAGCGTCACCTACCGCGTGGAGGGCGAGAACGCGTATGGCTTCGTGAAGGCCGAGCGCGGCGTCCATCGACTCGTCCGCATCTCGCCGTTCGATTCCAACAAGCGCCGCCACACCAGTTTCGCGTCCATCGACGTCGTCGCCGAACTCGACGACCTGTCGCTCGCGGACATCGTGGTTCCCGACAGCGAGATCCGGCGCGACACGTTCCGATCCGGCGGCAAGGGCGGCCAGAACGTGAACAAGGTCGAGACCGCGGTGCGCGTCACCCACATCCCGACCGGCATCGTCGCCGCCTCCCAGCAGGAACGATCGCAGGCGCAGAACGAGCAGACGGCGATGAAGATGCTGAAGGCGAAACTCTATGCGCTGCGGCTCGACCAGGCGAAAGCGGACATGGAGAAGTTCTACGGCGAGAAAGGCAGCGTGAGCTGGGGCAACCAGATCCGCAGCTATGTGTTCCAACCGTACCGCATGGTGAAGGATCTGCGCACCGGCGTGCAGACGAGCGACGTCCAGCGCGTCATGGACGGCGATGTCGATGCCTACGTGAACGGGTGGCTGAGGGCCGGTTGCCCGCTGAAGCGCATGCCGGGGGTCAAGGACGAGGACGAGTAGGCGCGTTCCCGCGGACACCTTGATTGAAACAAATCCGACGCCGGGCTGTCGTTGGGTCCATGCCTTCCGCCGTCAGGCTCCCGGGTTTCCGCGCGTTCGCAATGGCTTGCTCGTTGCTCGCCTTCCCGTTCGCCGTCGCCGCGCAGGTGCCGCCGCTCGGGGCAGTCGTCATCAACGAGGTGTTCTACCACCCGCCCGACGACCAGCCCGCGGTGCAATGGATCGAGCTGGCGAACCGGGGCGCGACGCCGGTGGATCTCGCCGGATGGTCGTTTTCCAAGGGCGTTGAATTCACCTTTCCCGCCGGCACGAAACTCCCGCCGGGCGCGTTCGCCGTCGTCGCCGCGGACGTCGCCGCGTTCCGCAAGGCCTACGGTCCCGACGTGCCGGTCGCGGGCGCGTTCGTCGGACGGCTCAGTTCGAAAGGCGAGCGGATCGAGTTGCGCGATGCCGACGGCAAGACCAGCGATTGGGTGCACTACCGGGATCGCGCGCCGTGGTCGGTCGCGGCGGACGGCGCCGGACGATCCCTCGAGCGCATCGATCCCGGCTCGCGTTCCGACATTCCGGCGAATTGGGTCGCGTCGATGCCCGTCCGCGGGAAAGGGGTCTTTGGAACGCCGGGTCGGGCCAACGACGGTGCCCGCACCAACCTTCCGCCGATTCCCTCCGAGGTCCGGTTCGACCCGTCGCCGAAGGATCGTCCGAACCCAATCTCCGTGCGGTGGAACGACGCGGACGGCGTGGTCTCGGCCGCGGTGGAGTATCGCGTCGGCAACGCCAAGGGTTGGGGTACGCGCGCGTCGTTGCCCATGCGGCGGGTGTCGGGCGATGCCCTCGCGGGCGACTACACGGCCGAGATCCCGCCGGCTCCCGACGGATCGGTGGTCCGTTTCCGTTTGTCGGCGAAGGACGCGCGGGGCGGGGAGCGCGTGTGGCCGCCGCCGCAGGAAACGGTCGCGGAGTTCTCCTACCTCGTGATGCTGCATCCGGCTCCGGGGACGATCGGCCAGTTGCAACTCTGGACGCACGGGAAGGCCGGTCCGCCGGGCGCGTCGCTGCACAATTGGCGGCCATCGAAAGGGCCGAAGGAGCCGTTGTCCGACGACCTGACGGCGATCCACGTGCCGCCCGCCGGGAGCGGCGACCCGGAGTTGTTCGATTTCGTCGGCGTCTCCGAACGGTCCGGAGGCTGGAAACTCAGGACCGGGAAAGGACGCCCGTTGCTGGGAATGCACACGGTGAACGTCATTTTCGAGTCGAGCCCGCGATGGGTCCTCGCGGAACACCTCGCCTACGAACTGTTCCGTCGCGCCGGCGTTCCCGCGCCGGACAGCGGCCACTTCCGCCTCACCGTCGATGGACAGGACCTGGGCTATCACCTCTACATCGAGCAACCCGGTGAGGCCTATCTCTCGCGACGCGACCGCGACACCGAAGGCAACCTCTACAAGATCGTGTGGTTCGAGAGCGGGTTGACGCGGCAACACGAGAAGAAGAACCACCCGCTCGGGCGGCACGAGGACCTGAAAGAAGTCGTCGCGGGCCTCGCGAGCCGGCACGGGACCAATCAATGGGATTTCATCCGCGAGCGTTTCGACGTCGAGGAATTCGCCGGCTACTACGCGGTGAGCCAGTGCATCGAGAACTGGGACGGCTATTTCAACAACCACTTCGTCTTCCACGCGCCGGGACCGGGAGGGCGGTGGGAAATCCATCCGTGGGACGAGGACAAGACCTGGGGTGATTTCGACGGCACGTCGTCGAAGTTCGACTGGTATTCGTTCCCGTTGACGTACGGGATGAACGGCGACCAACCGCCGCCGGGCAGCGGCCGGTTTTCCGGCGCGGGCTTCGGCGGGATGTCGTGGTGGCGGCCGGGCGGATGGTTCAGCGGGCCGTTGCTCGCGAACCCGGGTTTCCGCGAACGGTATTTGCTGCGGCTCCGCGGGCTGTGCGACACCGCGTTCAACGAGGCGAAGTTCCGGCCGGTGATCGACGACCTCGAGAAGCGCCTCGAGCCCGAGGTGCGACACCGCGCGGAAGTGCGGGGGGCGCGCGAGGGCCCGATGCTGGCGCAATTCCACTCGGACATCGATTCGTTCCGGCGGCAGTTGGTGCACCGGCGCGAGTTCATCCTGCGCGAATTGGACCGCAAGTAGCGGGCGCGCGACAAATCGCGCGCGCGCGGTTGCGCCCGGGGCGGAACGTCGGGTATCCCCTTGCGGCACGATTATGTTTGGATTCGGGAAGCCGAAAAATCCGGATGCGCATCGCTACTACCTGTTGCCGGGGCAGGGGCGCGGCGCGCGCAGGAAGCACCGCATGCAACTGGTGGCCGCCTGGGCTGTCGGCGCGGCCGCGGCGGGGATCATCGGCGGCGTGGTGTGGTTTCTCAACCAGCGCCGTTGACGGCACTGGCGGCTTGTCTCCGCAATCCGCGGCCGGCACTTTCGACGCGATGACCGCCATGCCCCGCCGCCGTTTCCTCGCCGCAGCCGCCGGCACCGTCGCCGCCGGGAGTGCTTCCGGGCGACTCCTCGCCCGGGCTCCCGTCCCAACCTCGGCACTCCAGACCCGCCCGCCGCTGGTGGTGTCGACGTGGCCTTTCGGCCAACCCGCGAACGAGGCGGCGCTCGCTGCCATCAAGTCCGGCGCCAGCGGCCTCGACGCCATCGAGCGCGGCATCCACGTCACGGAATCCGACGCGTCGAATCCCAGCGTCGGTCTCTCCGGCATCCCGAATGCCGACGGCCGGGTCCAACTCGACGCCTGCATCATGAGCGGGCCCGGCCACAAGGCCGGCGCGGTCGGGGCGGTCGAGGGATTCCGGCACCCGATCTCGATCGCGCGCCGCGTGATGGAGACGACGCGCCACGTCTTTCTCGTTGGCCAAGGCGCGATGGATTTCGCCGCGGCGGAGGGAATGGAACGCGGGCCGGTGGTCTCGGACGGCCAGAAGGCGGCGTGGGAAAAATGGCGCGCGGCCCAAGCCAAGGCGAAGTCCGAGAAGAAAGGGCACGACACCATCGCGATGGTGGCGCTTCTCGCGGACGGCAACCTCTTCGGCGGCTGTTCCACCAGCGGCCTTGGATACAAACTCCCGGGCCGCGTCGGCGATTCGCCGATCATCGGCAGCGGGCTTTACGTCGACAACGAGTTCGGTGCGGCGGGCGCCACGGGCATCGGCGAAAACGTCATGCGCTACTGCGGGTCGTTCCTCGTCGTCGAATACATCCGCCAGGGACTTCATCCGCAGGATGCCTGTCTCGAGACCATCCGTCGCATCGCCAAGATGGATCCGAAGGGTTTCGATCTCTCGATCAATTTCGTGGCCATCGACAAGCAGGGTCGCTACGGCGCGGCCGGGACCGGTTCGGGATTCCAGTACTCGGTGACGTGCGACGAATTCAGCCGCGTGCTTTCGAGTCCGGGACTGACTGCAAAAGATGTCGGGCCGACCGGCGGCAACCAGCCGAAGTAAGGCAGCGGAGTTTCAAGTTTTCAGTTTCAAGTTTGAAGCGGCCTATGACGTGGCCGCGGTCGTGAGACCGTGGACCCATGACGTAGCCGCGGTCGTGAGACCGTGGACCTCGCGGAGCCCGCTTCCGCAGGGAAGGGAGTTTCAAATTCGGCGGCGTCACGGCGTGGTTCGCCAGAGAGCGTCCCTGGTCCCCAGCATATCCAACAACCGACGATCCGCGGCGGGGAACTCGTGCTTCCCCAGTTCGTCCCGCTTGAGCCAGTCGATCGCGTCGCATCCGATCGGACGTGGTTCGCCCGACATCCAGTCGCATCGGTAGAATCGAAGCCGCACGGTCTTTTCGGGATACGCATGCAGGATCTCCTCGACGAGCGGGCCCGCGACGACCTCGATGCCGATTTCCTCCCGCAGCTCGCGTCGCAACGCGTCGATCCAGTCCTCGCCCGCCTCGAGTTTGCCGCCGGGGAATTCCCAAAGCCCGGCCAAGTGCGTGCCAGCCGGTCGCCGCGCGACGAGCAAACGTCCGTCCCGGAAAACCAAACCCGCCGCGACGTCGATGGTATTCGTCGACATCGGGGCGGGTCTTGCCGGCGGACGGCGGCCTACTTGGCGGCGGGCGCCGGGGCCGGGGCGGGGAGCACCTTCAGCGTGTTGGTCAGGATCGCCGGCTTGTCGAGCTCGGGATGGACGCGGAGCAGGTTGGCCTTGCGGATGAGGGCCTCGTTGGCCAGCGATGACGTTTTCGTCGCGAGGACCACGTCGTAGAGCGCGATCGCTTCCTTCGGTTGGTTCATCGACTCGTGGACGCGGGCCTTCGCGAGGCGGGCCTGGTTGGCGAACGCGGCACCGGTCGGCGCGGCGATCACGCCGTCGTAGGCGGCGAGCGCCTCTTTCATTTTGTTCTCGGCGTCGTAGCACGCGGCGGCGCCATAGAGGCCGATGCCTTGGAGCGGGCTCGAGTTGTTGTTGGCGACGCTTTCGAATTTCGCGCGGGCGTCGGCGTATTTTCCCTGGTTGAACAACTCGCGGCCGGCAAGTACCAGCGCCTGCGCGGCGGCCTGCGTGCCCGGATGGTTCTGCGCGGCGGCAAGGAGGGCGTCGACGGACATCGCGTTCGTCTCGCCCGCCTTCACGCGCACCGCCAGCACGGCGGAACTCGCTTCCTCGAGCGCGGCCCGGGCGCGGTGTTTCCAGACGATCGCGACGGCGATGACGACGACAATCAGGCCCAATCCTGCGAAGACGGCCTTCTTGTTGACCTCGTACCAGGCCATCAAATCCAACTGCAGTGAGGACTCCTGCGGCTCCATGCTCATGTGGCGGCGGATGTTTGGAGCCTGCGCCCGAAAGGCAAGGCCCAATTGCCAAACACGAAAGGTTTTCCCGTCGCGTCCGGGAAGCGTTCCAACGGGGAAATGACTTTGGCGCCGGCGGTTTTGCGGGGGAGAATGATCCCGTGACCGGCATCGCCCTCTATCTCGCGCTCGCCGTCGCCGCGGCGGTCGCGGTGGCGTTCGGGGTGCCGGTTCCGGGATCCGACGCCCAACGGCGCGTGCGGGGATTGCTGGCCCTTGGGTCGGTGTACCTGGCGGTCGCGACCGCGTTCGGGGGTTGGACGTCGTTCATGCGCCCTTGGTGGCATGCCTGGGTCCTGCTGCTCGCCGCGATGCTCCTTGGCAACTGCATCGGCCTTCTCGTGGGTTTCCAAAAGGCGAGCAATCGTGCCGGGCGATGGGCCGGCGGGCAGTTGGGACCGGCCGTTCCGGCTTCCCGGTTTGGCGTGGCCTTGGCCGTCGTGTTGGGAATGAACCCACTGGGCTGGCTCGCGGGCTTGCTCGCCGGATTGACCGGCGATTGGCGGCCGCTGGTCTTCAAGGGAGTCCTCGACGCGCTGGGCGTTTGGTCGACGGCCGCGGGTCGCCCGGCCTCGGCGGCCTTGGGCGCGGCCCTGGTGGCCGCGGGTCAGGCCGGCTTGATGTGGATCGGGGAACTCATCCGGGTGCGGTCGGAAGGCGCCGACGTCTCGTCGATGTTCGCCATGATGTCGGGCGTTTACCTCGCCGTGCTGCCGCTGGTGTTGATGTCGATCGCCCGGGTGCCGTTGGCCAATTTGTTCCTCGCGCTGCCGGCGATCATCGTGCTGACAAGTCTGTGGCATTGAGGCTGCGGTCGTAAGATTCCCGGGCTTGCGTTGCGTCGCGCTCTGGGGCTTTATCCGTGCGTGCCGTCCGTCCGTTACACGACCACCCGCTAGCGTCCTTGCCCGACAGGGAAGGACGCACCACGCCTCGCACCATCCGGTCCGGGGCGTTTTTGTTGGCAGGGGTGCCGTCGGGTCGGTCGGAACGTCCCATCGAAAGCCACATGCAAGAAGCCAATGCCCATGCCGGCGCGGACGCGAATGCCGCCGCCGCGGTCCCGCCCGCGCCCCTCGAGTCCGCGAAGACCGACGTGCAGCGGAAGACGCTCGACCAGCGCGAGCAGATGAGCGAGCTGATGCGCATCCGCCATTCCACCGCGCACATCCTCGCGAGCGCCGTGCTGCGGCTGTGGCCCGACGCGTTGCTGGACATCGGGCCGCCGACCGACGAGGGCTTCTACTATGACTTCGAGTTGAAGCACCGGTTCTCGCCCGAGGATTTCCCCGCGATCGAGGAGGAGATGCGGAAGGTCATCAAGGAGAACCAGGTTTTCGAGAAGAGCATCCAGACCCGCGAGGAAGCGCGCGCGTACTTCGAGTCGAAGGGACAGCGCTTCAAGGTCGAGCGCCTCGCGGACATTCCCGAGGGCGAGGCGATCAGCTTTTTCAAGAACGGCGACTTCGTGGATTTGTGCGCGGGACCGCACGTGATGCGCACGGGCAACGTGAAACCGGGTGGCATCAAGATGCTCAAGGTCGCGAGCGCGTATTTCCGCGGCAACGAGAAGAACCCGCAGTTGCAGCGTCTTTACGGCACCGCCTTCAAGAACAAGGAGGAACTCGAGGCGTGGGTGAAACTTCAGGAGGAAGCCAAACGCCGCGACCACCGCCGCATCGGCGCGGAGATGGGTTTGTTCGCGTTCGACTCCGAGTACGTCGGCCCCGGCCTGCCGCTGTGGTTGCCCAAGGGCACCGTGCTCGTGGAGGAACTCGAGCGCCTTGCGAAGGAGACCGAGTTCGCCGCCGGCTACGTCCGCGTGCGCACCCCGCACCTCGCCAAGGAGAAGATGTACAAGACCTCGGGCCACCTCCCGTACTACGCGGACAGCATGTTCGCGCCGATGGAATTCAAGGAGTCGGCATCGGACGAGGTGGCGACGCGCTATTACCTCAAGGCGATGAACTGCCCGCACCACCACCGCATCTTCGCGGCGGAACCGCGCAGTTACCGCGACCTGCCGCTGCGCCTCGCCGAATACGGGACGTGCTATCGCTACGAGCAATCCGGCGAGCTGTTCGGCCTCATGCGCGTGCGCTCGATGCAGATGAACGACGCGCACCTGTACATGACCCCGGAGCAGTTCGCCGCGGAATTCAACGCGGTGAACGAGATGTACCTGAAGTATTTCAAGATCTTCGGGCTCGACCGCTATCGCATGCGCTTCAGCACCCATGATCCGTCGAAGCTCGGGCAAAAGTTCGTCGACGATCCGCTGCTGTGGAAACAGACCGAGGACCTGGTGCGCGGCGTCCTTCAAAACAGCGGCATCGAGTTCATCGAGGTGCCCAACGAGGCCGCGTTCTACGGGCCGAAGATCGACGTGCAGGTTTGGAGCGCGATCGGACGCGAGTTCACCATCGCGACGAACCAGGTCGACTTCGCCGTGCCGAAACGCTTCGGGCTCGTTTACAAGGACCGCGACAACGTCGAGAAGAC
The DNA here is from genome assembly GCA_025363585.1 of Verrucomicrobiota bacterium. Taxonomy (GTDB): domain Bacteria; phylum Verrucomicrobiota; class Verrucomicrobiia; order Limisphaerales; family UBA9464; genus UBA6176. The sequence continues at coordinate 9,734 of JANYDN010000064.1, read as the reverse complement.
GCCGCTGTGCATCCACAGAGCGCCGTTGGGTACGCACGAGCGTTTCATCGGGTTCCTCATCGAGCATTACGCCGGCAACTTCCCGCTGTGGCTCGCGCCCGAGCAGGTGCGCGTGCTGACGATCGGCGACGAGGCGCCGTTGCTCGACTACGCGCGGTCGGTCGTCGCCGAATTGCGGTCGCACCAAGTGCGCGCGGAAGGCGATCTCGGGTCGAACCCGATCAAGGCGAAGATCCAGGACGCGGAGCAGGCGAAGGTGCACACGATGCTGGTGATCGGCGGGCGCGACCTCGAGTCGGGCCACCTGAGCGTGCGGTTGCACAGCAAGGGTCCGCAGGGCGCGAAGCCGCGCGCGGAGGTCGTGGCCGACATCGTGGCATCGATCCGCGAACGGCGGGCGTAGCCGCGGCCGTTCGACGCGTGGCCGCCGCGGTGACGCGGCGGATGTAGCGCAGGCGTCCCCGCCTGCATTAAGCTTGGATGCATGAAGCCGCGGGCATCCGGCGTGGAAAGCGCGGGGCTTGCCGGATACCCAACGCAGGCGAGACGTCCGCGGCTACCGCAGGCGGGGACGCCCGCGCTACGTGGGTCGGCGGGCGAGACGCCCGCAACCGTGCAGCCGGGGACGGCCGCCCTACGGGGAACCGTCGGCTCCCCGGGCCACCCCCGAAAAATCCCCGGTGGCCCGCGCGTGCGTTCGTGGCATCTTCCTTCGGGTTCCCATGGATTCGATTTCTCCCACGCCCACAAGGCGGGCCGCGGCCAGCGGTCCCGATCGCCGCGCCTGGATCGCGGCATGGCTCGGCGCGATTGGGTTTGCCGCGTCCGTCGTCGCGGCACCAGCCCCTCCCGACTTCTCGCGGGACGTCCGGCCGATCCTTTCCCAGAAGTGTTTCAAGTGCCACGGGCCGGACGACGCCGCGCGCAAGGGCAAGCTCCGACTCGACCTGCGCGATGCCGCGATGCAACCCGCGAAGTCGGGCGCCATCGCGATCGTTCCCGGCAATTCGAAGGACAGCGCCCTCGTAACCCGCATTGGGTCCGCGGATCCGGACGAGCAAATGCCGCCACCCAGTTCGAAGATCGTTCTCGCCGATTCCGAGAAGGACATCCTGCGGCGATGGATCGCGGGCGGCGCGGAGTACCGGGATCACTGGGCCTTCGTCCCTCCGCGCCAGGCGCCGTTGCCGGCGGTCTCCGACCGTTCGTGGGCGAGGCAACCGTTCGACGCGTTCGTCCTCGCGCGACTGGACAAGGAACGACTCAAGCCGTCGCCCGAGGCCAATCGCCATGCGTTGGCGCGCCGCGTCCATCTCGACCTGATCGGTCTTCCGCCCACGCCCGAGGAGGCCGACGCCTTTGTCGACGACGCGTCGCCCGAGGCCTACGAGCGGATGGTCGACCGCTTGCTCGGCTCGAAACAATACGGCGAGCGCTGGGCGCGGCGCTGGATGGATCTCGCGCGGTACGCGGACTCGAATGGCTACGAGAAGGACCGGCAGCGTTCGATCTGGCCCTGGCGCGATTGGCTGGTCGGCGCGCTGAACGCGGACATGCCGTTCGACCGGTTCACCATCGAGCAGTTGGCGGGCGATCTACTTCCCGGCGCCACCCGCGACCAGATCGTCGCGACCGGTTTCCATCGCAACACGATGCTGAACGAGGAGGGCGGCATCGATCCTCAGGAGTTTCGGTTCCACGCGACCGTGGACCGCGTGAACACGACGGCCACCACGTGGCTGGCGCTCACGCTCGGCTGCGCGCAGTGCCACACGCACAAATACGACCCGATCCCGCATCGCGAGTACTACTCGATGATGGCGTTCCTCAACAACGTGGACGAGCCCGACCTCGAGTTGGCCGCGCCGGACGCCGCGGAGAAGCACCGTGCGAACCTGCGCGAGGCGGCGGCGCGTCTTGCCGAATTGCCCGGGAAATTCCCGGTGGCCGAAATGGATTGGGAAACGCCGAGACCCGCGCGTGCCGTCGCTGCCGGTGGACAGGTCGGCAGGATCCTCGACGACGGTTCGGCGTTGTTCGCGGAGCCCGCGCCGGAGAAGGACGTCTACACCATCGGGTTCGAATCCGACGGCAGCGGCTTCACCGGGCTTCGGCTGGAAGCCTTGACCGACGACGCGCTGCCCGCGCACGGGCCGGGGCGCGTGAAGCACGGGAACTTCGTGCTCGGCGAGATCGTCGTCACCGTCGCGCCCAGGAACGGGAACGGCCCCGCGCGCCCGGTGAAACTGTCGTCGGCCACCGCGGACGCGGAGCAATCCGGATTCCCGGTGGGTTCGGCGTTCGATGGCAATCCGACCACGGGTTGGGCGGTGCACGCCGATGGCAAGACGCTCAACGCGCCGCATACGGCGACCTTTGCTTTTGCCGAACCCGTCGGTTTCCCGGGCGGCACACGATTCACGGTGACGCTCGACCAGTCCGTCGTGGGCCAGCACTCGATCGGGCGTCCGCGCTTGAGCGTGGGTCGGCCCGCGGGCGACGCCTCGACGCTCGGGCAACGCCGCGCGGCCAAACTCGAGGAGCGGTTCGCCGCGTGGCGCGCGGAAGGGAGGAAGGGTTTGGCGCGTTGGGTCGCGCTGCATCCGACCGAGTTGAAATCGAATTCGCCGAAGCTGACGCGGTTGCCCGACGAGTCGGTGCTGGCGAGCGGCGACATCACCAAGAGCGATACCTATGAGGTGCGGCTTGCGGGCAATCTGCGCGGCACGACGGCCCTGAGGTTGGAAGCGATGCCCGACGAGAGCCTCCCGCATCGCGGGCCGGGGATGGCATTCTACGAGGGGCCGAAAGGGGATTTCTTTTTGGGGATGCTGGAAGTGGAGGCCGGCGGCAAGGCGTTGAAGTTCTCGGGCGCGAGCGAGAGCTACGGCAAGAACGGATTCGGCAGCAACGGCAGCGCGGCGCAGGCGATCGACGAGGATCCGCAGACCGGCTGGTCGACGTCGGGCCGCGAGGGCGAGCGCCACGAGGCGGTGTTCGTGCTCGCTGAGCCGTTGGGCGACGTCTCCGAGATCCGCGTGACGATGCGGTTCGGCCGGCACTATGCGTGTTCGCTCGGGCGCTTCCGGGTATCCGCCACCGACCACATCGGCGGCGCGGGCGCGAGCAAGTTGCCGGAGGAAGTCCAAGGCCTGTTCGCGAAGGACGAAGAGCGCTGGACCGCGGCGGAACGGCAACGGGTGTACGAGGAGTTCCTCCTGTCGACGCCGGAGTTGTCGGGGCCGGCGGCTGAGATCGCGCGCCTGCGCAAACCCGAGTCGCCGCAGGTCACGATGGTGATGAGGGAACGTCCCGCGGACAACCCGCGCGCGACCCAGATCCACGCGCGCGGCGAGTACCTGCGTCCGGGCGAACCCGTCGAACCCGGAGTGCCGGGTGCCATCGCCGCTTTCCCCGCGGAACTTCCGCGCAACCGGCTTGGGCTCGCGCGCTGGTTGGTATCGTCGAACAACCCGCTCACCGCGCGGGTCGCCGTGAATCGCCAGTGGCAGGCGTTTTTCGGACGCGGGCTCGTGCGCACGTCCGAGGATTTCGGTTACCAAGGCGAGTTGCCGAGCCATCCCGAGCTCCTCGATTGGCTGGCGGTGGAATTCCAACGGGAGGGTTGGTCGATGAAGAAACTCCACCGGTCGATCGTGTTGAGCGCGACGTACCGGCAATCTTCGCGGCCCACGCCGGAACTCGCGCGCGACGATCCCGAGAACCGGCTTCTCGCCCGCGGACCGTCCGGGCGTCTCGAGGCGGAGATCATCCGGGATTCGGCATTGCGGGCGGCCGGGTTGCTGTCGCCGCGGATGGGCGGCCCGGGAGTCTATCCGCCGCAACCCAGCGGCGTGACCGAGGTCGCCTACAGTGGTGCCGCGTGGCCGACGAGCAGCGGCGAGGACCGATACCGGCGGAGCGTTTACACCTTCGTGAAGCGCACCGCGCCCTTCGCGTTGTTCAACACCTTCGACGCGCCGACCGGGGAATCGTGCCTCGCCCGGCGGGACAGTTCCGACACGCCGTTGCAGGCGCTGGCGCTTTTGAACGACGTGCAGTTCGTCGAGATCTCGCAGGCGTTTGGCAAGCAACTGGCGGCGGAATCGGGATCGGACGCGGCGCGCGCGCGACGTGCGTTCCGCCGTTGCCTGACCCGGCCGCCGGCCGACGAGGAGGTGGCCGCGTTGACTGAATTCCTCCGCGTGCAGCGCGGTCGGTTGGCGGGCGGGGAATTGGACGCGGGCAAGATTGCCGGCGGCGGCAACGACAATGCGGTGGAACGCGCGGCGTGGACGCTGCTCGCGCGGGTGCTGCTCAATCTCGACGAAATGGTCACCAAGGGCTGAACACATGAATCCGTGGCAACAACACTGCCTGCAGACGACGCGCCGGCATTTCCTGCGCGATTGCGGCGTCGGCCTCGGGAAGCTGGCGCTCGCCGGACTGCTCACCGACCAATTCACCCGCCGTGTCCGCGCGTCCACGGGCACACTCCCGCCGGGCCTGCCCGCCGGGCTTCAAGGAGCAAAGGTGGGAGGACATTTTCCGGGCACGGCGAAGCGCGTGATCCACTTGTTCATGGGCGGCGCGCCAAGCCAGTTGGAGTTGTTCGACAACAAACCCGAGCTCGCGAAGTTGCAGGGCAAGCCGCTCCCTCCCTCGGTCATCGGGGGCCAGCGCTACGCGTTCATCCGGCCCGACGCCGCCGTGCTCGGTCCGGTCTTCAAGTTCGCGCGCCATGGCCAGTCCGGCGCGGAATTGTCGGAGATGCTCCCGTTCCTCGCGAAGGTCGTGGACGAGATCAGCCTCGTGCGCTCGGTGCACACCGACCAATTCAACCACGCCCCGGCGCAGATCCTCTTCAACACCGGCTTCTCGCAACCGGGCCGGCCGTGCATCGGTTCGTGGGCGTTGTACGGGCTCGGCGCGGAATCGCAGGAACTCCCGGCGTTCGTCGTGATGAGCACCGGTGGCGGTCTCAGCGGCGGATCCGCCCTGTGGTCGAGCGGCTTTCTTCCCACGTCCTATACCGGCGTCCGTTTCCGCAACCAAGGACCGCCCATTCTCGACGTGGCGAGTCCCGACGGAATGGACCCGCGGGTGCAGCGCGACACGCTCGACGTCCTCGGGTCGTTGAACCGGCGCCGGCTCGCGGAAAGCGGGGATCCTGAGATCGCCACGCGCATCGCCGCGTATGAAATGGCGTTCCGTCTCCAGGGTTCCGCACCGGAGCTGATGGACCTGAAAGGCGAGAGCAAGGCGACGCTCGACTTATATGGCTGCGATCCCGACAGGCCGTCGTTCGCCCGCGCGTGCCTCCTGGCGCGGCGCATGATCGAGCGCGGCGTGCGCTTCGTTAATATCTATCACGAGGGATGGGACGCACACAGCGACGTCGCGGGGAACGTGCGCGGCAACGCGGCCACGACGGACCGTGCGAGCGCCGCGTTGGTGCTGGATTTGAAGCAGCGCGGGTTGCTGGACGACACGCTGGTGATTTGGGGCGGCGAGTTCGGGCGGACGCCGATGGTGGAGTCGAACGCCGCGCTGGGACGCAGCCAGGGACGCGACCATCATCCCCAGGCGTTCACGGTGTGGATGGCGGGCGGCGGGATAAGGAAGGGTTTTTCGTACGGAGCGACGGACGACTTGGGATTCCACGTCGTCGAGAACCCGGTCCACATCCACGACCTGCAGGCGACGATCCTCCATTGCCTGGGGTTCGACCACGAACGGTTGACGTTCCACCACGCGGGCCGCGACTACCGGCTCACGGATGTCCACGGACAGGTGGTGAAAGCCATCCTGGCTTGAACCACGGATGGGGGAGCGGTCGATCAACGAGGGGCGGAGTATTAGCCACAGATTAAGGGCCATTTTCTCAGATGTATGCTGACTCCTGTTTTGATGAAACGGCATGCGGCCTGGCCGGCATTGGTGAACCAAAATCCGTGAAAATGGGTTTTAATCTGTGGCTCATACTTCCCTCATGAAATCCATTGTCTTGGTTCGCCTGTGGATCGTGTTCGTCGCGCTTTCCTCCGTGGTGGGCACCGCCAGGGCGGCGGATCCGTTCAGGCTCGGATGGACGAACAACCTTCTCAAGATCACGGACCCGCGGTTGCCCGGTGGCTCCATCGACGTCTTTTATCTCGAGGCGTTTTGCCGGCCCGGTGGGCACGAGCGGAACTGGGGCCAGACGCGCGTGCCTCATCGCACCGAGTTGGTCTCCGCGGCCCCGAACGGCGGCTCGCTGTTCTTCCACACCACGGTGGGCACGAACATCGACGTCTTCCACGACGTCACCGCCACCCGGGACGGCGTGGAGATGAGTTTTCGCCTCGAGAACCACGGGAAGGAATCATGGGACGTGCAATGGTTCCAACCGGCGTGCATCCGGGTCGATCGCTTCACCGGATGCGGACAGTCGAATTATATCGACCGCAGCTTCGTGTTTACCGACGCGGGCCGGACGGCGCTGGGTGCGGTGCGTCGGACCACCAATGCCTTGTATCTCGGCGGCCAAGTCTACCTCCCGCCATGGGTCAGGCCCGAGGATGCCAATCCGCGCCCGCTGGCGCTGGACCGTATCGCCAACGGCCTCATCGGGTGCGAGTCGGCCGACTCGAAATGGCTTCTCGCGGTGGCGAGCGACCGGACGTTCGAGCTGTTCGAGGGCGTGTACGTGTGCCTGCACAGCGACCCGTGGATCGGCGGGTTGCGACCGGGTAAAAAGAAGAGCGTGCGACAGGTGATTTATATAATACCGAACGACCCGCGGCGACTGTTGCAGTTATATAAACGGGACTTCCCGCGGCCGCTCAGCGGGAAGTGGTGATCGTTTTGGCCCGGGTGGGTGACGGCGGCCCAAGCCACGGTGGGTGGCACCGGCCCGGTGCCACTTCGACAGCGGGCCTGCATATGAGCAGCCCGGTGCGGGCCTGCGGCATGGCTCCAGTGACGGCGGGCCGCCATCACCCACCCAATGCCGTGTGGTTCCGGCCTTACGGTGTCGCCGCGGAAGTGTGGTCGTGCACGACGCGCCAGCCATCGGGGCCACGACGGAACACCAGGGTGAACAAACCCTCCGGCGCGTCGGCCGCCCGGCGGAGATGCCAGTGCCCGAACACGACCGCGGCGTCCGGCGCGAGGATCTTGACGTCGACTTGGTCGAAGACGAGGTGGCCCATCTTGGCGGCGTCCGAATAGCGGCGCTTGTACCGATCGCCGACCGTTTGCCAACCCATCGTGACTTCGCCCCCGGACGCGAACCGGGTGTCCGGCGAATTGGCGTAGCCACGCATGAAGCCGTCGACCGAACCGCGGTTCCATTCGGCGGCCTGCAGGTCGAGGACGGCGCGGACCTCGGCCCCCGCGTCGCGCGATGGCCGCGCGGTGACGCAGGCGCAGGCGAGTAGCAAGGCGGCGACCAGCCCCGCCTGTGGCAGTAGGCACGCGCGACTCATTGCTTCACCGTTTTTCCGGTGAGGTCGTTGTCCTCCCAACCGCGACGGCTGTGATAGGACCACCAGTCATACTCGTCCTTCTGCCGCTTCTCGGGTCCCGCGTGGTTGTCGGCAAACACGAGGTTCAGTTTCGTGCCGTGCGCGGACTTGTCCCAGTTCCAGTAGGGGATTTCCCAGAAGAGGACGGCGCGCGTCGGGCTGGCCACGTCCGATTCCCGGCGGCCACTGACGGGACGCGAGGTCTCGTAGCTTCCGTCCTTCTTCAGATAGATGTGGTTCCAGATATAAGTCACGTGGTCGTTGTCCCGAAGCAAGTTGTTGATGGTCGCGATGCTCGGATCCTTTGCCTTGATGCCGGCGGGGCAAGTGAAGATGCCGGGCTTCGGAACCGACGTGACCTTCACGGCGTAGTTGGTCGGCTTGTTCCCGTTCTTCATGAGGTATTTCTCGAGCAACTCGGGAATCCACAGGTCGTCGGTCCGCAGCGCGTGGTCCGTGCCCCACGCGCGTCCCCAGTTCTTGGCCAGCGGGAAGCGGTCGGCGTAATCGGCGCTGTAGAGGCTCACCGCCAGCCCGATCTGTTTCTCGCTGTTGAGGCAGTAGGTGTCGTTGGCCTTGGACTTCGCGCGAGCGAGTGCCGGGAGCAGCATGCCGGCGAGGATGGCGATGATCGCGATGACCACGAGGAGTTCGATCAGCGTGAACGCGCGGGAGAATGGGCGGGCATGCATGGCGGAAGGCTACCATGGGCTTCGCCCGATTTGGAAGGGATGTCCCACGGAAGGTTTTCCGACGGCCGAATCCCGTCGTCGGGGACGGCAAAAGAGCATGCGCACGCGATCCCGCGATGGAGTGCGGCGCCCGTTTTTGACATTCTCCTGACAATCCCGGCCCGTCGGCGGTAAACGGTTCCGGTCGTTCGGATGAGGATCATCGATGCAATCGCGGGAAAGGCATCCAAGGGACAGCCGATGGCCGGCGTGAAGTCCCTGCGGCTGCAACTCGCCCTGATCATGCTTCCCGTCGTGGCGTTGGCCGTGGTGGGGATCGTCGGGTTGCGTCGCGATCGCGAGGCCGTGGAGGAAGAGGCTCGCGCGCGCGCGGGGCGTACCGCGGGCGAGTTGGCCGCGCGTTTGTCCGAGACGTGGCCGACCCTCCTTCGGCAACTCGATGATTTCCCCGCGTACCGATGGCCCGAGGCGTTCGCGTCGAATCAAGGGATCCGCCCTCCGGGTTTTCGCGGGGAGCTTTACGACCCACTGGATGCCGCTCCGGGTCCGTCACTGGTGTTCGAACAGGGAATGGACGGCGAATTGGGGAAGCCCGTGAGCTATCCGCCGTCCCCGCTGCCGGCGCCGTGGTTTGCCGCGCTCGCGCCGGTTTCGCGCGCGGCTTTCGACCAACTGCGTGGACTCGACCCCGGCGATGCCGACACCGCGGCGTTCGAGCGCGCGGCGTCGGAATTCCGCCGGCCCGGTGCCTCGCGCGAGGCACGGGCCAACGTCGAATTTCTGGGCCTGAGGCGCGCCACGGCGGCGATGGAACAGTCCACGGCGGCGGGCCGATGGCTGGAGTTCGCCGACGCGACCAACATCAACCGTTGCGTCAGCGAGGCGGGAGTCCCGTTGGCCGGACTGGCGTTCTCCGCGGCCTGCGGCGTTGAGTCGGGGCGATTGGACGCGGAGACGTGGCACCGGGTCGTGCGACATTTGGCCTTCGAACAGCCTTCCATCCTGTCGCCCCTGTTCATCCGGCAGGGCGAACAAATCGTGGCCCGTGGAAACGGCACCAACGACACGCGGTTCATCGAGCAGGTTCGCGGGCGATGGGCGCACGAGGAAAGCGTCCGGGCGCTCGCGGCGCGGTTGCACGGCTGGGCGATGCAGACCACCGGGGGCGCGCGTTTCGGATGGGTCGACATCGGGGGCGCGCCTTGGTTCGTCGAAGCGAGCGCCAAAGAAACGGGCGTCCCTTCGCCGGAAAGCACGGGGACGCGGTCGCAGTCGATGTCTCGGGTCGTGGTCCATGCCTATCCGCGGTCGTTGATGCAATGGATCTCGCGCCGCGCCATGGAGCAGTCGTCCGTTCTCGCCGGGATGCGTCCCGTCGGCACCCGGATCGAGTTGGAACTCGCGGGGCGTGCGCTGGGGGAGTCGTACTTGCCCGCCGGGAAAATCATGGCGCGAACCGCGGCCACGCCCGGACCGACTGCCTCGCACGTGCCATTCGCGGTTTCGGTCGTGCTTGCGGATCCGGACTCGTTGT
>JANYDN010000372.1 GCA_025363585.1 Verrucomicrobiota bacterium | reverse complement strand
GGACGCCATCAATCGCGCCAAGAAGCGCAAAGCCGCTGGTTGAGATTTCAGTTAGTCATTCTTCACGACAGGTTCAGCTTGTGCGGCTGGTGGCGGTGTGAGCTCCACCGCCAATGCGGTCCTGGCGAAAAGCTTCTTAATCAACGCTGCGAGCCGAGGGGAGTTCATGACTGCGCAGCACGTCGAGCGGTGACGGCGGGCCGCCGTCACCCACGCAGGTTCATCGCGCGCGGCCGAGGCGCCGGCCGACGAGTGCCCGCATCTCCTGCGCCTGCGGCAGCTTGACCGCGAGAGCCAGCGCCCCGTAGGCGACGGTCGCAAGCCCCGACGGCACGAACACGGCCCCGACCTGCCGCCAAAATCCCGCGTGGCCCAACTGCTGTTCCCACGCGCGGTGCGTCATCCACGCGAACGCACCCGCGATGAGGCTCAACGCCGCCATGCGAAGGACGGGCGACTGCATCTCGCGGAAGCCGAAGCGTGGCAGCTTTCGCCGCAGCGCGTACACGAGCAGCCCGGTGTTCGCCAGCGCGCTGATGGTGTTCGCGATTCCCAGCCCGCCTTGTCGGAACGGCGTCACCAGCATCCACACCAGGACCACGTTCAGGCCAAGGCAGAACACGCCGATCCGCATCGGCGTGGACGTGTCGCCGAGCGCGTAGAAGGCGCGTCCGACGATGTTGTTGAGCGAGAAAGCCACGAGGCCCGGGATCAGGCATTCGAGCGCGAAGGTCGAGCGTTCGGTAGTCACCGGCGTGAAGCGGCCGTGCTCGAACAACAGCCGGATGATCGGTTCTGCCAGCACGAACAACAGGACCGTGGCCAAGCCGTTCAGGAACACCAGGTGCAGCATTCCCTCCCGCAGGACGCGGCGGAACTCGACGAATTTCTTGTCGCTCGCCAACCCGCTGAGCTCCGTGAGCAGGAAGGTCGCGAGCGAGACGCCGATCACGCCCTGCGGCAATTCCATCAACCGTACCGCGTAGTTATAGGACGCTACAACGTACCCCGCTTGGTGGTCGGCGATGAACTGCGTGACGACCACGTTGAACTGGTATGCCGCGACGCCGATCGTCGCCGGCAACATCCGCCGCGCCACCTCGCGCACGGTCGGGTCCCGGAACGGGTTTCGGAAACTCATCCTGAACCCGACCTGGCGCAGCGCCGGCAACTGGAACGCGGCCTGTGCGATGCCCGACAACAGCACTCCGACCGCAAGCCCGTACACTTGGTCCTCGAGGTGGGTCCCGAAGCGCGGGGCGATCCAGTACACCGACCCGATCATCACCACGTTCATCATCACGGTGCCCAACGCCGGCAGAAAAAAGCGCCCCTGGGTGTTGAGCATCCCGACGAACACCGCCGCCGTGCACATGAAGATCGAGTATGGCAGCATGACGCGAAGCAGCCGCAGCATCAATTCGTGCCGCGATTCCAGATGGAACCAGTGGAACTCCACGATCGCCGTTGCCGCGAGGATGCCGGCCAGCGTGAGCACCGAGCAGACGATCACCACCGCGGAGATGACCGCCGCCGCGCCACGCCACGTCGCCTCCAATCCCTCGTCGCGTTCCCGTTGCTTGAAGACGGGCACGAACACCGCGGTCAGCGCGCCCTCGCCCAAGAGGCGTCGCACCAAATTTGGAATGACAAACGCCAGTATGAACGCGCTCGCCACGGGCGTGTCGCCGTAGAATCCGGCGTACACCGACTCCCGCAGGAACCCAAGGATCCGGCTCAACAGCGTGGCGATGGCCACCGCGCCCGAAGACTTCAGCATCCGGGACATGGCCGGATTATTTCGTCGCCGGGACGCCCCGGTAAACGATGCGGGAAATCTTGTCGCTCGGAACGCCGGTGAACCACCCGCCGTATTCCGCCATGTACAACGCGCCGTCGGGCCCGAGTTGCATCGCGAGTGCGCCCGCCGTGAACCCGCGCGCCCATGGTTCCGTCTTCGTCACCGTGTTGTCCGCCGCGTTCACCGTCGCGAAGCGGATCCATTTCCGGACCCAATCCACGTAGAACATCCCGCCGTGGTACTGCGCCGGGAAATCCGTGCCGCGCCCCGCCGGCCGGTAGATCGGGCCCACCGTCGCGTTCGCGCCGGCGTCGTGGATCCAGAAAATCCAGGGCTTCACCGCGTCGGGCAACGGGCAGTCGCCGCCGTACGTCCCGAGGTTCGGGCCCATGCAGCGCGGCCAGCCGTAGTTGCCGCCCGGCCGCAGCCAGTTGATTTCCTCGTAGTCCTCCTTCCGGTCGTATCCCACCTCGCCCACGTACACGTTGCCCGTCGGGAGATCGACGTGCATCGAGTACGGGTTGCGATGCCCGTAGGTGTAGACCGCGGGATTCGCGCCCTTCCGGTCCACGAACGGATTGTCGGAAGGGATCGATCCGTCGAGGTTCAACCGGAGCGTTTTCCCGCGGAGATCGCCCAGCACCTGAGGCGGGTTCGTCGGGTCGTCGAAGAACGACTTGGTGTCGCTCGAGACATTGTTGTCGCCGGCGGACACGTAGAGTTTCCCGTCGCGCGGGTTGTATTGGATCGCACCGCCTTGGTGAAAGCCGCGGGTCGACGGGATCTCGATGAGCACCTTTTCGGAGCCGGGCAACAGCGCGGTGGCGCGCCCGGGATGGTCGACCGTGAAGCGCGACACGCGGTTGGTCCACGCGGTGGCGTTGGTCGGAACGTACGGCGCGTAGTGCACGAAGAGCTGCCCGTTGCGGAGGAAATCGGGATGGAACTCGATGCCATGCAAACCGCGTTCGTTGCTTTCGCGGCCCGGGATCGGTTCCCAACACACGTCGAGCCTGGCGATCTGCTCGGCCTTGGCGGATTTGAAATCGTAGGCCCAGACGTGGCCGCGACGCCCCGTGAACCACAGCCGGCCGTCGGGACAAAACTGGAGGTACACGGGCTCCGGGATGTCGCCCATCACGAGCACCTCGTACGCGAAACCGTCGGGAAGCTTCACCGCGGCGATCGCCTTTTCGCGCGGGCTCGGCGCGTTGGTTTCGTCGGCGCGCGAAGTTCCCGAGAACAAAAGCGCCAGACAGAGCGCGCCCAGACGATGCCATGAGATCTTCATGCGAGAGCGAGACGCTTGGGGCAATCGCCCGCGGAATCAAGCGGGACGTCGCGCGCCGACCGACACGTCCGCTCCGCATTCTTTCAAATCGTCGCGCGTTCGATACCGTCGCGCGAATGACGCAACCCACCTCCCGGCCGGTGTCCACGCGCCGCGGTTTTCTTGGCACCCTCGCCGGATCGCTGGCGATCGCCGGCTGCGCGGGCCGTCCGAACGCCCGCCACGCCGGGATCATCGACACCCACACGCATTTCTACGATCCCACGCGCCCCGGCGGCATCCCGTGGCCCGGCGCCAACGAGACGCGGCTCTACCGTCCCGTGCTCCCGCCCGAATACCATCGTCTCGCGGAACCCCTCGGCATCGCGGGAACGGTCGTCGTCGAGGCATCGCCGCGGGAGTCGGACAACGACTGGGTGCTCGAACTGATGGCGCGCGACCCATTCCTGCTCGGATTCGTCGGACATCTCACACCCGGTCGTCCCGGATTCGCGGACGGATTGGCACGGTACGCGCGCAACCCGCTCTTCCGGGGCATTCGTACCGGCGGCTCGGAAGTGCCCGTGACGCCCGGTGAATCGGCCTTCGAACGCGACTGCCGCGAACTCGCGCGGCGCGGACTCGCGCTCGACGTCCTCGTTTCCCCGACGGAACTCGGCCGTGTCGCCGAACTTTCGCGATCGGTACCGGATCTCCGCATCGTCGTGGATCATTGCGCGAACGTCCGGATCGACGGCCATCGCCCGCCCGAAGATTGGCTTCGCGGCCTCGACGCGTGCGCGGCGAGGCCGAACGTGCACTTCAAGGTGTCCGGTTTGGTCGAGGGATCGGGCCGCAACGACGGCACCGCGACGGGCGATCCCGAATTCTACCGGCCGACGGCGGACGCGGTTTGGGAACGCTTCGGACCGCGTCGCGTGCTCTACGGATCGAACTGGCCGGTGAGCGCCCTCTTCGCGCCGCTCGCGACCGTCCATGCGATTGCAACCGCCGTGGCAAGCCGCCACGGCGCGGCCGACGCCGATGCTTTCTTCCAAGGGAACGCCCGGCGGGTCTACGGTCTCCGGACCATTTCCCGATGAACCCGCGATCCAACTCCCGCTTCCTCCGCGCGCTGTTCCTGTTGGCGTCGGTGGCGACGACACTCGCCGCCGACCGCGTTCCGTGGACGACGTCGCGGGTCCGTGGCACGCCCGACGCGCCCCCGCTGGCCGCGGTGGAGCGCGTTTTCCCGGCGCTGGGTTTCAAGGAACCCACGGATTTCCTTCACGACCCGACCACGCGCCGGTGGTTCGTTTCGGAACTCTCGGGACGCTTGGTTTCGTTTCCGTCCACGGGCGACGCGACCAAGTCCGATCTCGCCTTCGACCTGTCGAAGCGCCACCAACCCTTCTCGCAGTTGCTCGGTTTCACGTTCGATCCCGCGTTCGAATCGAATCGTTTCGTGTATGTCGCGTGGGTCTCCGTCGGCGAGGGCGCGGGACGCGAGAACGGCAGCCACGTCACGCGCCTCCGGCTTTCCAGGACCGAGCCACCCGTCGCGGATGAAGGAAACGAAACCGAACTGCTAACGTGGCTCGGCGGCGGGCACAACGGTTCGTGCCTGAAGTTCGGGCCCGACGGATGCCTCTACATTTCGACGGGCGATGGTTCGTCGCCGGAGCCGCCCGACGCGTTGCGGACCGGGCAGAATCTCGACGACCTGTTGAGTTGCATCCTGCGCATCGACGTGCGGAAGGCCGAAGGCGCGCGCGCGTACACGATCCCGCGCGACAATCCGTTCGTGGGCCGGGCCGGCGCGCGCGGCGAGATTTGGGCGTACGGATTCCGGAATCCATGGCGGATGGCGTTCGGTCCCGAGGGCGACCTTTGGGTGGGCGACGTGGGATGGGAACTCTGGGAAACCGTCCACCGCGTCCGCGCGGGCTACAACGGCGGCTGGAGCCGGATGGAGGGACCGCAGGTCGTGAACGGCGATCTCGATCCGCCAACCCCGGTCTCGGAGCCGGTGATGGCGCACCCGCACAGCGAGGCGGCGAGCATCACCGGCGGGTGTTTCTACGAGGGCGCGGCATTGGCCGCGGCGCGCGGCGCCTACGTCTATGGCGATTGGGCCACGGGAAAACTCTGGGCATTGCGCGCCACCAACGGGGCACCCGCCGCGGTCCGCGAGCTTGCGACGACCACGTTGCAGCCCGTGGCATTCGCAACCGGGCCCGACCGCGAACTCTATGTTCTCGACCACCAGCAGTCGGCGGGCATCCACCGGCTGGTGCCCGCAAGGGACACGTTCGATCCGTCGTTGTTCCCGCGGAAGCTGAGCCAGACCGGTCTCTTCGCCGATGTCCGCGAGCAACGCCCGGCGCCGGGCGTGGAGCCATACGACGTGGTGTCGCCGGTCTGGCACGACGGCGCGTCGTCTCGGCGATGGATCGCTGTTCCCGGCACCGAGCCCATCCGCAAGGGCGAAAACTGGACATTCCCGGCGGGAACGGTCGCCGTGAAAACGATCGGGCACACGAACCTCGCGGCGCCGGTCCCGCGTTGGACGCCGATCGAAACACAATTGCTCCACTACGACGGCGCGAAGTGGCGGGCGTACGCCTATCACTGGGACCACGCGGGACGGGACGCGGAATTGGTGGGCGCGAAAGGCGCGACCAGCGACCTGGAGGGTTCGGGCCCGGAACTGGGCGGCGCGGATACCTGGCGCTTCGGATCGCGCACGGACTGCCTCCGTTGCCACAACTCGTGGTCGGGATTCGTCCTGGGAATCAACCCGCTGCAATTGGGATCCGAGGCCGCGCGCCTCGGGAAGCTCGGCGTGCTGGCGGCCGGTCCGGGCAATCCGCCTTCGATCCCGTTCGCAAATCCCCAGGGCCACGACGGCGACATCGCGCTCCGCGCGCGTTCGTGGCTGCACGCGAATTGCGCGCCGTGCCATCGCTGGGGCGCGGGCGGCGCCGTGCCGGTTTATTTCCCGATCGAGGATCCGCTGGAAAAACTGCGGATCGCCGACATCCGCCCGAGCCGCGGCGACTTCGGGCTCGACGACGCCCGGCTGCTTGCGCCCGGACATCCGGAACGCTCCGTGCTTTGGCTCCGCATGAACACGTCCGGCGCGGGGCACATGCCGATGGCGGGACCGCGGCGTCCCGATCCGAACGGATCGCGACTCGTCGCGGACTGGATCCGCTCGATGCGCCCGGGCGACCCAACGCACGCGAACACGAAGGCGGGCATCGGTTCGCCATCGGGCGCGTTGGCGTTGTTGGACGCGACGTTGCCGGGCAAACCCGGCGCGGCGGAACTCGACGCGGCCCTGCACTCGACCAATGCGGTCGTGCGCGACTTGTTCGCGTCGTTCGCGCCGGGGTCCGCCCGCAAGGGAGTCCTCGGCGACGGATTCGATCCGGGACGGGTTTTGAAACTGCGCGGGGATCCGGCGCGCGGACTCGAGGTCATGCGCCGCGACGGCGGCCCCAATTGCCTGGGTTGCCACCGACTGGGCGCGGAAGGGCGCGCGTTCGGTCCGGAGTTGTCGGGGGTTGGACGCAAGTACGACGACGCGCGGCTCTTGGGCGAGATCGTCGAACCGTCGCGGACGGTCGCGCCGGAAAACGCGCTGCACGTGCTGGAGTTGGCGGACGGGAGCACGCTGGCAGGGCTGGTGTCGCCCGCGGACGGCGGACGACTGCGCGTGCGCGATGCATCCGGCCAGGACCGGGTGCTCGGTCGCGCGGACATCCGCAAGGACGAGCGTCAGACCCTTTCGGCGATGCCGGAGGGGCTGTTGTCGAACCTGACCGCGC
>JANYDN010000089.1 GCA_025363585.1 Verrucomicrobiota bacterium | reverse complement strand
CGCGTCGGCGCGGAGGCCGCCGCGCGCGAGCTCGGCGAGAAGCACGGGTTGAGACTGCGCATCGATTGGCGCACGCCCAACGAGGAGGACGCGCAGAAACAGGCCGAGGCGATCGAGCAACTCGTGCTCGCCGGCGCCGCGGGGATCGCCGTGAGTTGCAGCGACGCCAACAAACTCACCGACGCCATCAACCGGGCGGTGGGGAGCGGCGTGCCGGTGGCGACGTTCGATTCCGACGCGCCGGCTTCGAAGCGGTTCGTGACGTACGGCGTGGACGACACGCAGTGCGGCGAGCAGGTGATGGTGGAGTTGGCGCGCGAGATGGGCGGGAAGGGCGTGGTCGCGATCCTCGCCGGAAACCAGAACGCGCCGAACCTGCAGAAGCGCGTCGCCGGCGTGAAGAAAGAGTCCGCGAAGCATCCCGGGATCAAGATCAAGGAAACCTACTACCACAAGGAGACGCCGCCGGACGCCGCGGCCGCGGTGGAACGCGCGATGCAGGCGAACCCGGACATCACGGGCTGGGCGATGGTCGGCGGATGGCCGTTGTTCACGCAGGAGGCGTTGAAGTGGGCGCCGGGCACGATCAAGTGCGTCAGCGTCGACGCGTTGCCGATGCAATTGAACTATCTCCGCAGCGGCCACGTGCAGGTGTTGCTGGCGCAGCAGTGTTTCCAGTGGGGTTACCGTTCGATCGAGCACCTGTTGAACAAGGTGCACTTCAAGAAGTCGCCGACCGCGGTGAAGGACGTGAGTCCCCTCGAGCGCATCACAAAGGAAAACGTCGAGGCGTACGGCGAGAACTGGAAGAAGTGGTTGCCGAAGCAGTAGGCGAGGGTGCGGCGGTGTTGGCGTGGCGGCGGTCGTCCTCGGCTGCACGGTCCGAGCCGTCCCCGGCTCGGTGGGGGCGGGACAACGTGCTCGCCGCGGCTGAAGCGGGCGGGGACGCCCGCCAGTTGCGCAGCCGGGGACGGCCGCTCTACGGCGGGGCGCAGGCGAGACGCCCGCGGATACCGCAGGCGGGGACGCCCGCGCTACGTCTTGCCGATCCACCGCGTCACCGCGGCGGCCACGCTATCTCCGTCCGCGCTACGCCTTCTGGTAGTGATGGACCCAGACGAGGGCTTCCGGGTCCCATTCCATGCCGGCGTGCATCGAGAGGATGATTTGTTTGTAGGCTTCGAGATCGGGATATCCCTCGGACCTCGCGTCGGACTCGGTCATGTCGGCGAGGCGTTTGCGTTCCAACGCGGTCATGACGAAACGCGTGCCTTCGAGTTCGAACTGCTCGCCGGGATAACCATAAACGCCGTCGCGTCGTTGCTGCGTTTTGATGCCGGCGATCGACGCCGCGATCATCTTGGGATTCCGGACCAGCCGATCGAGTCCGCAGGTTTTCGGGGGGAGTTCGCTCACGGGACCAGTGTGGGATTCGGCGCAACGACGTTCGAGGGTTTTCGGGGGAACTCCATGCGGTGGCAGCAGAAGAAATATTTCACGCCCAGGGAGACCAAGGACGACCAAGGCCAAGGCAACACAAACCGGTCAACGTCCGCCCGCGTCGGCGTCGGCCGGGATCGCGCCGAGTTCGCGGGCGAGGAACGCGACCACGGGCGGGAGCCGGCGTCGCACGGAGATTCCTTGGCTCGCCGTTGATTGGACCGCGCCGGCGGGAGGCTGCCATCGCGCGGGAGGTTCGGCCCGGCCCGCCCGCAGTCCGACGGGCCACGCGGTGAGCGACAACTTTTCCGCGGGCGATTGCCAGCGCACCGCCTGGGGCAATCCATCGGAAAGCCGCAGCCAAAACACGGCGCGGAAATCGTCGACGCCCAGCCATTCGCGCGCGGCCTTCGCGGGCCAGATCGCGGTGACGACGCAGGGTTGCCCGCCGACGACGGTGTCGGGAAAGTTGGTGGATCCGCACGCGGTCGGCAGCCAACGCAATGCCGCCTGGGGAACCGGCAGCCCGACCGATGGACGCAGTCCGTCGGGGGCGTTGCCGACGGGCGCGACGAGCACCCGGCCGGACGAGGCTTCCCAGAGCCAGATCCGCGGACCAGCGCGCCCGAACTCGATCCGCGTCCGGTTCGTTCCAAAGCCGAGTCGGCATCGATCCGGAGCCTGCAGGGCGATGTCGACGACGGAACCGAGATAGCCCGCGGGAAATCCCGAGGCCTCCGTGACGTGCAATCGGCACGAGACGACGGGCGGGTTGGTGGACGCGGGATCGAGCCATGCACCGACGCGCTCGAGCGTGCGGGACCAATCGGGCCGCGGCTCGGCGGCGAGGGTCCGCGCTTGGAAAGCGAAGGCAACGATGGGGAGAAGGAATCGAAGGAAGACGGTCAACCGCACGGCCCAGCGGTAGCCGTCGGACTGGCCGTGCGAAAGCTGGAAAAAGGAGAATCGCGGACGAAACCGGGCGTTGACGGGCCGCGACCGGCACCGTTGGCTTCGCCGGTCCGTTCGCAAAAAGCGAACCCCCGCCCGTCTATCCGTCCCATCATGAGCGTCCTTGTTGTCGGCACCACCGCGTTGGATTCCATCAAGACCCCGAAGCGCGAGAACCCCCGCTTGCTCGGTGGATCCGCGAGCCACGCGGCGATCGCGTCGTCGTTTTTCTCCCCGACAAAACTCGTGGGCGTCGTCGGCGGCGATTTCCCGGCGAAATATATAACCCTGTTCAAGAAGCACGGGCTTGGCCTCGAAGGACTGGAGCGAGTGAAGGAGGGGAAGACCTTCCATTGGTCGGGCGAGTACGAGGTCAACATGAACAACCGCCGGACGCTCGAGACGGTTCTCGGCGTGATCGAGCATTGGCAGCCGACGATTCCCGTCGCGTACGAGACGACGCCGTTCGTGTTGCTCGCCAACATCGCGCCGCAGATCCAACTGCGCGTGCTCGACCAATTGGCGAAACCGAAGTTCGTCGTCGCGGACACGATGGATCTCTGGCTGAACATCGCGCTCGCGGACGTGCTCCGCCTGCTCAAGCGCGTCGATTGCCTCGTGCTCAACGACAGCGAGGCGCGCCAGTTGACGGAGGAGGACAACACCGTCGCCGCGCTTCCGAAGATCCACAAATTGGGACCGCGCTACGTCATCATCAAGAAGGGCGAGCATGGCTCGATCCTGTCGTCGCCCAAGGGTCTCTTCATCGCGCCCGCGTATCCATTGGACAAAGTCGTCGATCCCACCGGCGCGGGCGATTCGTTCGTTGGCGGATTGATGGGTTACCTCGCGTCGCAACGCACCGGGAGCGTCGACGGCAACCTGCGCCGCGCGATCATCCATGGCTCGGTCGTGGCGTCGTTTTGCTGCGAGGGATTCGGCGTGGGCGTCACCACGAAGACGACCCGTGCGCAGATCGCCGCGCGGGTGCGAGAGCTCGAGAAGGTCGCCGGGTTCTGAACCCAAACCAAGGTGGGTGGCGGCGGCCCTGCCGCCACTTCCCGACAGGTTCCTTCCGCTGGTCGGATTTGAGCGGCGTGCGCGCCTGCGGACGAAGGCATGAACGAAGGTGAATTTCTCCGTCGTCATCCCGGCCCTGAATGAGGCGGACGGAATCGGGGCGACGATTGCGTCGGTGCGCGAAGCCGCGGCGGGACGCGCGGTGGAGGTGCTCGTGGTCGATGGGGGGAGCCGCGACGCGACGCCGCGGATCGCGTTGGAATCCGGGGCGACCGTGATCGTGGCATCGGGAGGCCGGGGAGCGCAAATGTCGGCGGGCGCGCTCCGGGCAACGGGCGAGGTCGTGGTGTTCCTGCACGCCGACACGTGGCTTCCGGCCGATGCGTTCGGCGCGATCGAGAAGGCGATGCGCGGTCCGGGCGTGGTCGGCGGCGGATTCCGAAAGACGTTTCGGGACGGTCCGTCGGTCGTGGTGCGGGGCGGACGCCGGCGATCGGAATGGTTTTTCAAGCTGACGGGCAACGTGCTGGGAGACCAGGCAATGTTCGTCGCGCGCGATGCACTCGAGAAGGTCGGGGGAGTTCCGGTGCAACCGTTGCTGGAGGACGTGGTGTTGTGCGAAAGGCTCCGGAAGCTGGGCAAGCTGGAGTTGCTGGACGCGGAGGTCAGCACGTCGGGAAGAAGATTCGAAAAGCGCGGCGCATGGCGGACGTGGGTGCTGATGGGTTGGATTCTTGCGGCACATTGGGTGGGCGTGCGGGCGGAGACATTGGATCGATGGTACAGGGGACGGTGACGGGAAACATTCTCGCCAACGGACGGATTTCTGCTATTTCCAAGCATCATGCGAGTGAGACTCGGAACGTTAGGTGCCCTCGCGGCGATCGTGCTCGGCGCCGGTGTGGCGTGCGCCCAACTGCTGCCGGAATTCCAGAACGCACCGACGCCGCCTCCGGTTCGCCAACGGACCAATTCCACGGTGTTCCCGCCGGTGACGACCGTGCTGCCCGCGGCGGCGGTGAGGCCCGGCAACACCAACATCGACGCGCTGAAATTCGACGCGAAGGAGAAGGTGGTGAACGTGAAGTCGGGCGAGGGCGAGGCGAAGTTCGCGTTCGCGGTGACGAACATCTCGAAGGAAGACGCCATCATCATGTCGGTGCACACGTCCTGTGGATGCACCGCCGCGAAACTCCCGAGCACGCCGTGGATCATCAAGCCGGGCGAGGGCGGCGAGATCGGCGTGACGATGAACCTCGCCGGCAAGTTCGGGGTCGTCACCAAGACGGTGTCCGTCGTCACGTCGGCCGGCACGATTCCGCTTTTGGTGAAATCGGTGCTTCCCCAGGACGCCTACCAGAATCTCCAGAAAGTGACGGAACGCTCGCGAAACATGCAGATCGCGGCCGCGGACCGACAGGCGGTGTTCCGCGGCGACTGCGCGAAATGCCACGTCGAGGCGGGCGTCGGCAAGAAAGGGCACGACCTGTACGCGGCTTCCTGCGGTGTTTGCCACGATGCCGAGCACCGCGCGACGATGGTGCCGGTGATCCGCGGCCGACCCGGGACGTTCAACAGCGACTACTGGGCGAACTGGGTGCGGAACGGGAAAGACGGCAGCCTGATGCCCGCGTTCGACACGAAGAAGGGCGGGCCGTTGACCGAGGAGCAGATCGACTCTTTGGTGGCCTATCTCGGCGCGGAATTCCTGACGGAGCCGGTACCGAAGCACTTGGTCGGCGCGCCGGTCGTGAACTCGGGTCCGGTCTTGGCGCGGCCCACGGTGGTGCCGCCGCCGCCCGTGGCCCCGAAGGCCCAGTAAGACGGGACGGGGGAACGCCCCGTGGCTGGCGAGGGTCTTGTGGCCGATGGGGTCTCGTGGCCGACGACGTGAGTTGGTGGACCGAACTCATGACGCCACGTCTTCCCACTCCACCGCGTCACCGCGTCGGCCACGAGGCACCGCCCAGCGTCGTGGGGAAAGCGTCGTGGCCGCCGTCGTGAGACGGTGGAAGGAACCCGGGTCAACCCGCGGCGCCGAAGCATTGGGCAATGACTCGGTCAAATGCCTCCGCGGCGAGCGGCTTCGTGCCGAGGCCCTTGGATCAGAACCCTGATTGGGAGGCTGCCTAAAGCCCTTGCGCAGGCGAGACGCCCGCGGCTACCGCAGCCGGGGACGGCCGCGCTACGTCCACCGCGTCACCGCGGCGGCCACAAGGGGAGGGCTACGTCATGCGAGTCCACCGCGTCACCGCGGCGGCCACAACGGCCACAACGGCGGCGCGACGCAAGGCGGGTCCGCCGCGTTCCCGGGACTTCACTCGGTATCCATTGTGGTGCAGGTTGCAGGCGTGGTTCCCATTCGTCTTCTCGTCTGCGTCGTGGCTCTCCTCGGGGCCCGGGCGTTGCGGGCGGGTTCCGGGGCCATCGCGTCCAGCGAACAGCCAGGTTTCCCGGCGTCCGGCGCGGTCGACGGCGACCGGTTTGGCCTGGGTCCCGGACACGGATGGCGCGGCGCGATCGGTCCGACGAATTGGACTTGGACACTTGATCTCGGGCGCATCGAACCCGTCGGCGCGATCCTTCAGGTCGTCGGTTCGCATGAGTTCGTCCTGCGCGACGCGCCCCGCGACTACGCGTGGGAATCGAGCCGCGACGGCCGCGAGTGGCGGGCGATGCCCGGTGCGGCCGTCGCCGACGAGCGTCGACTGTATCGCGTGACGCGGTTGGCGAAGCCGGTGACCGCCCGTTTCCTGCGCCTGCGCGTCGCCTCGGCAACCGGCGCGTTTCCCTGCGTGCGCGAGGTCGAGACACGCGCGGCCACGGACGCGGCGTTTGGATTTCCCGACTGGGTGCTGGCAGTGAACTCGACGCATGACGCCACGTTGCCGGGGCACGGGCGCGAATTCCTGCCGTTGGCGTCCGCGGTGCGTCCGGGCACGGCGGCCCAGCAGGTGTGGCTGGTGGATTTCGATCCCGAGTTCATCGCGGTCGAGCCGCGTCCACTCGCGGCATTCCTGTCGGGAAGCTTCAAGGATTGGTGCGAGGTGGACCGCACGCACTGGCGCGGGACGGAACGCGTGCTCGCGGAGGCAAGTCTGCCGATGTGGGCGTCGTGTGGCGGCGCGCAGGGGCTTGCCTTGGTGTCGGCATACGGGACGAAACAGCCTTGGGATTGCCCGCATTGCCGCGTCGGGAAACCCGGCGTCGTGCCGATCTACACGCACATCGGGCATTTCGGATTCCG
>JANYDN010000251.1 GCA_025363585.1 Verrucomicrobiota bacterium | reverse complement strand
GCGGCGGGGATCTCCGGGCCGGCCGCGATCTCGATGGCGCCGCGGAGCTTCCGCGCCCGCATAGAGCGCGATCCATCCGTCCGCGGCGATGCGAACCGCGCGGCCGAAATGTTACTTGTTACATTGTGACCCCAATGGCCTATACTTCCGCACCAGCTTGTCGCCGCTCAAAAGAGTGGCCTGCAAGTGCTCGGCGAGAACGATCGCGGAGGCGTCGGCGAGACTCACTCGGTATCGACGCCTATAGGAAGCAATCCGGCCGACTTGCTCGGGCCCGAATGTCCCGACCTTAAGGTTCCCGGCCTCGACCATCGCCATGACGATGGGTCGTTGGTCGGGACTCGTAATCTCGGCGAGCACGAGGTCTGGAACGTGCGTCTCGATCCCAAGACGAAACCAAAGGGCCAAAAGGTCGCCTTCGACGAGGTCGATCAATACGTTGGCATCCTTGACGGCGACCTTCATGCGAGCGTCAAGCAATCACGGTCTTCAACTCCCGCCGCATCTCGTGGAGTCCGATGCCGAGATGTTCGGCTCCGGCGGAGACGGAGATCACGTCCTCGGCGACGGCTCGCAGCACCAGCCTGCGGAACCGGCCGGAGACCTCGTCGCGCACGTACTGATCGTCACCCGGTTCACCGGTGGTTCGCCATTGTCGTTCGCTCGCGTGGATGCAGAACCGTTTGTAGACCGCGGCTCCGACGAGTCGCAGTTGCTCGGCGCGCTTCATGATAGCCATGATGGAAGCGCCGAAGGTGCGCTTCATCTCGATGAGTTCGCCGATGCCCAGTTGGAGGCGGTGATTGCCGAACGCATTTCGGAACGCGTCCTCGGGAAGGAGAAACGCCCCGGCAAAGCGGTTCGCGAGTTTTTCCTCGTCGGCTTCGGGAATTCCCTTGGCGAGCGGCAGCACGATGTGCGCGAGTTCATGCACCTCGGTGTGGCGCATTCGAGGAAGATTTCCCTTGAGCCAACTGGCCAGGACAACGACGGGACCCGTCTCGGTGTCCGCCTTGAGCCCGTCGAAGTGCTTGTCGTCGGTAGGGAGCTCGAAAACCTTGATGCCGTTTTCCTCCAGGAGTTCCTGAATGTTGGGCAACGGGTCCATGCCGAGACGCCACTTCTCGCGAAGCTTCCTGGCCATGGCTTCGGCGTCGTCCGGGCTGGACACCGAATTGCCCCTGAACGGGGGCTCGAATCGACGCACGTCGCCCACCAATTCCTCGATCTCCCGGTAGCGCTCGAAGTGGTCCCGTGCACGTTCCAAAAAGCCCTTCTCCGCCGCGGCGCCGAGCGACGACTTTTTCCGGAACCGCACTCTGGTCAGTTCGAGTCGGAAAGGCCTGAAGAAGAAGTCCGGGCTCTGCGAAAGCGCCCGGGAGAGGGCGATCAGGACGCCGCTAGACGGCTGCATGATGCCGTGCTCGTACTTGGACAAGGCGGCGTAGGAGACCGCGCCGTCGATCTTCTTCGCCAACTCCCGGAGCGAGAACCCGCACATGAGCTGCGCCTGCTTGAGGCGCGCGGGAAACGGGGAAGCTTCAGCGGAGTTCATCGTGTTAACAAAAAAAGCATTCCAAATATGTCAATTGTCAACCTGCGGTCATGCCCGACCAACGGGCGAAACCGGAATTGGAAAAGCGGGTCCGAAGTTGATGGGGTCAATGTCCCGGACGCTTCTCGTTCGAGGTCCACGCGACCGTGTTCAAGGGAGTGCCAAGGGGACATCCGCAGATGGCGCAGATCGGGATCTGCGTGAATCGGCGTCATCCGCGGAAGAGAATCCCGGTGTGCAGCCTGTCCAGACAACGGCAATCGTTCGGTTAGTTCGGTAACGATTCCCGCAACCCTTCCAGCGCGGTGGTGAACCGGTCTGCAACCGAGGCCCATGCGTTGCCGAGGTTGGAGCCAAGGTGTTCGGAGTCGTCCTCGATTCCGGGCCACAGGTTGTTCCAGGGCTCGCGCTGGAGTTCCGCGGGACTCGTCGGGACCGGCAGGCGGCGCGCGAGCGACACCGCGGTGGCCAACTGCAACAACGCCTCGCGAAGGCTGGCAAAGGCCTCGTCCGCGAATTCCGCGTCGCCAAGGACGCGCGCGCGGCGGACCAGATGGGTCGCGCGATCGGACGATTGCCGGAGGAGAAGCGATTGCTCCGCGGTCAACGGCGGCGGTTGCGGCGGCGCTTCGTCGAGCAACGACCGACGCGTGTGCGGCGTCGCCTGGATGAGCCCGGCCGCGATCATGCGCTCGATGGCTTCGTGGGTCGCGCGGTCGAGCACCTCGAGTCGCGGGGCGGGAGCCGCGGCGTTTGCGTCGTCGAAGAATTCCCGGCGCAAATCCTCTACCCACGGCGCCTTGCCCTGCGCGACGTGCTCGACCACCACCAACAGCGTTGGAGTGCCGCCGCCTGCGGGCGTGCGGAGTTCGCACGCGACCAATTGCCCGCCGAGACGTTGTCGCACGCGGTGGGCGAATTCGTTGGCGAGATCGCGGGCGGCGGGCGGCTTCTCCGTCGCGTGCGTTGTCGGCGCGGGATCCGTGGGCGGTGACGTGAGCGCGCGGAGACGCTCGGCCAATTCCTTGCGACCCGTCCGTAGCGGCACGGTGGTGACCGCGCCCGCCAGGTCGAGGACGCTCTCCGCGAGGGCGCGCTTGGTGGCGAGCGTGTCGAGCATGCGGTGCTCGATGGTGTTTTCGGAAATCAGGTTGAAGACGGTGACGGGCTTCGACTGGAACTTGCGCCACGCGCGCGCGATGCGTTGCTCGAGACGGGCGGGGTTCCACGGGAGATCGCAATTCACCACCACGCTCGCGACCTGGAGGTTCAGTCCGGTGGCACCGGCGTCCGTGGTGAGGAACACGCGGCACGCCGGGTCTTCCTTGAAGCGCACGATGTCCGCGCGGCGCTTGTGCTGCGGGATCGAGCCGGTGTGCCAGGCAAAGTCGATGCCGGCGTCGAGGCATGCGTCGCGGACGAGATGAAGCATGCGTTCCCACTCGGAGAACACGATGACCTTGGCGTCCTCGGCCGCGCATTGCTCGAGGATGGCCATCAATTCGCCGAGCTTCGGGCATTCGCGATCGTCGGGGTTTTCCGGATCGAGGATATGATTCGAGTCGCAGGTCATGCGCATCATCGCGAGCTCGCGCTGCAACCGTTCCTGCTCGGCCTTCAGCAGCGGGCGGCGTTCCGACGCCGTGACCAGGCGCATGACTTCCTGCTCGTGCGTGGCGTAGTTCTTCTTCTGCCGTTCGGTGAGTTGGACGAAGCGCAGGTGGTCGGTGCGCGCGGGCAACTCGGCCTCGACGTCCGCCTTGCGCCGTCGCAGCAGCACGGGCTGCACGCGCCGGTGGAGCACGTCGAGGTTGCGGCAGGCGGCGGGACGACCGCGGTCGTCGAGTTCGTAGAACTCGCGGTTGAAACGGAAGAGCGAGCCGAGCACCGACGGGTCGAGGAAATCCACGAGCGACCGCAACTCGTCGATGCGGTTCTCGATGGGCGTGCCGGTGAGCACGAAGGCGTGGCGGCTGCGGAGCGTCTTGATGCGGCGCGACGTCTTGGTGTTCCAGTTCTTGATGCGTTGCGCCTCGTCGAGGATCACCACGTCCGGCGCGAGGATCTCGTTGATCTCGTCGGCGTCGGGCACGACCTGCTCGTAGTTGGCGAGGATGAAGAACGGGCCGTCCTTCGCGGCCGCCAATTCCCGGTACAGCGCGACGCGCTTCGAGCGGTGTCCGTAAACAAGCAGGGAAGGCAACGTCGTAAAGCGCCGGATTTGTTCCTCCCATTCGACCTTGAGCGACGCGGGCGCGACGACCAACACGCGCCGGACGCGGCCGAGGCGATGGAGCAACGCGCAGGCGGCGATGGCCTGGATGGTTTTGCCGAGCCCCATTTCGTCCGCCAACAACGCGCGTTCCTTGAGCGCGAGGTGGAGCATGCCCTCGCGTTGGTAGGGCAGCAGGGGGACCAACGTTTCCTGCGGCGGCCATTCGCCCGACTGCACCTTCTCCTCGTACTCGCGCCGCAACGACGCGCCCTCGGCGCGACGACGCAGCACCTCCAGCCACGGCTCGACGTCCTGCGAGACGCGGAGTTGTTCGAGGCGGCTTCCGAGCTCCAGGCACTTTTCGAGCAACGACGGCCAATCGTGGATCTTGGGACGACCGTCCGCATGGAAGAGGTGCCGCAATTGCGCCGGGACCGAGGAGTTTGCCGGCAAGATAAGTCGAAGGCCGTCGTGGGCGCGGTCTGGGACGATCTCGAGACGGTGCGAAGGCCGCTCGTTCGCTTCCGCCAACGCGGCCTTGTGGCGGCGTCCGAGCCAGATCAGGACGCCCTCGACGTGCTTGCACGTGCCGAGACCGCTCGCCTGAAAGTCCACGCACTGGCAACTGAAGTCGCGGATCTCGACTTGGTACGTGCGTCCGCTCTCGGAGCGAACCTCGAAGTTCGAGAGGACGGGATGTTCGGGCGCGAGGTTGGCGACGCGCATTTTCTC
>JANYDN010000243.1 GCA_025363585.1 Verrucomicrobiota bacterium | reverse complement strand
GACGCGCCCGCGCTGCTTTTCCGCGTGGCGCGCGTGGATTTCCGGTTCGCCGCGGAGATCCGCGAACCGTGGGACGCGCCGCCGTGGCCCGGTGGATTTCCTCCAAATGATTGACGTGCTTTTCCAAGGCCCGGATCGCCGTCCGTGGCAGCGTGGCGGCGTGATTCCCGCCTTATCGAACGCGTCGTCCCATCGGTGTGTCGTCCTCCTCGTCTTGATTCTCCTCGTGTCGGCCCGGGGTGCGCGCGTCCACGCGGGAGCGCTCGCGGGACACAAACTGTTGGTCACCTCGGTGCGCACGGGGGACACCGAGGTTTTCGTCGCCGACCCGGAGACCGGTGACATGACCAACCTTTCCCGCTCGCCGTCTTCGGAGGACCGCTACCCGTGCTGGTCGCCCGACGCGAGGCGCGTGTGCTTCATGAGCGACCGGGAACACGCGACCAACCTGTGGGTGATGAACGCCGACGGGTCCGGGGTCCGGCGCCTCGTGGTGTCGCCGAAGGTTTGCTACATGCCGAGTTGGCAAAAGACGCCGCGTGGCGAGCGAATCGTGTTCGGCATGCACGGCGACAAACCCGAGATGGCCAGCATCAGGCCCGACGGCGGCGATCTCCGCATGCTCGGCGAGGGACACGATCCGGCGCTTTCGCCCGATGGCCTCAACATTTGCTACACGGGCCATCCGCCGGAAGGCGGCGTCACGGTGTACGCGATGCGTTGGGACGGTTCCGAAAAGCGCCGCGTCGTGACGACGACCAGCAAGGTGGGCGCGACGTTCCCGAACTGGTCGCCCGATTCGCGATCGATCGTCTATTCGTTCCCGGTGGGCGACGCGCTCGAGTTGTTCGTCATCGGTGCCGACGGCAGCGGGCAACGCCAGCTCACGAATTTCGGCGGCACCAGCATCTGCACGCCGAGCGCGTGGTCGCCCGACGGGAAATGGATTTCGTTCCGTCGCACCGACGAGCGGTACTGGAGCAATCCCGAACGCATGGTGAAGGTCTACGCGGAGAAGCCCGCCGACAAACGGCCCGTCTGGATCATCCGTCCCGACGGTACCGACGCGCGCGTCGTGGAGTCGCTTCGGTTCCAGATGGCCATCGATGGCAGCCGCGCCTCGTGGAAACCGACGACGACGCGATGAACGAACTGCGCTTCGCGATCCTCGGCACGGGCTTCTGGGCACGCTACCAGCTCGCGGCGTGGCGCGAGATTCCGGGCGCGCGTTGCGTCGCGCTCTGCAACCGGACCCGCGCGAAAGCCGCCGCCTTGGCCGCGGAGTTCGGCGTGCCCGCCGTTTACGACGACGCGGAGGAATTGCTGCGGCGCGAGCGTCCGGACTTCGTCGACATCGTGACCGACGCGGGCACGCACCGACGGTTCGTCGAGTTGGCCGCGCGTCACCGGATTCCCGCGATCTGCCAAAAACCGCTCGCGCCCACCCTCGAGGACGCGCGCGCGATGGTGGAGACGTGTCGCGCGGCGGGTGTTGCCTTGGCGGTACACGAGAACTGGCGATGGCAGGCGCCGATCCGGGCGTTGAAGGAAGTGCTTTCGAAAGGCGGGATCGGGCCCGTGTTCCGGGCGCGGATCGATTACTGCAACAGCTTTCCGGTCTTCGACAACCAACCGTTCCTCAAGGAACTCGAACGGTTCATCCTGATGGACATGGGGACGCACATTCTCGACGTGTCGCGATTCCTCTTCGGTGAATCCCACCGCGTCCATTGCCAGACGCATCGTGTGCGTGACGACATCCGCGGCGAGGACGCGGCGACGGTGATGTTGCGGCAGCGCGACGGCGCGACGGTCACCGTGAACCTCGGCTACTCCAGCCGCGTGGAGCACGATCGTTTTCCCGAGGCGTTTGTTTTCGTCGAGGGCCGCGATGGATCCGTGGAACTCGGTCCCGATTATTGGATCCGCGTGACGACGCGCGCGGGCACCACCGCCCGCCGCTTCCCACCGCCTTTCCACGCGTGGGCCGATCCCCGGTACGCGCTGGTCCATTCGAGCATCGTCGCGTGCCACGCGGACCTGCTCGGCGCGCTGCGCGCGGGCTCCGCGCCCGAGACCAGCGGCGAGGACAACCTGAAAACGCTGGAACTGGTCTTCGCCGCGTATGAGTCCGCCGCCTCCGGCCGCGCCGTCGACATCCCGGAAGCCACCGTGTCCCATCCAAACCCCTGACCCTTTTCGGAATGAAAACCATCACGCTCGTCGGTGCCGGCGGTAAAATGGGATGCCGCCTGACCGACAATTTCGTCCGCACCCCGCATCGCGTTCACTACCTCGAGGTCTCGCCGCGCGGGCTGGAAAACCTGCGCCAACGCGGGGTGGTGGCCGGCGACCCAACCGTGGCCATTCCCGATTCCGACGTCGTCATCCTGGCCGTGCCGGACGTCGCCATCGGGGCCGTCGCGAGAGAGATAGTGCCGCGCATGAAAGCGGGCGCGCTGCTCCTCACGCTGGATCCCGCGGCGCCGCTGGACGACCAACTGCCGCGCCGCGACGACATCGGGTGCGTGATAGCGCACCCGTGCCATCCGTCGGTGTTCAACTGGGAACCCACGGAGCCGGCGTTCCGCGATTTCTACGGCGGCATTTCCGCCAAACAGGCGATCGTCGTGGCGTTGATGTGGGGCGACGAGCGGTACTACGAGCTTGGCGTGGAAATCTCGACCGCGATGTACGCGCCCGTCAGCCGCGCGCACCGCGTGACGCTGGAGCAGATGGCGATGCTCGAACCGGCGCTCGTGGAAACGCTCGCGCAGACCTGCATGGAAGTGGTGAAGGAAGGCCACGACCGGTTGGTGGCCGAGGGCGTGCCCAAGGAAGCCGTCCGTGACTTCGTGCTGGGTCATTTGCGGATCCAGATCGCGGTGTTGTTCGGCGAGGTGAACGGCACGTTTTCGGACGCCGCCTACAAGATCAGCAAGCGCGCGAAGCCCGTTTTGTTCCGCGAGGGTTGGCAAAAGATCTTCGAGCTTCCCGACATCCGCGAACAGGTGCGCGACATCACCCGCAAGTGAACCCGATGGAACTGGGTCTCAGCAGTTTCACGTACGGTTGGGCGGTCGGCGTCGCCGGCAGGGAACCGCCGCGTCCGCTGGACGAACACGGGCTCCTCGATCGTTGCCACGCGCACGGCGTGAAGCTGCTGCAGATCGGGGACAACCTGCCGTTGCATCGTTTTGACTCCGCGCGTCTCGATCGCCTCGCCGCGCGCGCGGCGGCCGAGGGTATCCGGCTCGAAGTCGGGGCCCGTGGACTCGTCCCGGATCACGCGTGGGAATATCTCCGGATCGCCCGCCGCATCGGCGCGCGCCTCGTCCGGTTCGTCGTCGACGACGCCGGTTGCCATCCGTCGCCCGGGCAAGTGATCGACGTCCTGCGCCAGATCGCGCCGGGATTGGGGGACATCGTTTTGGGACTCGAGAACCACGATCGTTTCCGCGCGGACACGCTGCGTCGCATCGTCGAGGGCGCCGCCTGCGATTCGATCGGCGTTTGCCTCGACACCGCGAATTCGCTCGGGGCAGGGGAAGGAATCG
>JANYDN010000235.1 GCA_025363585.1 Verrucomicrobiota bacterium | reverse complement strand
GAAACTGGCGAGCGCCAAGTCGTGTATAAGTCCTGAGTGGCGCGACGAATCCCAAAGAAGTCCGTGACAGTGTCTGATGGATGCGGTTTCTGGAGCGATTCAAGATCTCCGCCTCAACTTTTCGTGTGTTTCGTGTGTTTCGTGGTTACCATTTTTGCCCGCGGCCAGTCACTCTTGTTTCGGAATTATTGAACCACGAAATACACGAAACACACGAAAAGTGTAGTCCGAAACTGGCAGGCGACGAGTCGAGTATACGTATTGGGTGGCGCGACGAATGCCGAAAGACCCCGTGACAGTGTCCGATGGATGCGGTTTCCGCAGCGATTCAAGATCTCCGCCTTAACTTTTGGTGTATTTCGTGTATTTCGTGGTTACCCATTTTGCCCGCGGCCAGTCACTCTTGTTTCGGAATTATTGAACCACGAAATACACGAAACACACGAAAAGCGTGGTCCGAAACTGGCGGGTACCCGTCACATAATCCATGGGAGGCGGCACAGTGACGCGACGAATGCCGGACGATCCCCATGGCATTGCCTGATGAATGCAGGCCTTGCCCGGCTCGTTATCCCCGCCCCAACTTTTCGCGGGTTTCGTGAATTTCGTGGTTCCCTACCCCGCCGCGACGGGCACCTTCGCCTTGTCCCAATGCGATTAGCCGCCACATCCACCCTGGCGTTGGCCGCCGTACTCGTCGCGGCCCGTGGCGACGCGTCGCCCAATTTCGAGCGGGACGTCCGTCCCATCCTCAAGACCCACTGCTTCCCCTGCCACGGCGAGGGCGACGAGAAACCCAAGGGCGGCCTCGACCTTCGCCTGCGCCGCCTGATCGTCGCTGCCCAAACGGACGACGGTCCCGTCCTCGTCCCCGGCAAGCCCGACCAGAGTCGCCTCGTGGAAAACATCCGCTCGGGCAAGATGCCCAAGGGCGAAAAAAAGCTCTCGCCGGCCGAGATCGCGTCGATCGAATCCTGGGTCGCCGCCGGCGCGCCGACGCTTCGTCCGGAACCCGAGCAGCTCGTGCAGGGCGAGATCACTCCCGAGGAACGCGCGTTCTGGGCTTTCCAGCCGATCCATCCCGCGCCGCCTCCCGCCGGCACCGATCCCAATCCCATCGACCGTTTCATCGCCGCCGAACAGTCCGCCCACGGGCTCGCGTTCGCGCCCGAGGCGGGCCGAGCGGCCTTGGTTCGCCGTGTCACGTTCGATCTCACCGGCCTTCCGCCCACTCCCGCCGATGTGGCCGGGTTCGTGGCGGACCTGGCGCCGGACGCCTACGAGCGGCTCGTCGACCGACTGCTGGCGTCGCCCGCGTACGGCGAGCGTTGGGGACGCCACTGGCTCGACGTCGCCGGCTATGCCGATTCGAACGGCTACACCGAGGCCGATTCCGTGCGGCCGCACGCGTGGCATTACCGCGACTACGTGGTGCGCTCGTTCAACCAGGACAAACCGTGGGATCGCTTCGTCCGGGAACAACTCGCGGGCGACGAACTCGCGGCGACCGCGCACGGCCGCACCGGAGTCATCGTCACGAACGACTTCGTCCGGGAGAATCTCGTGGCGACGGGATTCCTGCGGATGGTTCCCGACGGGACGGCGGACGGTCCTCCGGACCAAAACCTGGCGCGCAACGAGGTGATGGCGGCGACGCTGAAGACGGTGGGCTCGTCGTTGCTCGGGCTCACGGTCGGTTGCGCGCAATGCCATGACCATCGCTACGACCCGATCCTGCACGCGGACTACACGCGGCTGCGCGCGGTGTTCGAGCCGGCCATCGACTGGAAGTCGTGGCGTCCGCCGGGCGAGCGACTCTACTCGCTCTACACGCCGGGACAACGGGCCGAGGCGGAACGCGTCGAGGCCGACGCGCGCAAGGTCGATGGCGAGGCGGACAAGTTGCAGCAGGAGCTTCTCGACGCGGCGTTCGAAAAGGAGTTGGCGAAGTTGCCGGAGGAAATCCGCGGGACCACGCGGGTCGCCCGCAACACCGCCCCGGAGAAGCGCACGGAGGAACAGAAACAACTGTTCAAGAAATACCCGAGCGCCGACACGCGGTTCGCCCTCGATCTCTTCGATCCCGAGGGAAACAAGAAAGTCCTGGCGAAACGCGCCGAGGCCACGCGCGTGCGCGGGACGCGGCCGGCCGAGGATTTCCTTATGGCGCTCACCGAGGTGCCGGGCCAGGTGCCCGAGACGCATCGATTCCAACGGGGCGACCACGACCAGCCGAAGGAAACGATCGGGCCCGGCGAACTGTCGGTGCTCGCGCCCGCCGGGACGACCAACCTCGCGCGATGGGCTTCGGTCGGGACCCATCTTCCCTCCACCGGTCGGCGCCTCGCGTACGCGCGCTGGCTCACGGGCGGAAGCCATCCGCTCGTCCCACGCGTGCTGGCGAATCGTTTCTGGATGCTCCACTTCGGCCGCGGCCTCGTGAACACGCCCGGCGATTTCGGCAGGCTCGGCGAGCGTCCCACCCATCCCGCCCTGCTCGATTGGCTCGCGGACGATTTCGTCGCGCACGGCTGGCATCTCAAGCGATTGCACCGGCTGATGCTCACCTCGCGCGCCTACCGGCAATCGTCGTCGAACGAAGCGTCAACGAGGGACGATCCGGAGAACCGTTGGGTGGCTCGGTTCCGGATGCGTCGGCTCGACGCGGAGGCGGTGCGCGACGGTTGGCTGGCGGTGGCGGGCGATCTCAATCCCGCGTGGGGCGGTCCCGCGGTTCCGGTCGCGCTCGAGCCCTCGGGCCGCGTCGTGGCGGGCACGCAGAAACGCGACGGCAACGGCGATCCGGCCGGCGTGGATTCCCTCGGCGCGGACGCGTTCCGTCGCAGCGTCTACGTGCAGGTGCGACGGCGTTGGCCGTTGACCGTGCTGGAAACGTTCGACGGGCCGGCGTTGAACCCGAATTGCGAGATCCGCGCGTCGACCACGGTGGCACCGCAGTCGTTGCTGTTGATGAACGACGACTTCGCGACGGGCGAGGCGCGCGCGTTGGCCGGCCGTTTGCAACGCGAATGGCCCGGCCGGGTGGCGTCGCAACTCCGCACGGCGTGGACGCGCGTGTACGGCACGCCTCCGGGCGACCGCGATCTCGCCGGCTGCCTTGATTTCTACAACCGCCAGGCCGAGCGCTTCCGCGGCGCGAAGCCCACGGTGCCCGACCCGCCGTTGCAGGCGCTGTCGGGCGTGTGCCAGGCGTTGATGTCCTCCAACCGGTTCCTCTACCTCGACTGAATCCAACCCCGCGTCCCATGCCGCCCTGCTGTTCCCGCCGACACTTCATCCAATCCCATTCCATGGGACTTGGCGGTCTCGCGCTGGCGTGGTTGCTGCGCGAGGAAGGCCTGCTCGCGGCACCGGTCCGGCCGGAATTGCAGCCGTTGCATTTCGATCTCTCGCCCAAGCCAACCCATCACGCTCCCAAGGCCCGCGCGATGATCTCGCTGCTGATGATCGGCGGCCCGAGCCAGATCGACCTGTTCGATCCCAAGCCCGGCATGGCGAAGTGGGACGGGCAGCCGTTTCCCGAGGAGATCCATTACGACAACGCGGCGGAGGCATCGTCGAAGGTGTTGGCCAGCCCGTGGAAATTCCACCGGCGCGGCCAATGCGGGATGGAGTTGTCGGAGTTGCTCCCGCATCTCGGCACCATCGCGGACGACCTCTGCCTGATCCGCTCGATGCGCACCGGGGTCAACAACCACGGGCAATCGATGTACGCGCTGAACACCGGTCGGATCACGGCGGGACGCCCGGCACTCGGCAGTTGGCTGGGCTACGGGCTCGGGAGCGAGAGCCGCGACCTGCCGGCGTACATCGCCATGGCGAGCCCGCACGGCGCGCCGCTGCTGGCGGGCGATTGCTGGACGAGCGGTTGGTTGCCCGGAATTTACCAAGGCACCCTGGCGCGTCCCACCGACCCGCGGATCCTCAACCTCGATCCGCCCGCGCATCTCCGCGGAGCGCCGCAGCAGGCACAACTCGACTATCTGGCGAGGTTGAATTCCGAGCATCTGGCGGAGCACCCGGGCGAACTGGATCTCGACGCGCGGATCCGCTCGTACGAACTGGCGGCGCGCATGCAGACCGCGGCGAAGGAGGCGTTCGACATCTCGGGCGAAAGCGACGCGACGCGGGAATTGTACGGCATCGAACGGGACGAGACGCGCGACTACGGGCGTCGTTGCCTGATCGCCCGGCGGTTGGTCGAGCGCGGCGTGCGTTTCGTGCAGGTGTTGAACCAGGGACAATCGTGGGACCATCACGGGTCGATCGTGAGCGCGTTGCCGAGCTCGTGCCGCGCGGTGGACCAACCGAGCGCGGCGCTGGTGAAAGATCTGAAATCGCGCGGGCTGCTCGATTCGACCGTGGTGCACTGGGGCGGCGAGATGGGCCGGTTGCCGGTGCTGCAGAACGACCGTGGTCGGGACAAGTGCGGCCGGGACCACAACACGCACGGCTTCAGCATGTGGGTGGCCGGCGGCGGGTTGAAGGCGGGTCACGTGCACGGGGCGACGGACGATTGGGGGCACAAGGCGGTGAAGGACGTGGTGATGCACCACGACTGGCACGCGACCTTGCTGCACCTGTTTGGCCTCGACCACGAACGCCTGACCTACCGGCGCAACGGCGCGGAACTTTCGCTCACCGACAACCAGGGCGCGAAGATCGTGCCCGGTTTGATTGCGTGAACGGTCGCTGGCCGGGGTCTAGGAATTGTTGAACCACGAACCACACGAAACACACGAAAAGTGGGTTCCGAACCGGGGCCCGCCACGAATCGAATACATAAAGATTGGCGGCGCGTGGATCGTGACGCGCTTGGATTGGGGCCGACGCATTATCCTTATCCAATCCAGGACCCACATGACTCAGTTTCTCCGGCTCAACTTTTCGTGTGTTTCGTGTATTTCGTGGTTACCCATTCTGCCAATGCCAGCGACCGTGGCTTCGGAATTGTTGAACCACGAAATACACCAAATACACGAAAAGTGGGTTCGGACGTCGGCTGCGCCCAAATACGAGAAATCACGATTGCGGACGCGAGGATCGCGGCACATTTCGTCGCCGATGAACGCTTCCTCCATATCAGACCCGGGACCTCCCTGATTGAGGTTCTCCGACTCAACTATTCGTGTGGTTCGTGTGTTTCGTGGTTACCCATTTTGCCTATGCCCGGCGACCGCGGTTTCGGAATTATTGAACCACGAAATACACGAAAAGCGGGTTCCGAACCGGGGCCCGCCACGAATCGAATACATAAAGATCGGCGGCGCGTGGATCGAGACGCGCTTGGATGGGGGCCGACGCATCGTCCTCATCCAATCCAGGACCTGCATGACTCAGGTTCTCCGGCTCACCTTTTCGTGTGTTTCGTGTATTTCGTGGTTACCCATTTTGCCCATGCCCAGCAACCGCGGCTTCGGAATTATTGAACCACGAAACACACGAAATACACGAAAAGCGGGTTCTGATCGGGGCCCGCCACGAATCGCATACATAAAGATCAGCGGCGCGTGGATCGAGACGCGTTTAGATGGCGGCCGACGCATTTTCCGGTTCGAATCCAAGACCTCCCTGATTGAGGTTCTCCGGCTCAACTTTTCGTGTGTTTCGTGTGTTTCGTGGTTACCCATTTTGCCCATGCCCAGCAACCGTGGCTTCGGAATTATTTAACCACGAAATACACGAAACACACGAAAAGTGGTTTCCGAGTCCCTTGTCATCGATTCGCAATCGAGTGAGGAACTTCCGGTCACCTTTAGCTCCCGACTCCCCTTTTCGCGTGTCTCGTGCAGGTATTTCGTGGTTATACCTATCTCCCGAGTTGCATCAGATCCACCCGCAGTACCGCGGTCCCGTCGACCAGTTGCAGTCCGCCTTTCACCCCGATTTGGCGTCCTCCCCACTGCGGGTCGAAATCCAGCCGCCTGCCCGACGGCCCGACCAGAAAAACCACCGCCCCGTTGCCATCGCCGTCGCGCAGCAACAGGCCGGGTGGAACGCCACCCGACAAACATCGCACCGCGCACGCGCGATGGACCTTGCCCGTCGCCGGCCGCATCACGCCCAACCAGCATTTCGTGTCGACCAATTCCCCATCGAAAGCGACCCGACCAAGATCCTCGGTTCGTCCCGTTGCGGGCACCGACGTGGCGCGTCCCGCGAACCGCACCGATCCGGCGTCGCCCAACTCGACCATGCGAACGCCGCCCCGCTCGATCAGCGTGCCCATCAACGAAACCATCTCGCCGTCGTGCCCGCTCGCGTATGTCGGCAACCCGTGTTTGCCCGCGCCCACCAACACGAGGTTCGTCGCGACGCCGTCGGCACCCACCATGCGCAGGCGCGGCAAGGGAAATTCCATGAACACGCCCGTGAACTCGCGGGGCGTCCCGTATTCAAATCGACCGGGATCGGCTTTCTGCAACGACAACGCCACCGCGACCATTGCCGCGACGAACACTCCCAATCCGATCGTGAATCGTCGCCGGATGTGCCGTGCGAGACCTTCGGAAGTACGGTCGTCGTAGCCGACATAGAATTCGCCGCCGGCGCGCACGGCTCCGGTCGTCCCGACGACGACGGTCCCCGGACAACGCGTTCCCGGCGGGTTCGGCGTCGCCCGCACCTGGACCCGCCCCGCTTCCAACCGCGTGTCGTGCGTCGCGACGACCTCCTTGAACGGCGGCGGGCTGCAACCGTCCTCCACCTTGTAGTTCCATCCGTGCCACGGGCACGTGATGCATCCATCCACGACGCGCCCCTCGCCCAGCGGACCGCCTTGGTGCCGGCAGACATTAGATGTGGCAAAGACACGTCCCTCGTGCCGAAACAACGCGACTCGTTTGCCACCGGCCCCGACCACCCTGGCCTGTCCCTCAGGGATTTCGTCGGTCCCGCATGCGTCGGACCACTCCGCGTTGTCCGCTTGCCGAGCGACGTCGGCACGCGTCTCGCGTCGCGCGGCCGCCACATGCAGGCCCGCCAGCGCGACGAACCCGGCTCCGAGAAGAACCACCGGCGTCCACGCGCGTTCGGCCTGCACGACGCCGAACGCAACGTGGGCCAACACCAACCCGTACGCGGCGTAGACGCCGACGTGCAGTGTCTTCCACACCGCCGCGCCCAGATTTCGCAGCCAAAAATCATGGCTGGTGGCGGCCATGACGAACAATACCGCCAACGCGGCCGCGCCGAAGGGTTCGAACGGAAGGTTCGCCAGATTCCATGCCCCCGCGCGCACCGGCGCGAAATCCGCGTCGTACGCCGTGAACACGCTCGCCAGTGGATTCGCGTCGCCGAGCGCATGGAATTGGACCACCGAGAACGCGCCGTGAACCAACGCCACGAGGAACAGCGTCACGCCAAGGTGACGGCGGTTGTACAACCACGGCAGGAACCGCCGGTCCAACCGCGCCAATGGACCGATCGCGAGAACGACGTGCAACAAACCGATCGCGACCAACGCCGTCCCGCGGATCACCAGGGTCTCCGCCGTGATGTCGGGCGACCTCCAGGCCGTCACCGCGGCGAACGCGCCCAGTGCTCCCGACACCGACGCCACGAGCAGCGCGTCATAGACACGTTTCTGCCGGTTCCAATCCACCGCGCGATAGGCGAGCGACATGGGCGATCAGCGGGAAGGGTTGGACTGCGTTGCCTGCGGCACGGTCCATGGCGCGAGCGACGCCGGCGGTTCGGCGGGTCGACTCACGAGCGCCAACGCGACGATCACCGGACCCAGCACCGCGAGGATCCGCCATGCGTTCGCGTGGACACGACGCAGGCGTCGGGGCGCGGACTCCGGTTGGAGCGGCTCGATGGGTCCGTTCGCGATCATGGTTTTCCGCCAACGCAACAGGAGCCACGGCCAAAGCGCGATGATGCCGGGCGAGATGATCATCCGGAAGCCGAGGCCCGCGCCGCGCGCCGACGGGTCGACGTGGACGAGTCCGCGGGCGTGGAACGCGACGGCGAACCCAACGCCCGCGCAGAGGTAAACGGCGAGCATCGCGAGCAGGACGGAAACGATGGCGTGCATCGGCGGGTTCCTACTTGCCCTTCTTCTCGACGAGCTTCGGCCAGCGGGCGTCCGCCTTCTCGAGATTGCCCTTGGGATCCTCGCTGAACGA
Source organism: Verrucomicrobiota bacterium (assembly GCA_025363585.1). GTDB lineage: Bacteria > Verrucomicrobiota > Verrucomicrobiia > Limisphaerales > UBA9464 > UBA6176. The sequence continues at coordinate 2,968 of JANYDN010000235.1, read as the reverse complement.
GTCGCGGATCGACGTGTCCTTCTGCATCAGGAGTCGTCCGTCCACGATTTGCCAGGCCTCGATGCGGATAGGCACGACCGCGCCGCGACCGACGCCGTAGGCGCAGAATCCCCCGAACTGGGGTTCGTATTTCGCGGGCTCCTTGTCGAACGCCGCCTTGTTTTGCGCGTTACGGAAGAAATACCGCGCGCCCTTGTACTCGCTCGAAAACTCCGGCTTTCCCTTCACCGGGCCCTTGGTCGTGAAGAACGCCACCGGGTCGTGCGCCTGCAACGCCACGCCGTCCTTGTCGACGTTCACCAGTAGTTTGTCGGCGGCTTGCAGCGGCGAGAGAAGCGCGAATCCCGCCATGACGATCCCGAACATTCTTCGATTCATGCGGGTGGGTCGCGCGGGCCGTGGGAACCTTACGCTACATTGCGGCTGTAAGAATCGGGCGCTCCGTGCGACCAATCCCCGGGGCGCGCGCCCCGACATGATTCCCGATCCTCCCATCGGACCGCACGACGAGAAGGCCTCGTTGCGCGCCCAGCTTCTCCCGACCTGCCGGGAGATGAGCCGGCATACTTCCCGCACGCTGGAAGGAAAGCCCGGCTGGAAGTTGCGCCTCGGGATGGCAATCCATCTTCTGTTCTGCCGACTCTGCCGGCGGTACTCGCGCCAACTGCGCTGGCTCAGGTCGACGGCGGCGGCGGTACCCGACTCCGCAGCGGCGGCGACGGTCGTGGCTCCTAGCGAAGGTTCCGATTCGGAGCGGCGCGAACGCCTCCGCCGGCGTCTTCGCGAGGCGACCACCGAGACGTCGCGGACGGGATCGACGAGCGGGAACACCCCGAACTCCATGACATGAACCGGGAAATCGAACCCGAAGCAAAACCGCAAGCGGCGCCCGCCCCGGCGACCGTGACCGCGCTCGATCCCGAGCGATGGGTCGACGAGCACGGCGACTATCTTTTCCACTACGCGTTGTCGCGGCTTCGCGACCCGGTGTTGGCGGAGGACATGGTGCAGGAAGCGTTGCTCGGGGCGCTGCGGGGTTCGGATCGATACCAAGGGCGTTCCACCGAGCGCACCTGGCTGGCCGGCATCCTGAGGAACAAGCTCCTCGACCATTTCCGGAAAGCCGGGCGCGAGACCCGGTTCACGGACCTCGAATTCTACGCGGGCGAGGAAGACCACGCCTTCGAGAACCAACGCTTCCCCGACCACTGGAACGAGGCGGCGGCCCCGAACGAGTGGACCGATGCCGGCGGCGCGCTCGATCGCGAGGAGTTTTGGAAGGTTTTCCACGCGTGCTCCGGGAAACTTCCCGAGCGCGTCGCGCGCGTGTTCCTCCTGCGCGAGTGCGACGGCATCGCGAGCGACGAGATCTGCGCGGCGCTCAACATTTCCCCGAACAACCTCTGGGTGATGCTGCACCGCGCGCGCATGGCCCTGAGGCGTTGCCTCGAGGTGAATTGGTTCGGTGCCGACCCGGGCCGGGAGAGCGTCGAATGAAAAGAGCGGGCGCGTGGATCCGCTGGAAGTTCGTGCTGCTGTTGGCCGCGTTGACGCCGACGTGCCGCGAGGTCGCGCGCCGGGCGTCGCCCGCGCACGAGCAACCGCTGGGTCGTTGGACGCGCCTGCGACTCGCAGTCCATCTCCGGATTTGCGACGGCTGCGAGCGTTACCTGCGCCAACTCGACGTCCTGCACCGGGCCGCGGCGCGTTCCGGCGAGACGCTTCCCGAAGTGGGCAACGCTTCCCGTCTCGCGGCCGAGGCGAAGGAACGCATCAAGCAGCGCCTTCGCTGCGAGCGCGCGGGATAACGACTTCGCCGTGGGCCGGGCGGCGTGCCGGCAAGGTCCTCGCGAAACCGACTGTAAGGTCTTCCGGAGTTCGCCGACGTATCCCGGTATGCGCGTCGTCGTCACTCTCGGTCCGTCTTGGGAACCCCTCGACGGGGCCCGTCGCCTCACCAACATGTCCACCGGGCGACTCGGCACCGAGATCGCGAACGCATTCACTGCCGCCGGCTGGGACGTCCATTGCCTCCGCGGCGAGGGTTCGACCCATCCCGGTCGGCTCGACGCGCGGAAGGTCGAGTCCTTCGCCACCAACGACGATCTAGCCGGGCTTTTCGAGCGGATCGCACGCGGCCCGCGCGTCGACGCGATCTTCCATGCCGCGGCGCTTTGCGATTACCGGATCGCCGGGGTTCGGTCGGTCGACGGCCACGATCTCCGCTCGCCGAAGATCGCGACGCGCGACGGGCGCCTGATCCTCGAACTCGAACCGGCGACGAAGATCCTGCCGAAGCTGCGAGGTTGGTTTCCCGGGACCCGGATCATCGGTTGGAAATTCGAATTGGCCGGCGGCCGCGACGACGCGCTGGCGAAGGCGTGGCGGCAACTCCGCGAATGCCACAGCGACGCCTGCGTGCTCAACGGCGCCGCGTACGGCAGCGGATTCGCCGTTTGCCAGGCGTCCGGTGAAATCGCCGAAGCCAACGACGGCGCTGCTTTGGCACGCGTCCTCGTCTCGCTGTTCGCGCGCGGTGCCCGTTCCTCGACCCGGCCCATGCTTTCCCAATTCGAGGGGGTCCGATGATCGCGTGCCGACTTCATCGCGCCGCGAGTTGGGTTTTCCAGGCAATCGCCGCCGCGATTCTCCTGCAGACCTTGTGGTTCAAATTCACGGGCGCGCCGGAGTCCGTGGAAATCTTTTCCAAACTCGGGGCCGAACCTTGGGGCCGCGTCGCCAGCGGCGTCCTCGAATTGATCGCGGCCGGACTCCTTCTCCATCCCCGCCACGCGGCGATCGGCGGACTCCTGGCGATGGGCCTGATGTCCGGTGCGATCGGCGCGCACCTGCTGCGCCTTGGGATCGTCGTGCGCGACGACGGTGGATTGCTCTTCTCGCTCGCGGTCGCCGTATGGGGCGCATCCGCGTGCGTGGTCTGGATCCGCCGGTCCGAGATCCCCGTCCT
>JANYDN010000196.1 GCA_025363585.1 Verrucomicrobiota bacterium | reverse complement strand
CGCGCCACGACCTGCTGCTCGTCAGCGACGCCGACGTCCGCGTCGATCGCGACGCCCTCGGCCAGATCGTGCTGCCGATGCGCGACGCGGGCGTCGGCGTTTCGAATTGTTTCTATCGCCTCGCGAATCCTTCGACCGCCGCGCTGCGCTGGGAAGCGATCGCGGTGAACGCCGACTTCTGGAGCCAGGTGTTGCAATCGCGGACGCTGAAGCCGCAGGACTTCGCGCTCGGCGCCGTGATGGTCGCGCGGCGCGCCGACCTCGCGGCGGCCGGCGGGTTCGCGGCACTCGTGGACCATCTCGCCGACGACTACCAACTCGGCCACCGCATCCACGCGCTGGGCAAGCGCGTCGAACTGTCGACGGTCGCGGTGGATTGCTGGGATCCGCCGCTGGGTTGGAAGGCGGTGTGGTCGCACCAACTGCGATGGACGCGTACGATCCGCGTGTGCCAGCCGGCGCCGTTTGCGGCGAGCGTGCTGGCAAACGGCAGCGTCTGGACGCTCGGTTGGCTGGCGATGGCGCTCGCGACGGGCGCGAGTCCATGGCCCGCGTGCGCGCTGCTGGCGTTGCGCGCGGCGTTGGCGGCCACGCTTTATCGCATCATGCGACGCGGCCTCGCGGGACACGCGATGCCGTGGATGGTCTGGCTGCGCGACGTGTTGGGGTTCGCGCTGTGGGCCGCGGCATTCGCCGGCAACACGGTCGAATGGCGCGGCGCGCGGTTCACCGTGCTCGGCGACGGGCGCTTGGTGAAGCGATAGCGCGCGTACGCCCTCGCCGGCGTCACGCCAGCCCGAGGTCCTTCGCCAATTGCACGCCGAGCGGTTCCGCCTCGCGCACCACGCGCGTCGACTCGCCGCGATGCCACCGGCCGTCCTTCAGCATGGCCGCTCGCAGGTGCAACCGGTGCCCGACCACGCGCGCGTACGCCGCGATCGGACTGTTGCAACCGCCGCCCACCGCGCGCAGGAACGCCCGCTCCGCGGTCACCGCATGGAACGTGTTCGCGTGGTTCAACGCCGCGCACAATTCCCGCGCGTCCGCGTTGTCGCCGCGGATTTCCAAACCGATCGCCCCCTGCCCGACCGCCGGCAGCACTTCCTCGGGCTCGAGCACCGTTGCCAGCAATCCCTCGGGCGGCGCCTCGTGCCCGTGCCCGGACACCAACCGCGGGTCCAGCGTCAGCCGCGACTTCGGCGCGATGAACAATCCCAGCCGCACCATGCCCGCAGCCGCCAGGATCGTGGCGTCGGCCGTCGATTCCGACGCGAGTTTGCGGAGCCGCGTGCCCACGTTGCCCCGGATCGCCGTCACGATGACATCGGGACGCGATCCTTGCAGGAAGGCCGCGCGCCGCGTCGAACTCGTCGCGATCTCGGCCGCCTTGGGAAGCTTCGCGATCGAAAGGCCCGGGGCGAACCCGCGTCGCGCCCGCTGGCCCGGCGACCATTCGGAATCCTTCGGCGCGGCCGATCCCGGCACGCCGGCGTCGCGGTAGACCAACACGTCGCGGACGTCGGCCCGCGGCGCCGTCGCGCCCAACACGAGTCCCTGCGGCAATTCGGTCGGCAGATCCTTGAGGCTGTGCACCGCGATGTCGGCCTCGCCGGAAAGCAACGCCGTCTCGAGTTCCTTCGTGAAAAGTCCCTTCGGCAACGTCGGGTCGGCGCCCGACAGCGACGCCGCCTGCATTTTGTCGCCGGTGGTCTTGAAGATCCGCACCTCGAACTCGACCCCCGGGAACGCGGCGCGCGCGTCGGCAAGGGTCGCATGGGCCTGGGCGAGCGCCAGCGCGCTGCCGCGGGTGGCGATGACGAACGGAGTTTTTCGGTTCACGGAAAATCGATTTCGGAAATCACGGCGCCGCCCCGCGGCAACCGTGGTCGGCGATGGCCCGGCGCCTCGCTCCGGCACGCTTCCTACATGGTTCCACGGGACGCCGTCGAGCCCCTCTTGTCGGCGATCTCAACGCGCGGGCTGGGGCCACGCCACGGTAGGTGGCACCGGCCCTGCCAAGGTAGGTGGCACCGGCCCTGGTGCCACTTCCGAGCAAGCCTGCAAGCGGACGCTCTCCAGGCTTCCGGTGACGGCAGGGCCGCCGTCACCCACGCAGGCTGAGGGCACGCCGGCGCCGGCCTCACGGCAAATCCGGATTCAC
>JANYDN010000045.1 GCA_025363585.1 Verrucomicrobiota bacterium | reverse complement strand
TGTTCTGGGGCTTTCCGCGCGGGTCCGGGATCGCCACGTACGCCGGCAGGCTCTGGTCCTCGCTGCCCAACGCGTACGTCAGCCAAGAGCCCAGACTCGGGAACCCATCGAGGGTATAACCCGTCGACATGTAATTCTCGCCCGGCCCGTGCGTGTTCGTTTTTCCCTGCATCGAATGCACGAAACACATTTCGTCCGCCAGGGCGCCGAGATGCGGCAACAAATCCGACACCATCTTCCCGCTTTGGCCGCGCGGGCGGAATTCCCACGGACTCTTGGTCAACGCGCCCTGCGCGCCCTGGAACGTGATCAGCTTCTCGCTGCCCGGCATCGGCTGGCCGTGCCGCTTCACCAACTCCGGCTTGTAATCGAAGGTGTCCAACTGGCTGCACGCGCCGCTGCAGAAGATCACCAGCACGTTCCTCGCCTTCGGCACGAAGTGCGCGTCGCGCGCCGCGTACGGCCGGCCCGCGTCGATCAACGGACGGATCGGTTCCTTGCCCGACACGCTCGCGGCCATCAATCCCGCCCGCGACAACAAGTGCGTCAACGCGATCGCGCCGAGCCCCACGCCGGCTTCGCCGAGAAAACGGCGCCGGTCGAGCAACGCGCGGTTGGGGATCATCGGGAGTTCGTCGTTCATTCCAATCACGGTACAAAAAGAAACTCGTTCGAGTTGAGAACCGCGCGGCACAACGCCGGCAATCCTTCGGCCTTCGCGAACGCCACCGCCTCGGTTTGCTCCGCGGGCTCCGGCCAACGGTCGAATGCCACCCGCCAGGCGCGACGTACCTGGTCTTCCACACGCGGTCCCGCCTCGCGACGCAATCGCGCCGCGAAGATCTCGGCCTGCCCCATCACGAACCGGCTGTTGAACAGGTTCAACGCCTGCAACGGCGTCGTCGACGTTCCCCGCTTCGGCGCCACCAGGCTTCCGTCCGGACAATCGAACGAGCCGAAGATCCCGTCCTGTTCCATCCGCACCTTGAGCGCATAGATCATCCGCCGCGATTCCGCCGGCCCGAACTCTTCCTTCGGGTGGTAGTGGTAGACGTTCTCGCGGTCGACCTCGTGCAGGAAGAAACTCGGCCCGCCCGCGGTGCGGTCGAGGTTGCCGCATGCCGCGAGGATCCCGTCGCGGATCGCCTCCGCCTCGAGCCGGCGCGGCGCGAACCGCCACAGCATCCGGTTCCCCGCGTCCCTCTCCATCGCGTCCGCTCGCGGCGCGCTCGACTGCCGCCACGTCGCGCTCGTGAGGATCAATCGGTGCAGGTGTTTCAATGACCACGAGCGCCCGCCGTCGCGCGGAATCACCAGTTCGTCCGCGAGCCAATCGAGCAGTTCCGGATGCGTCGGACGCGACCCGTTCTTCCCGAAATCGTTCGGCGTGTCCACGAGCCCGACGCCGAATTGGTGTTGCCAGACACGGTTCGCGATGACGCGCGCCGTCAGCGGGTTCCTCGGATTCGCGATCCACCCGGCGAGTTTCAAACGCCGCTCGCGCTCCGGAGCCGCGGGATCGAGCGACACCGGCTCGAAGATCCTCAACGTCGCCGGCGCCACCGGCTCGCGCTTCTGCATCGGGTCGCCGCGGTGCAACCGATGCGTCGGGCCTGGCTGCGAGAAATTGCCCGCGTACGCCATCGGCGTTTTCGACGCCGCGTCGCGCTCCTTCCGCGCGCCCTCCAATTCCGCCAACCAACGCCGGCCATCGGCCGCCTCGCGTTCGCCGAAGCCTTCGAAGACATAGACCGGTCCGGTGGGCGCCGCACCGCCGTACGGCTGGCGTCGCGTCGCGTCCGCCACCACCCTTAGGTGCGTGGCATCCTCGCCGGCCTCGATCACGTAGTCCGTCGCGACGCGATCCTTGAAATGGTCGTCGCGGTCACGTCCCCACACGACGCGCTCGATGCGCTCGGGTTTCGCGAATTCCAACTGCACCCAACCCTTGCCCGCCTCGCTCGAGATCCACGAGCGACTGTTCCCCGCGCGCCCGTCATTGACGTGTTCCAGTTTGTGGATCTCGTATCCCGCGATCGTTCCCGACGCCGTCGCCTTCGTTCCGTTCGACGCCAACGCCACGTTCCGGTCGCCCGACCACGCCTCGAGTTCGTCGATGCACGGCTCGGCCCCGCCTTCGGTCGCGCGGATCGTGAATCGCACGACCTTCGCCATCACCGGCGCGAACTTCTCCTCGTTCAACCGCGCGTTCACCGGCGGCAACGGATCCGTTGCGACCGCCGCGGGCTTCCGGATGAATTTTGCCAGGCTTGCCTCGTGGCTCCGGATCGCCGCGTCGATCTCGTTCACCCGCGCGCGTTGCGACGCCGGCATCGGGAGATTCCGGTCGCCGTGTTGCACGCCGGAAAAGATCGCGGTCATCGCGTAGTACTCGCCGTGGTCGATCGGGTCGAACTTGTGCGAGTGGCAACGCGCGCACCCGAGCGTGAGCCCGAGGAACGCCGTGCCCGTCGTGTTCGCCATGTCGTCGAGCTGGTCCGCGCGCTGTTGCGCCGTCAGCACCGGGTCGGGGCTTCCCACGATGTCCCAAGGGCCGCCCACCAGGAATCCCGTCGCCACGTCCGCGCCCAGCGCGTCGCCCGCGAGTTGCTCGCGCACGAACTGGTCGTAGGGCTTGTCGTCGTTGAGCGACGCGATGACGTAGTCGCGGAAACGCCAGCCGTTCGGACGCTCCCGGTTCGTCTCGAACCCGTTGGTCTCCGCGAAGCGAACGACGTCGAGCCAATGCCGCGCCCAACGCTCGCCGTAACGCGGGTCGTCGAGCACGCGGTCGACGATGCGCTCGAACGCGTCGGGCCGCGTGTCCGCGACGAAGCGATCCACCTCCTCCGGCGTCGGTGCGATGCCGAGCATCACGAGATACAACCGACGGATCAACGTGGTGCGATCCGCCTCCGGCGACGGCCCGAGGGAATTCTCCGCCAATTTTGCCGCGACGAACGCGTCGATCGGGTTGGCGCGGGCCGCGCGCCACGCGGGATTCGATGGAACGGACGGGCGTTGCACCGGACGGAACGACCAGTGCGACGCGATGGGATCGTTGGTCGCCGATTTTGGCGCCGCCGTGGAAGGACCGTCTGCCGCCAGCGAAAGCCCCCACCCCGCGATGGCGACTCCGACGACCCGACGCCAACCACGCGCCCGCGAACGGGGCGGCCGGTGTGCGGGGTCAAGGAGACGACGAAACATGGATCGAGACTACGCACCGCAGGGGTCGAACGCCATCCCCGCGCTCGGGGGTGCGCGCGGCGCAGCGGCGTGGAGCGGCCGTCCCCGGCTGCGCAAACCGTGGGCGTCCCCGCCCGCGGTCAGACGTGGCGGCCCGTGGATCCCGTAGCCGCCGTCGTGAGACGGTGGAGCCGGAGCAGCCTGCTCGCCAAACACCACCCCAGCCGAGACGGCCGCCACTTCATGCCACGCCATGCCTCCCCCCTTGAGCCTTGGCTCTCGCGACGTCACGCTCCCGTCATGACGCCGAACCCCGCACCGCGACTGGCGCCGCCTGGAGCCGGCCTTCCCAAGGCCGAGCTTTTCGTCGCGCGTTGGCTCTTCGCCTTCGATCGCTGGCGGTGCACCCGGGAATCCTTCGACGCGAAATTCGCCCGCCAACGCGTCTCCATCCGGGATCTCTATAAACGTTGCGACCGCGAATCCGGCGCGCGACGCGTGCTGATCCGCCGGGTGCGCGGCATCGAGGACAGCAGTCGCGATTGGTCCGTATGGATGACGCTGGACCATCTGCGGATCGTGAACGCCGGGTTCACCGCGGTCGTGCGCGCGCTCACCCATGGCGTCGTCCCGCCGGGCAAAGCCTCGACCGCCGCCGTGAAACCCAGCCCCGACGCAACCGCCGAGGTGGTGCCCTTATTCGAGGCCGCGTGCGATGCGTGGCTCGCCGCCGTGGCCCCGCCCGCCGATCTCAGGACACCGACGCGATTCACGCACCCATGGTTCGGGTCGCTCGATGCCGCCGGATGGCACGCGCTCGCGGGAACCCACATGTCCGTCCACCGCGTCCAGCTCCAACGCATCCTCACAGGCTAGAGACAGGACTCCGTTCCGTTTTTTTGACAGGATTCACAAGATTTTCAGGATTAATATATAGGCAAGGGAATCCAGTTAATCCCGTCAACCCTGTCAAAACGTTCCCCTTGGCAATCCGTTCCAAATCGAGGCAATCCCGTCATTGCTTCGAGAAGGCCGCGTGCCTCGGGTTCCCGCCCGACTGCAGATACGCCACCAGGTTCAGCACCTCGTCCGCGTTCATCCCGTTGATCAATCCCGCCGGCATCAACGACACCGGGTACGGCTTCCGATTCTTCACCTGGTCGAGCGACACCGTGGTCGATTCGTCCGGGTTCCGCGGATCCGCCGTCACCACCAGCTTGCCGTTGTCCACGTAGGCCCGGCCCACCAGCGTCGATCCGTCCTTCAACAGGATTTCCTCCGAGCCGTATTGGTCGGAAATCACCTTCGACGGCTCGATGATGTTCTCCATCAGGTCGCGCAACGAGTAGCGCGAGGCCACGCCCGTGAGGTCGGGCCCGACGCCGCCGCCCGCTCCGTTGAAGCGGTGGCACGAAACGCATCCCGTGGAATTGAACATCGCGCGGCCGTTCTCGAAATCCCGGCCCTTGACGCCGTTCGACGCCAAGGCGACCGCCTGGTCGACGGTATAGGACCGGCCCGGACCTTTCGGCGCGGCGAATTGCGTGTCGCCGCCGGACGCCTTCCGCGTGGACAACGCGTCGAGCGACTTGCGCTCGCCCTCGTCGGTCACGGTGGACAGGGCGTCCTTGCGGATGTTCTCGATATAACCACGGAAGCTATTGCCACCCTGCCAAGGCGCGGTCCGCGGGAACCAAGCGAAGAACGACTTCCTCAACGCGGGCGTCCATCCGGCCTTCGCCTCGCGCAATAGATAGGCATAGGCAATCTGTTCCTGGTTGGGGCGGCTCAGCGACGCCTGCGAGAAGGGCCCGGCATAACCCCGGTTGCGCTCGAGCAACGCGTCGCTCGCGTACGTGAGGTCGCCGTCGTTCGCCGTGAGCATCAACGGCACCGTCTTCGCCACCACGCCCGGCGCGCCGAGATTCACCATCGTCCCCGCCAACTCGTGGTTCAGCGAACGGCTCTTCGACGGATACAACGCGTCCAGCCGCACGATCGTCGCGTCGCGGATTTCGCCGGAAGGCGCGCCCATTCTAATCAAGGCCAATTCGTACGCGCGCACCGTCGCGAGACGCTGGGCCTCGTCCAGTCGCGCGAAATCCAGTTTGTTTAGGAACGCCAGCAATGCGTCGCGGTTCGCCGCGGTTCCCATCCGCGCCAACGCTACCGATCCCTCGATCGCCGCCCACGGGCGCTTCTCCGCGAGCACGCGGTCCGCCCAACCCGCCACCGGTTGCCGCTCGATCGCCACGCGCGCCGCGTAGCGGATCCATCGGTCGGGATTGGCCAGATGCGGCCACGCCTTCGCGACCGCGTCGGGTCCGGTGCCGTCCTCGTGCAACTGCTCGAGCTCGCGTCGGAGCTTGTGTGCCGCGGTCGCCTTCGGTGCCGGCGCGGCCGCCGTGCCTTCGTTCCCTGTATAAGTCACGCGGTACACCGCCGACTCCGTGCCGCGCCCGCCCACCGCGAAATACATCGCGCCGTCCTTCGGATGGATCACGAGGTCGGTCAACGGCAACGGACGACCGCTGAGGAATTCCTCCTTCTCCGCCTTGTACCCGCCGCCGTCCTGCGTCAGGTGGATCGCGTACATCGTCCCGTAGGTCCAGTCGTTCGCGAAGATCGCGTTCTGGTATTTGGCCGGGAACTTGGCGCCCTGTCCGGACACGACTCCCGTCGGGCTGCCCGGTCCGATGTCCACCAACGCCGGCAGGCTGTCGGGATAATACGTCGGCCATTTGCCCGCGCCGGAACGCCAGCCGAGATCGCTGCCGCTCGTCGCGAGGCAGATCCGCGTGGGCCGGTACCACGGCAATCCCGCGTCCCATTCCATGTCGGAATCATAGGTGATGATGTCGCCCAGCGCGTTGAACGCGAAGTCGTACTCGTTGCGATAGCCATGGCTCACCAACTCGAAGGTCTTGCCGTCGGGATCGACGCGGCAGATATAACCGCCCGGCGCGAGGATGCCGCGCGCGTGTCCGTTCGCGTCCCACAACCGCGTCACGATCTGGTCCTCGTTCCAGGCGCGCGGGGCGCGGGAAAGTTCCAGCGGCTCCGGAAGCTTCGTGTGGTTGCCGCACGCCACGTAGAGCGACTTTCCGTCGGGCGACAACACGATGCCATGCGGGCCGTGCTCGCCGCCGCCCTCGATCCGCCGCAGTAGTTTCTCCTCGTCGTATTGGTCGTCGCCGTTGGTGTCGCGCAGGCGCCACAGGCCCTGCCGGCCGCCCTGCTCGTTCACCATCACGTACAGGCTGTCGAACGCGCACAGCAACCCATGCGCGCCGCCCACGGAATTCGTCAGCTTCTCCACCGTCGCCGGCGTCGTAGATCCGGCCGCGTTCAGCGTGAGCCGATACAACGCGCCGTTTTGGTCGCACGCGATCAGCCGGCCCTTCGGATCCACCGTCATGCTGACCCACGAGCCCTGCTGCGATTTCGGCACCGCATGGATCAACTCCACCTTGAAGCCCTCGTGGATCTGGATCCCTTCGGCACCGACGACGCGCGGCGCGGGCGGGGCGGCATTGTCGAGGGCATTTCCCCAAGGTGGGTCGCCGTATTTCGCGATGACCTTTGCGGGCTTCCAATCGGTGCTTCCCGGCAACGACGCTTCCCACGAACCGTCGGTCTCCACGATCGTCGACTTCCCGTCCGACGTTTTCATCGTGAGCCGCGCGACCAAGCCCGCGATGTCGCCCTCGTTCGTGCAGTCGGCGCGAAGCTCGTGTTTGCCGGGCGCGAGACGCTTGGTGACGTCCAGCTTCGATGGTTCGTTCCAATCGGCGTTGGTCAGGAGCGGCTTTCCGTCGAGGAAGACCTTCGCGCCGTTGTCGCACGTCAGGACGAGCACGGCCTCGCGGAGATTTTGGCCGACCTCGAAGGTGCGTCGCAGGACCGCGGCGGATTTGCTGCCCGGTCCCTCCGCCCAGATCCAGGAAGTTTCGGCGCGAAGCGCGGCGGCGCCCCAGCCGGCCAATGCGAACAGGAGGCCGGAAGCGATTCGAGTGCGTGACATCGGGAACATTCGCGCCAACCAACACCGGAACCGGCGCCCGCGGCAAGCCCCGGAGTCGGGGAGCGGGGAAAGAGTTTCAAGTTTTCAGTTTCAAGTTTGAAGCAGGCCGTGGCCGTGGCCGTGAGACCGTGGACCTCGGCAAGTCCGCCTGAGCTGGAGTTTCAGGTTAGAAGTTTGAAGCGGGCCGAAGCGAACCGAGACACTTCGGACTGCGCAGCCGCAGCGCGGCCGTCCTCGCTTCGCCGAGCTGCCCCTGCCGCTCCGAACTTCAAACTTGAAACTGAAAACTTGAAACTCCCCTCCCCCTAAAGCTTCGCCATGAGCATCGCCCGCGCCCACCCGATCTCCGTCCCCCGCGGCAGGGTGTGATAGATCGTCACGCGCGCGCGCGATTGCCCCGCGCGGGCCGTGTGCGCCGTCAATCCGAACACGTCCCCGCCCAGGTGCCGGAACACCACGAACGCCAATAGGTATACCAACCCGCCGATGTCGCCGCCCGTCTCGGCCTGCAGGCTATACAGGTCGCCGCGCAACGCCTCCAGCACCACGCCCTCCGCGCCCCTCGGCAGTCCCGCCTCGTCGCCCTCGCCGATCCACGACCGTCGCTGGATCGAGTCCTCGATCGCCTTCGCCTGCGGCGGCCCGATGGCTTTCCCCAGCTTTCCCAGGTCGAAGAAGTCCAGGGCCAACCCGTGGTTCGTCGCGGAAAACAAATGCGCCTGGCGCACCGGAAGGCCGAGGTGCCACAGCGTCCCGCCGATGCACGCCGCGAGTCCGCGGTAGTCCCGCGCCGCGACGCCGACGATCGTCGACGCCCCCTCGCGCATCAGCGTCACCTTCGGCCGGTCGAACGACGGGTCCCCGGCCAACCGCAGCAAATGCCCGGCGAAGCGGTTCGCATGGAAGCCATACAAGCCCCCGAAGAAATCCTCCCCGAAGTCCCCGAGGATCTCGAGTTCCTCGCGCGAAAGGCCCGAGGCGCCGAGAACGTCCGCCGCGCCCGTCTCGGGACGGAACCGCCGCCGGGTCTTCAGATAGAGCTCGCGGGTGTTCCGCCACCGGGCCGGATCCTCGGCCTCCGATTCCCACACCGCGCGGTCGGCACACGCGAACACGAACAGCGCGCGCAGGCGTTCCTCGTCGCCGCACAGTTCCTGGAACCGGCTGACCCGCTCCTCGGTGTTCAGCGCCGCCGCCGCGTATTCCTTGAGGACGCGGTGGTTCGCCACCAGGAACCGCGCCGCCTCCAGCGTCTCCGCCGTGAACTCGCTCCCCGCGAAGCCCCGGGTATAATAGGTGTCCAGGGAAATCCCCGAGAACCCCGCCGAAAACCGCTCGTGAAGCGGTCGCGTCCCGTCGTCGCGCACCCGTTGGTCTTCCGGCGTCGCCGGCAACCGCTTCGTTTTCAGCGCGAGCTTCACCGCCGCAAGGTGGTCCGAATCGAGAAGAGCCGCCTCGACGGCGACCGAGACCGATCCCTGCGCGTCGGCCGCGCCGCCCGGCCCCGCCAGCCGCGCCTGTCCTTCCTTCAGCAGTTCCTCCAGCGCCCGCATCTTCTCGCGCTCCAGCGCGCTGCGCAGCGACCTCCGCTCGGTCAGCACGCGCTCGTCCAGGGACGCCTCGAAATTCGCGTAGCCCGGAAACAACCGTTCCTCCGCGCCGTCCAACCGCGACAGGAACTCGAATGTCGACGCGAGGCTCCCGCGCCGCTCGTAGAACAGCGCCGACAATTCCGGCACCGGTTCCAGCCAATCGCCCGCGTTCCTGAACGTTCCCTCCAGTTCCGCGCGGTCGATCGCGACCCCGTATCGCTGCGCCACGAGCAGCAGAGACAGCGCCGCCCGGCTTTTCCCGCGGGGCGTCTCCTGGGTTTCCACCGGCAAATGCCGCAGCCCGCCCTCGCCGAACACGATCGCGCTGCCCGGCCGGCGCTCGCGTCCGCGGCGGAGTTCGCGTCCGATCACCCCGTTCGCGAACTGCGCCACCCGCCGGCGCGCCGACAACAACCGCGCGCGCACCTCGCCCGAGAACTCGAAACGCGCGCGCTCGTCCGCGTCGGGCCCGAGGATCGCGCCGAACGAGGTCAGGTCGTCGAATCCCAGCACGTCCTCGGCATGGTTGCCGGTCGCCGTCGCGCGGCCGTGCCCGCGGCACCCGTGCATGTAGCACCGGATGCGGATGAGGAATTCATACGCCGCCAGGTCGCGCGGATCCTCGAGCCGCGAATAGACATCGTGGCTGTGCACGAACTCCTTTCCCGCGAGCGTCCACACGCCGGCAAGGAACACGCGGAGTCCGTCGTTCTTGATGTCGAAGCGGTCGAGCCGCTCCGATTCGGTCGCGGACTTCTCCCATTGCCGCGCCCAGAAACCCTGCACGTGGAGGAAGTGCTCGAAGGGATCGTAGGTCTCGCGGATCCGCTGGCGGAAGCGTTCGGCGAGGCCCGCGGGATCGTGGACGGCGCGCAGGTCGAGGAAGCTGTTGAGCTGCTTGCCGTCGAGCGCGGGAAGGTCGTCGAGATTGAATGGCAACGGCGAGAACGTGAACCCGTGCCTCAGTTCGAATTCCCCCGAGTGCAGGATTTGCCGCTGCAACTCGAGCACGAACGCGTTCCCCTCGATCACGTCGTCGAACAGGAACGCGAAATCCAGGTCCGAGCACGGCGTCACCTCGCCCCGCCCCGTCCCTCCGAGCGCCACCAACGCGAACGGCCGGTCGTAGCCGAACGCCCGTTGTTGTTCGGACGCCCATCGCGACGCGAGGTCCGTGTAGATCGCCGAACGCGCCGAAGCGATCGCCCGCCCGTCGTCGAGACGCGCGCGGCGGATCCACGCGTCGTTCTCGGCGATCCGACGGCGGAATTCCTCCAGCGGCGTCCCTTCGGATCCCGCCGCACCGATGTTGGTCTCCAGCGTCACCGGGCGCAGGAAACCCGAAGCACCGGCGGCGGTAAAGCGGAAGAACCGTCACGGCCCCATCAAACGATAGAACCGCTCGCCGTCCACCGCCGCCGGCGGTACCACCGCGTGGATCCAGCCGTCGATGCTGCTCTTGGTCGGCGACAACGGCCCCCAGTCCGCCGCCGACAACGACGTCGCGCCCTGCACCGTCCAGTGCTCGAACGCCGCGGGCCACGACAACTCGTGCCCGTCCGGCGTGCCCCGGATGAACAATGGCGGCGCCGCGGGACCGACCGTTCCCGACAGTTGCGCGTCGAAGTTCATGTCCGTGCCGTCCGAGTACGCCTGGTGCACTTCGACAGCGATGAGGTTCCGGCCGCGCACCAACAGCTTCGGATCGAGCAAATGGTGGCGCCACTTGGTCCGCTCCGCCGCTTCCACCCCGCCCAGCGCCCAGTCGCTATAAGTCGCCGCGGTCGACATGTTGTCGTTCAGTACGCGAACGCCGTTGATATAAACCACGATGCCGTCGTCGCGCTGCGATATGAGGTGCAACGTCGAGTAGAAGGACGGCTCCGCCACGTCGAAGAGATGGCGCAACAAAACCGACGGGCGACGGAACCCGGGCGAGCCATCGGCCAGCACCGTCGTGATCCCGCCGACCCCGAACCCGAATCGCGCCAATCCCTCGGGCCATCCCGTCGCAGGGAAAATCCCGTCGCGCCACGCGTCCCCCGGATATTGCCCGTCGTCCCAATACGACCAAGCATCGCCCTGCGGCACCAATGCGTCCTCGTCGCCCGTCGCCGCCGGTATTCCCTGCAATTCCAGATCGAACGTCAGGTCGCCCCGCGCCAGCGCCGTCGGCACCGACGACTGGTGGATCTCCACCGCGAGTTGGTTGCGCCCGTTCACCGCGGCGGCCAAGTCGAGATCCGACTCGACCCATATCTGTTCCGCCAATCCCGAGATGTCGGTCGACGCGAGCGTGGACGCCGCCGGCGTTCCACGCGGCATGTTGCTCGTATAGATCCGCGTCCCGTTGAGATAAACCACCGCGCCGTCGTCCCGCAGCAGTCTTATATGAAGCTTCGAAAGTACCGACCGGTCCGGGATGGAAAACGACCGGCGGAAATAAGTCGTCACGCGCAGCGGCAACGACGGCACCGTAGATTTCGCGGTTCCTTCGTAGCCCAGCGGGGTCGTTCCGAATGGCCACGCGCGGTCGGACAACGCCGGGCTCGTCCAATCCACCGGGCCACCCCGCGGGTCCAGCGGCAACGTGTCCGCCCAATACCGCCACGTGGCCCCGCTCTCGACCAACGGGATATTCACCGACGACGCCGGGACCTGCTCGCTGACCCGGAACAGGAACGACGTCGATCCGCCGAGGCTCCCGTCGCTCGCCGTCACCGTGATCGTCGCGTCCGCGAACACGCCCGGAACCGGCGTGATCCGCAGCCACCGCTCGTCCGGCGTCGAACCGGGCAACACCTCGATGCCCGCGTCCTTCACCACCGCCGGGTTCGCGCTCTTGGCCTGCACCTGGAGCGTCGCCGGATCGTTGTCCACGTCGGTCACGCGGACCCGCACCAACTTCGGGATCTTCCCGAGCGCCGTCGCCATCGACGGGATCGGGTCCACCACGGGCGGGTCGTTCACCGGCGTCACGGTCACGGTGAACGTCCGCCGCGTCAGGCTCGATCCGTCGCTTACATCGAGTGTTATGTCTGCCGTCCCGGAGGCGTTGACGACCGGCACGATCTTGAACCTCCAACCCAGGAGCAGATTATATGAGACCGAGATTCCCCCGTCGGGAATGACCGACGGATTGGACGACGTTCCCGTGATCGCCAGCGCGCCCTGCGGGGATTCCGAATCGGACGCCGAGAACGCCACGGGCCCGAGCACCGTGTCCTCCGGCATGGTTTGATTCGGCATGCGCCCCACCTTGGGCGCGTCCAGCATGGCCAGGCTCGCGTCGAAGGAAACGTCCCCGCCGCCACGTCCGCCCAGCAATCCGCCCGCGTCGTGCACCTCGACCGCGATGGTATTGAGCGCGCCGGCATTGATCGCGGCATTGGGAAGCGGGACGATCACGAACAATCCTTCCTCCTTGCCCTCGATGCTCCGCGACGCGCGCGTCGTCGGCGTGACCGTTCCATGCGGCATGTTCTGCCGCCAGACCTCGTCGCCGTTCAGATAGACCACCGCCCCGTCGTCGCACAGCAGCTTCAACGTGAGCGAACCCGTCAACGTCGCCGGTGCCGTGAACGTGGTCCTATAATAGGTCGTGACGCGTCCCGGCACGTTGGACAGCACCGTCCAACTCGCCGGCGTCAACAGGCCCTGGTTATAAACAAAGCGCGCCGTGTCCCGCTTCCAACCCTGCTCCCGGAATCCCAGGGCGGTCCAGTTGTGGCCCGGAGCAGTGGCCGCGTCCCAGTAACTCCACGCCGCCCCCTGCGCCAGCAACGTCGTCCCGGGCGTCGTCGGCCGCACCGTCACGTCGATCCGTTTCGTCACCTTCAACTGCCCGTCGCTCGCCGTGACGAAGACCGGCACCAACCCGTGCTGGTTCGGCGCCGGCGTCACCGTCAGCTTCCGTCCGCCGCCGCCCAGCGGCGTGATCACCACCCCGGCCTTCGGCACCACCGGCTGGTTGCTGGAAAGCACCGTCGTCGTGATCGCGCTCGGGTCCAGCGTCGGGTCCGACACCGTGAAGTTGATCGACACCGGCGTGTCCTCGTCCGTCGCCGCCGTCGCCGCCAACGTCAGTGTCGGCGGCTGGTTGACGACCACGTTCACCGTATAATGCAGCGTCGTCACGCCGCCGTGCATGTCGGACACGCGGCACGTCACCGTCTTGCTCCCCGGCGTGTTCCACGTCACGCCGATCGTCGGGTCCGCCGGTATCACCTCCGCGAACTCCGTCGCTTCCCACGCGAATGCCAGGTCGTCGCCGTCCGCATCCGAGGCGTCCGCCGTGAAATACACCGTCTGCCCGGTGGCCGCGCCCGACCACGGCAGGATATTGCCCGTCGGCGCGTTGTTCCCCGGCGGCGTCCCGTACTTCACCATCAATTCCACCTCGCCCGAATCCGGATCCGCCGACAGCGTCGTCACGTGCACCGTCAGCCCGAACCGCTCGTATGAAAACGTCCGCCCCGGCGGCAACTGCGCGTCCACGTTCCCAAAATCGTTCTTGAGCGACCCGTCGTTCGGCGTCTCCGGACGCCCGTCCAGATAATAAGCCTTGGGCCCGGTGCTAAGTCCCAGGCGGATGGTCGGTCCCGAGACATAGAGCGGCTTCGAGGCGTCGTTCAGCCGGTATTCCACGAACAGCGAGTCGAAGAGCATCAGCGCCGGCGCGAACGGGACCTGCAAGCCGCGCGCCCCGCCGCCCCGCTCCCCGAGATCGTGCTCGTGTATTATATAATGTCCTTCCGTCAACGCCACCGGCACGTCGCCGTCGTCCAGCCAGTGCAGCCAGTTCTTGTACCGGACATTATAGTCCTGGATCCCGTGGCCCATCGTGTCGAACGGATCGCCGTATTCCTCGCCGGTTTTATAGATCGTCACGTTGCCCACGGTCGCCAGCGGGATCGGCGTGGTGAACAGCGACGACGCGTGCGCCAATCCCAGGTTGTGGCCGAGCTCGTGCATCGACACCCGCGTGTTGCGCTCGATGCGCGCTTCCTCCGTCGTGTCCGTCACGCGCATCAGCGTGTAGCGCCCGCCCACGCGCCCGATCCCGCCCCAGGTCACCGGCGGCGGATAATCCTCCCCCGTGTCCACCTGCCGGAATCCCGCCTTGCCCGCGATCACGATCAGGTGTTCGTACGAATCCGTCGAATAACCCTGGTCGTCCGCCCAGTCCTCCGCGGCGTCCCAGATGTCGCCGATGTCGTCCTCGGTGTATTCGAAATCATATTGGTCGAGGTCGAGCATCGCGGTCACGTGCGAGCCGCTGCCCACCGCCTGCAACCGGCACCGGCCGTACGACCATTGGCTCCAGCGCTCGTCGATGCGGTTCACCATCTCGGCGCAGTCCTCGTAGCTCATCTGGTGCAGGTCGTCGCCCTTGAACCGGAGCCGCACCACGACCGCGCGCTTCACGCCGCGGGTCCATTTCGGATCGCCGTCGGGAAGGAAATTGGGCGCGGAAACTCCGTTGCCGCCGGACGCGGCGTTCGCGGCCGTCTTGAACGGCGCGTTGAACGCCGGCGGCAACAACGCCTCCTGTTGCTGCAGGCTACCGAGCAGGGCCGAAGCGTGCTCGCGCCCGCAGAAGAAATGAAAGTCGGTGCCCGACAACACCACCGTCCGGGCACCCAACGACGCGCTCGGAAGACCCGACACCGTGCAGACCGGATCCGCGGCCGCCGTCTTGACGACCGCGGCTTCCGCCGGTTCCAACACGCGTCCGGGAAGTTCCGACAGCGCGAGGCGGCCATCGAGCGCGATGCCGTGCAGCGGCAGGTTCCAGCGCGACGGCTGCGCCTCGCGGCTGCCATAGACATGGGCCTGATATTGCTGGCCTCCGATCGTCGCCACGCGCGTGACCGCGGGACCCGCCGCCGGCTCGTCCCCGGGCGAACGCGCGGTGACCTCGAGATCGCCCCGCGCGTCGACGCGTGTCTCCAGGAGCCGCGTCACCGCCCGAGGCAACTGCGCGCGCACCGACTCCGGCACCGCGCTCCGCAGCGCCTCGTCGGGCGCCAGCCGGATCAACTGCGCCAACATCGCCCGACGCTCGGTCGCCAGGCGCACGCCTTCCTCGGCGGCGGCCGCCTTCGCGGCGTCGTCCGATATTATATAAGTCCGGGCCCATTCGCGGAACGCGGCGGCGGAATTCTCGGCCGGAACGGCCTCCCACAACTCGAGCGCGCTTCTCGTGTCGGGACCCGGCGTCACGCGTTGCCCGCGCGACGACGGCGTGACGTTGGCCGCGGCAACCGTCGGCGAAGGACCTCGCGCTCCCGTTGCGACGCGGTCGCGCCAGCGTCCGGCGACGAACACGACCAGGGCGGCGAGCGCCACGGCGGCCAGCGCGATCCCCGCAGGGCGGCGGGGCCGGGAGGAGGTTGGAGCCATGCCAACTTGAATCCACGACCACGCCCGCCGAGTCAAGACGCCACCCGCGGGACGGCTACCTCCTGCGGGGTACGCCAGGACGCCGGATCACGACGGTTCCATCGTGCTGCGGGCCAATTGCCGGAACCACGCCGGAATATCCGCCGGATCCGCGCCGCCCATCAGCGACGGCTGGAACATTCCCTCGCACGCGTGCACGCCCAGGTGCCGGTAGGACTCCCACTGCTCCTGGTCGAAGAACTGGTCCAGCGTCGGCTGGTGCGGGAATTCCGGATGCGTGATCCGGTACCGCTTGATCAACTCCGCCTCGTTGCCCGTCACCGACAGTTTAATATAAAGGAGCAACCCTATATCACCGCCCGGATACTCGACGCGGCACAGGTGGAAGTGGGACTTGCACAGGCCCGTCGCGGGATCCGGCCGGAGGTCGTCGAGCCGCGGCGTGATGCGGATGCCGAAATCGATCTGGGCATGCCGTACCAGCGTCATGAACCCATGGAAGGTGAAGTTCGGGTCCGCCTCGCCATCCACGCACACGATGAATTTGCAGCGGCGCCGCAGCAGTTCGTACACCGCGAGGTTCTCGATGTGACCGCCGTCCGAAAGATGCAGCCACGCCTGGTGTTCCGACATCCCCAGGCCCGACATCTCGCGCAACAGGCACGCGATGCCCGGGGCGGAGAACTGGCTTTTGGCGGAAGGTTTCTTGATCCAGAATCCCAACCTCACGTTGAGCAAGGTCATCAGCGACGCCAGCAGCGGGTTGGATCCCAAGCCCATGTGCGGCGCGAACGCCGCGCCCGACACCGCCATCGCCGTCGCCAGGTCCAGCGCGTCCCCGTTGGCCTTCCATCGTGCCGTGCGCTCGTAGCCGGTCGTCATCGAGCCCACCCAATGCTTCGAGAACAGGAAGAAGTCGCAGCCGCGGTCCTTGAGCGCGGTGTTCTCGCTGGACGGCACGTTGACCGTGGCGTTGATCAGGTGATACGGCGCGGTGCCGGCCGGATTGATGTCCGTCAGCGGCACCTCCGAGGTCTCGCCCTCGCACCGGCGGACGAACGTCTTGGCCAACCCGCCCCGGTACATCCGGTGCGGCGACGTCAGGTTGACGTTCAGCACGAAGAAGCTCACGCCCGCCAGGAACGCCGCCACCACCAGGAACACCGCCGCGTTTCCCTTGGCCATGTCGGACAATAGATAGAAGAGCAGCACGCCCGACACCGGCACGACGAGCCCCGCCAGCACGAGCGCCCCCTTCAGGACGAATTCGCGGCCCTTCGGGTTCTTCAATACCGGGAGGAAACGGATGGCGGTCGGGACTCCCGCCACCAACGCGGCGACCACCGTGCCTATGCCACCCGAGATCCGCCAATGTTCGCGGATGACCCCAAGCAAGCGGGCGCCGACGACCTCGAACGCCCATCCCGCACCGATGACCGCCGTCAATGCCAGCGACCCGGCGAGGATCCAGCCCGATCGGTTCGCGGCCTTCTTGCCGCAACGGATCCCGATCCCGTAGCCAAGCATCGCCAGGAACGAAAGAACCCCGCAGCCCGCCATCACCGCCGGGCGCACCGCGGCGAACGCGTCGCCGAACCGGCCGGCCGCGACCGCCAACAACACGATCACCAGCAAGGGCGCCGACAGGTTCAGCACCAGTCCCGCGAGCGACGCCGTCATCATCGCCCACGCCTCCCGGATATTATACGCCGATATGAATTTGGCGTGCAGCCGCACGTAGCGCACCGGACAGGGATCGGGCCCGCGCGGCCCGGCCACTTCCGACAGCGGCTCGCCGTTGCCGAGATTCCGCGTGAGGAACGTCCCGGTATAACCCCCGCCGGAAACCGTGGAGAGGAAATCGAACTCGCGCAGGAATCCCCGCTGCGCCAGGACCTGCACCACGCCCAGCCCGAACGTCGAGGACCGGATGCCGCCGCCCGACAACGCCAGCCCGATGGCGTCCATGCCGGGTGCGACCGCGGATCGGCCCGACGACTCGCGGCGCCGTGCCACCGCCTCGCCCTCGTCCCGCGCGATGTTGGCCGCCCATCGCAGCGCTTCCTTCGAGTGGGGCACCACGCCGAACTGGACCGGCGCGAAGAGCTCGTCGAGATCCGACGAGTCCATGACCTCCGGGGTCAACTCGTCGGCATGGGATTCGCCGTATGCGATCCGATGGAGGCGGCCCGCGAAGGCGCGCAGGCCGACCTGGACTTCCTGGAGCTCGCCGCGGAATTCATCCGCGCCATCGCGGCTCGCGAGGCGGCCTTCCTCGAGCGCGCGATGCCACTTCGCGGTCAACGGCCGCAGCAGCACGTTGAGCATCGCGGTCGTCTCGCGCGCGAAGGTCTCGCAACCGGGGTTGTCCTTGATCGCGGCGCGCGCCTGTCCGAACACCTCGAAAAGGCTCTCCAGCGCGCGCGACTCGACACCGTGCTGGTAGGGCAAAGGCTGCGTGGCGATGCGCGTGCGAAGCTCGGTCAGGAACTGGTGGGCCGCCTCGCGGTCCGCCGGCTGCAGCGGTGCTTCGTCGGCGGTTGGGTGCGTCGGGGATTCCTCCGGAGTCACGATGGGCGAGTTTTGCGAAAACCCGGTTCCAAGGCCAGTCCGTAGTCACCGCGGGGCGCCCGTCCCTCCCCCGCGCGAAGCGTCCCGCGGTCGCGGGAAGTGCGGTGGGAAGGCCTCGGAGGCCGCCACACCGGTTTATGGCAAGAGCCGAGTTGGCGACGAAAGCAGCGTGGCTCCCTCCAAGGCATTCCCACCGCACTTCCCGCGGCGGCGCCTGCGCGTCAACCAAAGTCGGCCCAGCCTGTAGGCCGCGTGCCCCCACGCGGCGTTCCACCGTGGCGAGGCAAAGCCTTACCATCGTGTTGCTCGTATGCGCGAAGGGGTCACATCCCCTTGCTGGTATTTCGGCGGTGACGAAGAAACATCCCCGTGCCCATGCAGATCGTTCCAAAAACAACCATGTATTCAGAAGGTTCGGGAACCGTTTGGAGAAGGAAAGAATTGCCGCTCGGCGCAACAATATAGGTGCTTGAGTAGTCCGGTCCGCTGTTGTCCACAAATGCGGAAAACTCGACGGATGAAGGGTAGTTTGTCACGTCGACGGTCAGTCCCAGTGACACGCTCTGCATGTATTTTAGCGTGTGGCTTGAAATAAAGGTGCCGTCCTCAGTGAGCGTGTAGGTCAAACTCACCGGCACATTCCCGGCGAAGGACAGGGGCACACGATATCTGTCCCCTCCCAAATAGGAGGGCGCAATGGAGGTTCCACTGACGGATTTTGAAAGGGAATCGTAGCTCACAGAGACTTCCAGAACATCGGTGATGGTGGTGGTGACCGTATGGCCACCCGGAATAGGAAATGGGTTATGAACGAAAACGGACGTGGTAAGGCTTGCGCTGTAGGACCGCGATCTACTGACAGCCGATTCATTGACAGTGCCCGATAGGGAAATTGTTCCCGTCACCGGATCGATGGTCGAGGATCCTGCAAATGAAGCAAACGTCGGCACTGGAACCGCGCCTCCATTAACAGTAAACGGATCGGAGTGGCCGGTCGTGTTCGCCGAAAATCCGAATACTTGAGCCGTTGAGCGGACAAGGAAAAGAGTTGCAGAGGCGGCCAATATCAAAATGCGAATGGGCTTCATAGTCGAGTATGGATGTACGCAATATGGTGCGAAATGCAAGCACGGGGTAACATAGATGTCCACCTCCTCACGTGGATTTGCGGGTGATGGGAGGCCAATCGTAAGCGTCACGCCGGCCACCCCTGTCCGATGAGTGCATAGATGTCATAGCGTTTGTGCGTATCCGTCTGGGGAAGGACGGCTTTGAGTGGCGGCAGGCGGTGGCAACCTGGCCGGGTGTCAGCGAGTGCGCGCGGCCTTCCAGGCGGACGGCGTCAGTTCGTCCACCCGGGTGATGGGCCCGGCGCCGAGTTGGGGGAGGACGTCGGCCAGATCCTCCCGGGGCCGCACGTCGAGGCGACGACGGGTCTCCACGATGGAGATGATCGCGGCGATTTTCGGCCCGGCGGTCTCTTCGCCCGGATGCAGCCAGTTCCGGCGTCCCAGGGCGATCGGGCGCATCGCCCCCTCGCCCCGATTGTTATCCTTACTGGAACAACTGCGGCGCGAACTCATGGAGGTAGTCCCGCAACGGTGTCCGGGGGATCTAAAGATAAGCCATCATCGAGGCCCGCAGATGTCGCAGGGCCTCGATCCAGCGCATCCCGACAAGGATTCCGTTTCGAATCGACCGGATATACTGCGCGGTCAATTGCACCGCCACCGGCAGGAGCTTTTGCACCGCGGGCACCTTGCGTCCCGCCGCCCGGGCCCGGCGCTCGCGATCGGCGACCTGGCCCTCCCGCTTCCGCTCGACCTTTTCCTCCCGCACCGCGTGCTCGACGTGATGCCCGTCGACGGCGAAGACCGGCACGCCCGCCAGCGCGGGTAAGGCGGCCAGAAGGTCCGGTTGCGCGTCCTTGTGGCGGAGGACGAGCCCGGCGTTGAGATCGGCCAACACGTCGCGGCGGCGGATGTTGTGAAGGCCGTCGAAGAAGGTGGAGCGGGCGATGTCCTCCCCGTGGATCTCGCGGAGGGTCCGGGCAATTCGGGCGAAAAGACGCCACGGTCGGGCGTATAACTCCACGGCGGGGCTTACAGGGGGGTGTGCGGCCGGAATTTGGACCCTCCCGGTTGGATATTGGGTTCGAAAATCATTTCCCGCCCCGACCGATGCCGCCAGCCGCCTAATACAGGGAATGCAAGCTATCGGCATGCTTACTCTTGAATAACCCCAGGACACCGTTGTGTTTCCACCGTTGCCCCGCCGAGCGCCTATTGCCCTCCATTTGGCTACGACACGATCGCTACGGCACGACCACCCGGTAGAAGCGGTGGGAGGAGGAGGCGGACAACGGGTCGTCAAAGGTCACGCCTTGCCCGGCGACCGAATTGGTCGCGAGACGGAGCCATCCGGAAAAATCCCCGCTTGCTTCCAAAACCGCGGTATCGCCGAAGACGTTGATGGCCGTGCAGCGCAGGACTCCGCCGGCCCGGATCGCCACCGAATCGATGTATGGCCGCGTGAAATCGTTCGCCAGATTGTATCGGCCGATGCCGGCGGACAACCGGTTGCCGGCGGTATCGAAGTGCCCGCCGACATACAGGGACTTCCCAACGATGACCATGCCGCCAAACTCCGGGCCGAGGAGTGCCGACCTGATGCCCACACCGAGCAGGACCCATCCGCCGGCGGTCCAGCGCGCGATCCCTTGGATGGGCCCGGGCGTTCCATCGGTGGGCGTGAACTGTCCGGCGACGTACAAGTCATCCCCGTCGAACGCCAGGTGCCGGCCGGTGGTCAGGTACGCGGGCGGGCCGCCGGGCACCGCCGCCCGGGCCGGATAACCGATCCACTCCGTGCCATTCCAGCGCGCCACGCCATCGGCCGGGACGGAGCCAACGGACGTGAACATCCCCGCGATATAGATTTGTCCGTTGTGGGCCTCGACCGCATTCACTTGGAAGTCACCAACACCACCGCCGACCGAATGCCAGGCGGCCCCGTCCCAACGGGCGATGTTCCGCGAGTCGACGCCCCCCGCTTGCTCGAAGACACCGCCGACATACAGGCCGTCCGATCCCATCGCCATCCCGAGTGCGGCCGCTTGACGGTTCCCAATGGGCGCCAGTCCGCCGCCGAGGGTGGACCATTTATTACCGTCCCACCGGGCGATGGAATTCGCGGGAATTCCGCCGGCGAGCGAAAACTCCCCGGCCACAAAAATGTCTGGCCCGTTCACGGTGATCGCATGGACAGGGGAACCGTTCGCGGTGAAACCGTGGGCGCCCGGGTATTCGATCCCATTGTGCGCTCCCGTGCCGAGGGCGGTCCACTGGTTGCCGTCCCAAGAGGCCACGTTGTTCGCATAGTCCTCGCCGGCGATCCCGAAATTGCCACCGACATAAAGGCGGCCCGAGGCGTGGGCGAACGCGGTGACCTGGCCGCTTCCGAGAATTCCGGAGGTATCATCCCGAACCCGCACGCCCGCGCCGAGGGCCGACCATTGTTGTCCGTCCCAACGGGCAAGCCCATTGACGACCACGCCGCCTGCCTGCGCGCCCCCGCTATTTGAGATTGCGGCAAATAGATTCGTGTCACCAATGGCCAGCGCGTCACAGCCCGACCACAGGCCATACAACCCGGCACCGCCGCCATCGTCCAAGCTTGCAAGATGCTGCCCGTCCCACTCGGCGATCCCCGACGCGCCGACGTCTTTGATCCGGCTGAAGCCGCCGCCAATGGCGATGCGGGTGCCGTCGGTGCCGAGCGAAAGAAAGGGCAGCAATTGGCCCAGGGCGACGCGTCGGTCGTCCGGTAGGTTCGTACCGATGCCGTCGGCGAGCATCTCCCAACGCCCGTCTTGGGCCAACCGGGCAAGGCCCCAACGCTGGGTGTCGTCCGGATAGGCAAAGGCGCCG